>MEMN01000046.1:678-33323 GCA_001767945.1 Alphaproteobacteria bacterium RIFCSPHIGHO2_12_FULL_66_14 | reverse complement strand
CCTTCAGCGCTTTCTGCGCTGTTCCCAGCGCCTGCTCGCTGGACCAGCCGCCGCTACGATCTGGAGTCGCAACGACTTACAATCAGGGGCACCTACCACACATCCTCTCGGGCCACCGTCCGCTCCGACGGCGTAGTGTGGTTTCGTAGTTCATCGCGGTTTTGAGAATTGGAGGCAGTAATTAGATACCTAATCATAGTGCTCCAGCGGAAACGTAGTTATCGGTTTCATCTACGCTGGGACGCCATCTCCAGGCAAATTGCGAGGGCTTCCGCCTCGGCCGTCGGACGCTAAAGGCGGGCGCCGAGGCGCAGCAGGATGACGTTCTGGCCATAGTTCAGGCCAGGCTGGTTCGAATTGCGATTGACGTACTGGTACTGGGGGCCGACGAAGAATTCCGGCACCGGCAGATACATGACGCCGGCGGAAACAGTGAAATACTGGTCGAGCCGGTTGGAGGATGAGAAGCTCTGGTAATCGGCGATCGAGTAGTCGCCGAGGCCGTTGAGCTTGATGTTCGGCCGGACATCATAGTTCACGTTGAAGCCGAACGACGTGCCGAGGTATCCCGAGTCTCCGATGTAGGCCGCCTCGTTGACCGTTCGACGCACATAGGGCTTCACCACCAGTGCCTTCAGCGGATTCCAGTAGGCTGCCGCGCCGAACTGCACGCCCTGCAGGGTCTTGAAGCGGGAGTCGACGTAGTTCTGCTGGAGATAGCCGGCAAACAGTTCGGCCGTCGTCAGCCCTCCGACATCGATCGAGATGCCGCCGACCAGGTCCCATCCGCTGGAATTGCGGGCAAAGCCCGCAGCGTCGACGGGATTGATGTAGAGACGCTGGTTGAGAGTACCGCGCGTCCAGATCTCGTAGCCATCGAGGAATTCGTAGCCGCCGCGCAGGGACTCGCGCAGTTCGGTGCGATCTCGGTCGTTGTTGGGAACCACGCCGTTCGCCAGCCCCAACCCGTTGTTGTAGTAACTGAAATTGTCGGCACGGAACTCGGCACGTCCGCTCAGGCGAGAGATCTTTTGATAGTAGCCTATGTTGCCGCTCAGCTGATTGTAGACCGTGACGCCGGAGACGCCGCTCACTGTGTTCGGTGCGCCGGGATCTTCGTGAGCCCGGTTGAACGACAGGCCGCCATAGGTGTTCCAGTTGCGCTGGATGTCGAGGCGACCATCGCCGCCCACGGCAAAATCCTGGAAGTTCTGGGCGGGCGCGGCCGTGTAGAAGCCGAAGTTGCCGCGTGCATACAAGTTCAACATGTGGCTGGCCCAGGTCGATCGCAGTTCGAGCGCCGGCTTGATGAACTGGGCAAAGCTGGCGGTCGGTCCGCTCGCCGCGGGCACGGCAAAGACGTTGTCGTTGTAGCCCTCGTCCAGTTCGAGGAGCGGGAACAGGCGAAAGCTCCCCAATCGTATGCCGACGGCATCATAATTTTCGGCCGCCCGGGCGGCCGGCGGTCGCGTGTCGGGCCGCTCCTGCCGGGGTGGGGGAGGGCCGGGGCTTCCCGGTGTCTGGGCGTGGGCCCCGCTGTCGATCAATACGAAAAGCGTCAGCAGACCACCAGCCAGCCAGCGCTGCGTGCGCGCGTCAGATCTCCCGGACATCCATTCCCCGTCGTTTCGCAACGCTGAACTTCAGATGATCAGTACCCATTCTTTCGAATTGAACAGCAACAGGCAAGGGAACACACCGTCCGACCCCGATGCTTCCCCTGTTTGCTCAATGGAGGCAATGCGTGCTGGCATCGGTGGTGGCGGGTTCAGCGGCTGCCGGAGAATCACGTGCTGGCCACGGAATCTTCGTTCCGAGTGCAATCAGTTGTCGGCGTCGCTGGCACGACCCGTGGACCACCGAATGATCACTGTCATGGCTGGTGTCTCTGAAGAATGCTGCAGCACAGCAATCGAAGTCGCGCGGAGAGAACGTCATGTTCAAGATCGTCAAGGACTCGGTGCTCAAAGTCAGCCGGGCATTCGGCTACGACATCGTGCCCTTGCGCGAGATGCGTGAGCGCGACTTCGCCCTGCACCTTCGCGAATTGCTGATCAGACAGCGCATCGACTGCGTCCTCGACGTCGGTGCCAACATCGGCCAGTACCATGATTTCCTGCGCCAGCGGGTGCTCTATGAAGGCCTGATCGTGTCGTTCGAGCCCGTGGCGCGCCACGTCGAGCTGCTCCGGGAGCGCAGCCGCGACGACGGCAACTGGCACATCGAAGGCTATGCGCTTGGCAGTCAAGACGGCGCCATGCCGATCAACGTCATGGTGTCGGACCAGTTCAGTTCATTCCTCGAACCCGACAATGCCAAGGTGCGCGACTACGCGGCGCTGAACGTGCCCTGTGCAAAGGAGACAGTCACCGTGCGCACGCTCGACGTAGTGCTGCCGGTGCTGCAGGAGCGGCTCGGGTTCGACCGACCCTACCTGAAGCTCGATACACAGGGCTTCGACATCGAGGTGTTGCGCGGCGGCGATGACAGCCTGCCAACCGTCCGGGCTCTGCAGACCGAAGCTTCGGTCATCGGCATCTACAAGGGCATGCCGGACTACATGGATACGCTTCGCTACCTCGGTGGCCGTGGCTTCGACATCACCGGCCTCTATGCGGTGAGCCGCGACAGCTCGCTCCGCCTGGTGGAGTTCGACTGCGTCATGGTCAACAGGGATGCCGTGGCAGCGGCCTAGCGAAGCATGGCGCACAGCCGGGCGACGTCCTCGCCCGCAACGAACATGCTTGCAGGCGCCGCACCCAGGCGCGCGCGGACATGGTCGTAGGCCTCCGGCGTCAATTGCTCGAAGAATCGCACGAGTGATTCCTCCAGCGGCGTTTCGAATGTCCAGCCGATGTCGTGCTTCTCGAGCGCCGTCCCGACCTCGAAGCCGCGTACCGCCAGGCAGGGCACGCCGAAGTAGCCAGCCTCATAGAAGCGACAGGGCATCAGCCAGCGCGAATTGTGGTCTGCATGTTCGAGGTCGAGCGCCCAGGCAAAGTCGACATCGCCGTAGAGCTCCTCGAGGTCCTGATGAGGCAGGTATGGGCCGCCGTAGACGATATTCGGACAACGCCGCAGGACGGCGTCGAACTTCTTGCTGTCGACGGTGGTGAGAACGCCGCGGAACTTGAACAGCACGCGCCCCTGCAACCGCTCGGCCAACCGGGTCATCAGGTCGAATGTCTCCTCGCCGCGGATCAACCCGAAATAGCCGACGACCCATGGCCGGCGTCTTCCGCCAGGCGCCAGTGCCGCGGCACGGCGAGAGATAGAGGGGTGCAGCTTGTTTTCCAGCAGGAACCACTCGCCGCGATAGTGCTGGACGGCGTCATAGAAGTTGCGGTGGAAGCCGGGTGAGGAAAGGACCAGCATCCGCGTTCGACGCAGACAGAGTCGCTCGATGGCCCGGATCAGCCCAGGTACGAGACCGCGTCGCATCAGGATCGGTGGAATGTCGAGCACCTCGTAGGTCAGGGGCGCTCGCGAGAAGGCGACGATTCGAGCCAACATGGCCAGCAGGAGCTGATCGATGTTGCGCGCGTAGAAGACCGAAGCATCCTTCAGAAGGTGACGGTTGGCCAGGATCGTCGGAATGGCACGCAACAACGCGCTCAGCCGCTGGCCGTAACGTCCGTCGCTGGTCAGGCCGAGCGGTACATGCGGCCACGGTGGCTGATAGCTGCTGTTGTATCGCTGGCGACGGAAGCCGAACACCGTGACGCTGTAACCGTGGTCGGTGAACTGCTGAACGCGCTTCAGAGTGCTGGCATCCGTGACGTCGGGACAGAAAAACAGAAGCGCGCGCTTCTTGTTCGCCACGGTGCGTGTCTCTTCCGTGGCGGCCAAGTCTTCCTCGAACAGGTCGATGGATCCGTGCATGTGCCACTGAGTATTGGCGAACATGCGCGACGCCACGGTGACCAATCTGTGGTGTCGCGCAAGGCGATCGGGCGAGCCTTCCGGGTAGTCACAGGTTGATCACTGGCCGCGAAGCGTCGGACGATGGTTCGATGGTTCATCATGAACGTTGCCGCCCCGCTCATGGCCGACAGGCCACAAGCCTTCCACGTGCCGCGCTTCGAGCGCGTGGCGGTGAGCTGCGTGTTCGGCGACCCGCGCGACCCGCGCTCCTGGTCGGGAGCGCCGGCGAACGTGTCGAAGGCCATGGAGCGGCTGGGCGTCGTCGTCGAGGCGATCTACCCGCGCCTCGGTAAACTGGCAAAGCTTGGCATTGCGGCGCGCGACATGTTGGCTGGCCACGGTCGACCGGTCAGCGGCGAGCAGATCCTGCGCAGCCGTCGCGCACGTCGCCGCATGGCCGACGAAGTGACAAGGCAGGCGGAGCATCTCGGCATACGTCACGTGCTGCACACCGGGACCCTCGACTTGCCGGCGAGCGACCTGATCCGCGGCACGAAGCACTATCTTTATTGCGACCATAGCTGGGCGCTGGCGCGCCGCTACCACGTCCATGCCGACCGTTACACCGCCAGGGCATTGCATGCCTTCGAGGACACCGAGCGCGAGGCACTTGCCGGGTTGGCGCACATCTTCACCTTCGGCGCCTATGTGCGCGACAACCTCATTGCCCATTACGGGCTGCCGGCCGATCGTGTGACCGCAGTCGGCTCCGGCATGGGGGCGATCGAGCCGTGGTTCGGGCCCAAGGATTATTCGCGACCGGCGCTGCTATTCGTCGCCAAGCACTTGTTCCAGGCCAAAGGCGGGATGCTGTTGCTCGATGCCTTTGCCGAGGTCCGACGCCAACGTGACGACGTCGCTCTCACCATCGTCGGGGATGAGCGCAGTCGCGAGTTCATCGGATCGCGGCATGGCATCGATTTCCGTCCCCGCCTGCCGTGGTCCGAACTGCAGCGCCTCTACCGCGAGTCGACCCTGCTCGTGCAGCCGATGCTCAACGATCCGTGGGGCCAGGTCTATCTGGAGGCCATGGCCTCGCGCACGCCGGTCATGGGGTTGGCGCGCAACGGCCTGCCCGAACTGGTCGACGGGGGACGCCACGGGTTCCTGGTCGATCGTGCCGACCCCGCCGCGTTGGCCGCCGCGATCCTCAGCGCCATTTCTGATCCGGCTCGACTCGAGCGCATGGCCATGGCCGCGCAACGCCACGTGCTTGGTGCCTATTCATGGGACCGGGTTGCCGAACAGATCGTCTTCTCCTGAACGGAAGGTCGCCAGCATGCCAAACGACAAGACCGCCCTCATCACCGGGATAACCGGCCAGGATGGCGCGTATCTCGCCGATTTCCTGCTCGGCCGTGGCTACGTCGTCCATGGCATCAAGCGACGCTCCTCCTCGCTCAATACAGGGCGCATCGACTACCTCTACCGCGACCGCCACGAAAGCGACGTCAGACTGTTCCTGCACTACGGCGACATGACCGACTCGACCAACCTGATCAGGCTGCTCGCCGAAGTGAAGCCGACCGAGGTCTACAATCTGGCGGCGCAAAGCCACGTGCAGGTGAGTTTCGAGTCGCCGGAGTACACGGCAAACACCGACGCGCTGGGCACCCTGCGCCTGCTCGAGGCAATCCGCATCCTGCACATGCAGGACCATGTTCGGTTCTACCAGGCATCGACTTCCGAGCTCTTCGGCAAGGTGCGCGAGACGCCGCAGCGTGAACTGACACCGTTCTATCCGCGCAGCCCCTATGCAGTGGCCAAGCTCTATGCCTACTGGATCACGGTGAATTACCGCGAGGCATACGGCATGCATGCCTCCAACGGCATCCTGTTCAATCACGAGTCGCCCATTCGCGGCGAGACTTTCGTCACCCGCAAGATCACCCGTGCGGTCGCCGCGATCGAGTGCGGCTACCAGGAGCGGCTCTATCTCGGCAACCTCGACGCCAAGCGGGACTGGGGTCATGCGCGCGACTATGTCGAGGGAATGTGGCAGATCCTCCAGCAGGAGCAGCCCGATGACTACGTGCTCGCCACCGGCGAGACCCATACGGTGCGCGAATTCGTCGAACTCGCCTTCCGCCAGATCGGTCGCAGCATCGAATGGCGCGGTTCCGGCGAGGCCGAGCAGGGCTGCTGCAACCGGACGGGCGACGTACTCGTGGCCCTTGATCCTGCCTATCGGCGCCCGACGGAGGTCGACTTGCTGCTGGGGGATCCGGCGAAAGCCCTCACCAAGCTGGGCTGGCGTCACCGAACGACCTTCGAGCAACTCGTGGCAGAAATGGTCGAGGCCGACCGCATCGTCTTGAAAGGAATGGGGAATCGTCATGTCCATCAACCCGTCCTACACGCTGCGCAATAAGCGCGTCTGGGTCGCCGGACACAGCGGCCTGGTGGGCAGCGCTCTGGTGCGACGCCTGCAGGGTGAGGGCTGCGACGTTATCGCGGCGCCCCGCGAGTCGGTCGACCTGCGTCGCGCCGATCAGCTCGATCGATGGATGCGCGAGGCCAAGCCGCAGGCGGTGTTCCTGGCGGCAGCAAGGGTGGGGGGCATCTACGCAAACGATACCCGGCCGGCCGAGTTCATCTACGACAACCTGATGATCCAGTCGAACGTCGTCGAGGCCTCGAGGCGCGCTGGTGTCGAGAAGCTGATGCTGCTTGGTTCCTCCTGCATCTATCCGCGGCTGGCGCCGCAGCCGATCCCGGAGTCCGCCCTGCTCACCGGTCCGCTCGAGCCAACCAACCAATGGTATGCCGTCGCCAAGATTGCCGGCATCAAGCTCGGCCAGGCATACCGCCGTCAGTACGGCTGCGACTTCGTTTCCGTCATGCCGACCAATCTCTACGGACCGGGAGACAACTTCGATTTGATGCAGAGCCATGTCGTGCCGGCTTTGATCGTGAAGGCGCATCAGGCCAAGATTTCCAACGCGCCGTCGATGGAAGTCTGGGGGACCGGCGCGGTGCGTCGCGAGTTTCTGTTCGTCGATGACGCGGCCGACGGCATGGTCTTCTTCATGCAAAATTATTCCGACGAGGGGATCGTCAATCTCGGTCCCGGATCGGACGTGCCGATCCGGGACCTGGTCGGGCTGATCTGCAAGGTCGTGGGCTACAAGGGCGGTGTCCGTTTCGACACATCGCGCCCGGACGGCGCGCCGCGCAAGATGGTCGACACGTCCTATGCCGCCTCGCTCGGCTGGCGGGCACACACGCCATTGCAAACTGGCCTCGAAGTTACCTACCGCTGGTATCTCGACAATGTCGCTTCCGAAAAGCGACGCGCGGTCGCCTGAGGCCGAGCTCGCGACGGACCATCTCGTCGCCGAAATCGGTCGCCGTTCGCGGCACGGCGGCGCTGTTCTCCTGGGAGCGCAGATGGTGCGCGTGCTGGGGCAGATGGCCACGCTGGTGGTGCTGGCGCGGCTGCTGCCACCTGCAGCCTTCGGCCTGCTCGCGATGATCGCGGCGGTTGGCCTTGTCCTCGACCTTCTGAAGGATCTCGGGCTCTCGTCGGCGACCATCCAGAAGCCCGATCTTGCGCATTCCCAGGTCTCTGCGTTGTTCTGGATCAATGCCGCCGCCGGCATCTTGCTTGCCGTGGCGTTGGTGCTGGCGGCGCCACTGCTGGCGGCATTCTACGACCAATCCGAACTCGGCCCCGTCACGCGCTGGCTGGCACTGGGCTTTGTGCTGAGCGGCTTCACCGTGCAGCATTGGGCCTTGCTGCGGCGGCAGATGCGTTTCGCCGCCATAGCTGGCCTTGAAACCGTGGCCGATTATGCAGGCTTTGCCGTAGCCATCGCACTCGCCTTGGCCGGCAAAGGCTATTGGGCGCTTGTTGTGCAACGGCTGGTATCGCCTGCCGTGTTGATGGTCGGCAGCTGGGTGATTTGCCGCTGGCGGCCGGGACGACCCGCTTCCACGGGCATGCGCGGATTGCTGCATTTCGGCGCGTCGGTGACGGGTAGCGGCCTCGCCACGGCGTTGGCACGCAGCTTCGATCAGATCCTGATCGGCTGGCTGTGGGGTCCGGCGGTGCTCGGCCTCTACGAGCGTACCTCGCGGCTGCTGCTGCTCCCGGTGAACACCATCAACGCGCCGGTCTATGCCGCGGGCATGCCGGCGCTCAGCAGGCTCGCCGACCAGCCGGAACGTTACCGGGCCATGTTTCGCCAGATCGTCCAGAAGCTGGGCCTGCTCACCATGCCGGCCTTCGCCGTTGTGGCGGTCGCGGCCGATTGGGTGGTCGAGATTCTCTTCGGGCCTTCCTGGCTGGAGGCCGTGCCACTTGCCATCCTGTTCAGCGTATCAGCCACCTTTCTACCGGTACTGCTGACGATGGGCCTCCTCTACCTGACGCAGGACCGGACCGGCGAGATGTTGCGGGCCACGCTGATCGATTCCGCGCTTTGCCTGGCCGCGATCATTGCCGGTCTGCCCTGGGGCGCCGTCGGCATCGCGGCCGCGCTGGCGATCGTGGGCCTCGTCCTCCGCACGCCCGTTGCCTTCTGGCTGGCGACGCGCCGCGGTCCGGTCTCCGTGGCCGACACTTGGCGTGCTGTCGCACCGCCGGCGTCGGCTGCCCTGGCCGCCGCCGCGGCAGCATGGACTGCGCGCGCGTTCATGTCGCGCGAGGTGTCTGTGCAGGCGGTGACGGCAGTCGGTGCCATGGCTCTCCTGGCGATCCTGCTGGTGCTGCTGGCGTGGCCGGAGACAAGGCAGGACCTGCGCTCAGGCGCCTATCGCGCGGCCATCCTCGTCCGACGTCGGCGCGCCATTCTTGAGCCTTAGCCGGCCTTTTGCGTCGATCCACAGCCGATAGGCACCGAGCTGGGCGAGGTTGCGACTTTGCCAGTGCGCGCCGAACCGCACACCGCCGCCGTCGTGGGCCGAGATCTCGACAGCGTCGAAATCCTTGACGTACTCGATGGTACCGCTCGGCGCGATCACGGTGGCGCGCGCCTTCTTCTCGCCGTCGAGGCGGGCGAGACCGGCGCCCTTGGCGCGCGCGTCGCCGCTGCCTGCGCAGCCGATCATCACGAACTGGCCGACGACATAGGCATCGATCAGTCGCTTCTGCTTGAACATGGAGTAGGCGGTGCAGCCGATCAGCGTCCCGAAGCCCTGCAGCCAGATGCCGGGGCCGCCTTTGTCGAAGTCCGCGGCGGCTTCGTGATTGTTCTCGAAGCCGCAGTTGGACAGCAGGGTGCAGCCGTTCAAGGCGGCGAGCCCATGCTTGCCATTCAGCAAGAAGTAGCAGCCATGGAAAGCCGCGTCGTAGCAGCCGTTGACCATGGCAACGCCATACTGGCCGTTCTGGCCGAACACGCAGCCGAACACGTGGATTGCCGACAGGATGCCGGCACGCGCCCCGTGACCGAGCGTCATGCCGTTCTTGCGGTTGTCGCGCAGGTAGGTGTTGATCACCTGGCCTTCGAAGACGTTGCCCATCATGCGGCAGCCGTCGCCGCCGCAGCCCTGCACGACCACGTCACGCAGGCAGAAGTTGTAAAGATAGTGCTCCTTATGCTCGCACTCGAGCAGGATGCCATGTCCTTCCCGGCCATTACCGGTGATGTCCAGTCCTTCGATGAGCAGGAAACGGACGGTGGAATGGCTGATGAACTCCAAGACGTTGCTGCCATCGGAGATCGCCGAGGCGAGCCTGGCACCATGTGCCAGGATGCCATGGCGATACCCGATGTTGCCTTTTTCTCCGCGCGCAGTCGCCACGCGCAACGTGCGGGTCACCCGGTATGTGCCGGGCGGAATGACGAGAAAGCCGGGACCGCCGGGCGCGAATGTCCTGTCGAGCGCCGCTTGGAGAGCGGCGGTATCGTCGGTGGTGCCGTCGCCGCGAGCGCCAAACGCTGCCGCTGACAGCATGGCGCGATCGGTTGCACGCGGCGATGATTGGGCGATCGCCGCCATAGGCAGGCCCGCCAGCGTGAGGCCGGCGCCCATGCCCAGCATACGCCGGCGTCGGGGATCGGCCGGCGTCATGCGGCCAACCTCGGCGCCGCGCGTGGGAACGGCGGTCGCCACGGCTGACCGGCGCTCTCGCGTTGGATGGCACCGACATTCAAGATCGATGTCGCCGCGGCGATCAGCAACACCGCCCACGTTTTGGGCCCGACGTAGGAGCCCGAGGCTTGCCCCAGGATGAGCCATACCGCCCAGCAGTAAAGGACGCTCGGCACCCCCAGCATCCGGAGCCAGACCGAGAGAGCGACGAACATGATCACTCCACCGACCAGGCCAAGATAGATCCAGTGCAGCCAAAAATAGTTCGTCAGCACGTCGCCAATGCGGGTGATCTTCCAGGCCGCCTGGAACGAGGGG
Organism: Alphaproteobacteria bacterium RIFCSPHIGHO2_12_FULL_66_14; assembly: GCA_001767945.1. Taxonomy (GTDB): domain Bacteria; phylum Pseudomonadota; class Alphaproteobacteria; order Reyranellales; family Reyranellaceae; genus Reyranella. The sequence goes on along the minus strand of MEMN01000046.1, from coordinate 23,042 downwards.
GAGTTCATATAGACGTTCATCACATTGTCGGCGATGAACGGCTCTCCGGTGAGGCCGGCGCCGGCCCACGGATGGTGACGGAACATGTCGAAAGCCACGAGCATCGGCCCGGTGAAGCGGTAGAAGAAACTCGCATCTTCTCCGCGTGCCAGCTCGTTCAGACGGGCAGCGAAGAGGGACTGGCCGACGGCGACGGTGACGCCGAGCAACAGCACGGACAATGCGATCGCACCGACGATCCGTGTCGGCGAACGACGGTTCGCCCCTCCCGACAGGAAGATCAGATAAGGGATCATCAGCAGCAGCATCAGCACCAAGGTCGGCCCAGGCAGCACCACGAACGCCAACCCGACCAGGCAGAGATAGATCGGAAGCTTCCAGCGCCAAGGGCTGACGATCAGCCACACCGCGCAATAATGAGTATAGGCGAAGGTGACGGCGGACGGCTCGGAGGTGAACAGTTTGGGCCGGATGCGGCCATAAAGAAGCTGGTCGCGCAGGTCGGCGTCATAAACCGTTCCGGCATCGTAGAGCCGGTCGCGTACCCTGTCGCTGATCGCGCGCAGGCCGGTATGGCTTTCGAGAATGCAGCCGACGATGATGGCAAGGCAGAAGCCCAGCAGAATCCAGGCAATCTGCCGGCGTTCGCCACGGATCAGCGTCAGGAACAAGCCATAGGAAATCACCATGCCATAGGTGAGCTGCAGCAAGCCGGTGAAGCGCTTGCTGAGGAAGGCGAGATCGCTCGCGATCACGATCGAGGCAAGATAAAGCACGATCACGCCCAGCAGCCCGGCCAGATGTCGCGGCTGAATGTCGTCGCGGCGACGCCAGAGCAAAATGAGGCCGGCAAACCCGGATGGCGCGCAGGTGAGCGGGATCTTCGATGTGATCTGCAGCGAGACGCCGAGGTAGAGACCGAGCAGGAAAAGTGCGATCAATGCTAAATCGACACCGGTCAAGCGTCGGTCGACGGCCTGGAGACGGGTCGCTGCCAGGGTCATGACGTCGTGATCGCCGACAGGATCTGGCGGCCGCGGCTCGACCAGTCGAACTGGTCGCGACAGGCGACAAAGGCCCGTTCCTGAAGGCGATTCAGCAACTCGACGTCGTCGATCGCCTCCAGTACGCCGTGCGCCAGCGATGCATGATCGGGGAACAGCATGACGCTGTCGTTGTGCCGCAATGGCACGCCGGCAAAAGAGCCGGTCAGCGCGAACACCGGCACCCGGTTGAAGACATACTCCAGGACCTTGAGCTTGAAGCCGCCGCCGTTGCGCTCCGGCACGATCGCGATGCGGGCATTGTCGAGATAGGGTCCGATCTCGGGGACCGTGCCGGTGAACTCGGTGGCGGCGACCTTTTGCCGGAGCTGTGCCAGGAATCCTTCATCGGCACTGCCCACTGCCTGAAGCTCGGCGTCTGCCTCGGCGAACATCGGGTCGGCGACGTCGACGAACTCGGCGAGGTTCATGCGCTTGGCGATCCAGTCGTAGCTGCCGACGATGACGGCGCGACGGGGCAACGCCTCCGAGATGCGTCGCGTCTCGACCCGGCGACCGCAGTATCCTGGCGTCAGCACGCCCATCGGCTTGTCGCATCGCCGGCGGCGATAAAGCGAGAGATCTTCAGGCGTAATGGCGGTGACGAAGTCCACCGAGTCGACCAGGTCGCGCTCCAGCCATGATACCTTGAGCGCGTCGAACCGGACGGCCTGCCGCTTGAGGAACAGCGGCTGGCTCTCGGCAATCTGGGCCCGTACGCTTTCCTCGTGATTGTGCGAGACATAGATCAGGCGTGGACGATCGGCCCTGCCGGCGTAGTGATCGAGCACGTGCGGCAATGCCCAGCCGACCGAAATTCCGTCGAAGACAATGCCATCCCAGTCGCCATACGCCAGCAGTTCATCGAGGGTGCGGCGCATTCCGGCCGTCCGACATCGGTACGCCGTGTGAGGAAGAGCGGAAGCCAGGCTGCCCCAGTGTGAATGCGGAGTGTCGCTCGGCAACCACCACACCACACGCTCCTCCCGCCAGCCATTTCCCTTGCGCGACTCCGGGCGCCTCAGTCCCAGCACCTCGATTTCGCTGCCCGCTCCGGCCATCGAGTCGATCAGTCCGCCGGAGTAGATAAACTGGCCGTTATGGCGGGGTTCGGGGTCCGCCAAGGTCAGCCACAGGCAGCGCATCGGCGGTCCGCCGCGCCGCTCAGAAGGCGTTGCGGCCGGCAAAGCCGCCGAAGGCCGTGCGCAGGATGATCTTGAGGTCGAATGCGATCGACCAATGCTCGATGTAATAGAGGTCATGCTCCACGCGCTTTCGTATCTGGTCGACTGTGTCGGTTTCGCCGCGCCAGCCGTTGACCTGGGCCCAGCCCGTGATTCCGGGCTTCACGCGATGGCGGGCGTCATAGTGCTTGACGGCTTCCTGATAGAGGAGCGCACCTGCCTTGGCGGCCGTCGCGTGCGGACGTGGACCGACCACCGACATGTCTCCGCGTAGCACGTTCATGAACTGCGGCAGCTCATCGAGGCTGGTCCGCCGCAGGAACGCGCCGATCCGGGTGATTCTGGGATCGTTGCGTCGCGTCAGCTGCTGGGCGCTGGCGTCGGTCATTTCCTGGTACATGGTGCGGAACTTCCAGACCTCGATCAGCCGATTGTTGAAGCCGTAGCGCTTCTGGCGAAAGAGCGCAGGCCCCGGGCTGTCGACCTTGATGAGCAGTGCGATTGTCAGCAGCAGCGGTGCGATCAGTGCCAGGATCGCGGCCGCGACAAGCCGGTCCTCGATGTTCTTGGCAATCCACTTCCAGTCGCGCAGCGGTCGGTCGATCGCGTTGAGGAATGTATGCCCGCCGATATGGCTCACCGAGACCGACCCGAGACGTAGGCCGAAGCTGTCGGGGCAGAGCCGGACATCGACGGGAACGACGCTGAGCTTGTTCAACGTCTCGACAAGCTGGTGATCGGCCGACATCGGCAACGCCACGATCACCGTATCGATGCCATGCTGGCGCACATCACGCACCAGGTCGTCGATGCCGCCGAGAATGGTGTGGCCCATGCAGCGCCGCCGTGATCCTGCGACTTCGTCGTCGTAGACGCCGACGATGCGCAGATCGGTGCCGGTTGTGCCATTGAGGCTGCGCAGCAGGTGTTGCGCGACGGCTCCGGCGCCAACGATCGCAATGCGCTCGCCGAGCCGGCGGTCGCGGCTCCAGTGTTGCATCTTGCGATGAAGCGCGAGGCGGCTTGCCGCCAGCAACGTCACTCCGCCGGCAAACCACAGTCCAATCCACGATCCATCGACAGCCGTGACCGGCTCGATCGCGAAGGTAGCCGCAAACAACGTGGCGAGCGTGAGCAGCCAGCCGAGCAAGACCCGCCCCAGGGCGCCGTCGAGATGGCCGAACTGCGAGAAGCGATGCGCCCCCGCCAGATGAAGGAAGTTGATGCCGAGCACTGTGCCCAGCAGCACGACCAGGCCTTCGAGGCGCCAGTCGATCGACGAGGTGTCCCAATGCATGGCGCCAGCGCCGGTAGCGAGGATCGCGACGCCATCGAAAGCGGCGACCAGTCGGGTGACGATTGCCTCCGAGATGGTGGTGCCACCGTCGAAGCCATTGGCTGGAATGACAGCCCGCTCCCGGCTTCCAAGAGAGGGCGTCAGGGAAACAGCAGCAACTTGCGGCCTGATGGCGGATTTCATCTGGCGCTCCCACAGGTGGATCCCGACGATATGGCTAGATTGTCCACGCCGGTCGCATCCGGTGTTGTGATCAAGTTGGGGTCATCAGGACCCTTCAGGCCGCGAGTTCGGCGGTGCCACCGGCAAGCACGATCGCCGCGAAGCGGCCGGGAGTTTGTGATCGCACGAACGCCTGTGCGGCATGCCGGTCGATGAAGGTTCGCGGCCCGCGCTCCACCATCTGGGTGATGGCGGCGGCCAAACGCACCGGGTCGCATGAATCTACGGAAAGTCCCAGACGATGTTCGCGTGTCAAACGCCCCACCAGGCCATAGTCTTGGGCCAGCACGGGCCGGCAGGCATTCGCCGCCCAAAGCAGGACGCCACTCGAACCGACGAAGCGCTGGTAGGGCGCGAGCACGACGTCGCTTCGCACGACCAGAGATTCGAGTTCGGCGCGCTCCAGTCGTCGGTCGTCGACGCGCAGCCAGAGCTGGGGAAGCCGGATTGCGAGCCGATGACGGCCTGCGTTCATGCGGTCCCGGATTTCCGGGTCGACACGCCCGGCGAGAAGAACGGCGATCCGCGCGGCAACCTGCGGCGTCAGTCTTTCGAGTGCCTCGAGCAGTATCAGCGGTCCTTTCCGTTCGGTCAGGTAACCGAACAGAAGGAAGCCGATGCGTTCCGGAGGCAGGCTGTCGGCGGCATCGCCGGGTGACATCGCGGTTCCGATGGCGGGCTGGGCCGGATCGGGCAGTGTTTGCACTTTTTCGCCGCAGGCGTAGCGCTGCGCGGCATGTGCAGGAAAGAACGGATCGAGCGAGAGTACACGGCGCAGTGCCGGATTGCGAAGCATCAGGCGGTACAGGAAGTCCTTGCGCAAGTCGCGCAGCCGTTCGCGACGGCTTGCCTTCCGGGCGTCGAAACTGCGGTAGTGGACGGAGGGTCGGAAGAGGATTCCCGACAATGGCTTGCCTCGGGCGCCCAGTCCCAGCGCCAGCGGCAGCGACAGCAGGTCGAGGGACAGGAAGAAGCCGGAACTGGCTCCACTGCGTCGAAGATAATGGCGCATCGTCCACCAACGCGCGAAAGCCGCAACCGAAAGACGGCGATCGGTACAAAGCCGAAGTTCAAGTGGCGTCAGCGGCATCAGGCGGATGCGTTCACCGGCGTCGGCCGGTATGGACTGCGCCAGGGTCCGGCACAGGGCCGCCGGCGCGGCGAGGCAAAGGGCTGGGCTGTTCTTGTCCGCCACCGTGAATTCCATCAGGTGCTGAAGCCATTCCTGCGAATGGCCCTCCGCGTCGGGCTCCAACACGAGCACTCGAGGACCAGTCAAGTCAGGTGTAGGCCGCGAGCGCATCGAGCCGACTCAGGAAATCGCCCAGAATCCGCGGCTTGGCGTAGTTGAGTTCGACGAACTCACGACCGCGGCGTCCCAGCTCATGTCTCAGGTGGGCGTCGTCGGCCAGCCGCAACACAGCTTCGGCGAAGCCTAACGGCTCGTCGGGTGGCACGCAGAGGAACGCGCCGCTGTCACGCTGCAGCTGCCACAGCACGCTGCCGGGCAGGGCAGTGGCCACGAAGGGTCGCCCGACGGCCATGATGTTGAACACTTTGGAAGGAACGGCGAACGCGGCTGCCTCCGGATTCTGCGGCACGAGGTGGATGTCGCCGATCGCCAACGCCGTGGCCAGCGCCTCGTGCGGCTGCAGCTGGGTGAGCCGGATGTTCTCGAGTCGCCGCCGCGCGATCTCTGCGGAGATCTCGGTGCCTTGGCTTCCGTTGCCGCGCAGGATGATTTCGATGTCGGGCCGGTCTCTGGCGAGTCGTTCGGCCAGTTCGACGATCTGTCCCAATCCTTGCTTGCGACCGAGATTTCCGCTGTAGAGCACCTTTATGGCAGGCTGCGGCACCGGCTCTATCGGCTTGATCAGGTCTGTATCGACCCACAGCGGCACGACCTCGATCGGTACCGAGACGCCGATGCGGCGCAACTGGTCCTTCATCTCCGGAGACAGCACGACGACAAGGTCGGTCCAGTTCAAGATCGTGCGTTCGCAGGTACGCATCAGACGCGCCATGCCGCCGCCGCCGACCATGCCGAGCTTCTCGGCCAACCCCGATTGGATGTCGTGGACGATGGCAACACAGACCCCGCCGCGTCGGCGCGCCGCCACGCCCAAGGCCACCGACAGGATGGACGGGCAGAGCGCCAGAACCACGTGATGTCGGTCGATGCGTCCGACCGCCAGGGCCGCCATGCCGCGCACCATGAACTCGATCTCGTTGAGGATGCGCGATACGGCAGAACTCGAACGCGGTGCGCCCACGCGCAGCCGCTCCACTGCGGTGCCGTCGACCATCTCGCGACGGCAGGGCCCATCGCGATAGGCGGGAAATACGTCCGGCTCGGGATAGTGCGGTAGACCGCTGACCACGGTCGTGGTGCGGCCGTGTCGCGTCAGCCACTCGGCGATATCGGTGCTGAACGGTGCCGAGCCGATCAGCTCCGGCCAGAAGTAGCGCGACACGAACAGAGCCTGAGAGGCTGACGTCATGGAGCTCACCCGACGGTGGCCCGACTTGGCCGGACGAATTCATAGAACGGGTCGCGATGGCCGTATTGACGGTACTGCTTTGACACAACGCGCGACATCACCACTCCGGCAACATCGCCTTGCGCTTCTATGATCTGCTTCAGAGCATCGAGCACGTTTTCCTGACGGGTGTGGCCCCAGCGCACCACGAAGACGACCTTTTCGACCACGCGCGCCAGCGCCAGCACGTCGGCTGTAACCAAGGCGGGAGATGTGTCCACGAGCACGAACTCATAGTGCGCGGCGACGGCCTCGAGCAGGTGGCGCATACGGTCCGAACTCAGGAGGTGGGCCGAGCGGGGACTCCATGGACCGGCCGTCATGACGTCGAGACCGGATATGGCATCGTGGTGAATGACCTCGTCGAGGTTCGCCGGCTTGTCGGTCAACAGGCTGGCCAATCCCTCGCGGTTGGAGCAATGGAAGATCTGATGCAGGCGGGGGTTGCGCCAGTCGCAATCGATCAGCAGTACGCGCTTGCCATTGCTGGCCAGTAGGCGGCCAAGGGAGGCTACCATGACCGATTTCCCCTCCGCCGGGGTGGCCGAGCTGAACAGGATCGTGCGTGGCGACTCGGCCGCCTCGGAGAGTTCGACGCCAATATGAAGCCGACGCAACGCCTCACTATAGGCAGAAGTCGGTTGCCGCAGCGGCTGCATCGCGGGCGGCGCGCGCCCGCTGAGTTGTGGGACCATCGCGATCACCGGCAGCCCGGTCACCGCCTCGATCTGATCGGCGCGCCGGAATGTGTGGTCGCCATTCTCGCGAAACAGCGCAATTGCCGCGCCGACCATCAGGCCACCGGCCACGCCGAGCAGGGCGATCAGTGACTTCGGCGGATAGCTCGGAGCTGCCGCAGGGGCGGCTGGCGACACGAGCTTGGCGTTGGCTTGTAGAATGTCCTCCGCCCCTATCGTCTGCTTGGCGCGAGACAGCATGGCCTCCAGCAGATTCCGGTTCACCACCGCGTCGCGCTCCAGCGCTTCGAGCTGGATCGACTGGTCGTTCACGGCTCCCATTTGCAGTTTCAGGCGCTCGAAGTTCTTGGCCAGCGCTTCGTACCTTGCGTCGGCCGACCGGGCTTCACGCGACAGTCCATCGATGACCTTCGCCACCTCAGCATTGACGCGGCGCTGAATGTTGGCAATTTCGGCCTGGGCCTTCGCCATGGAGGGGTGACGGTTGCCGAGCGAAGCCGACAGTTCGGCGCCGCGCCTTTCGGAATCGGCAAGCTGCTGCTTGAGCGCGGCGATCAGCGGCGAACGCAGCACCTCGGGCACGCTCTCGCCGTCAAGCCCGCCCTTGCGCATCTCCTGGGCCTCGTGGAGTTTTGACTCGGCTTCTGCCTTGGCCGTCTGCGCGGTGAGAAGCTGGGTGTTGAGTTCGGTCAGCTGTTGGGCGGTGACGCCGCTGCCGGCGCTCTTGTAGAGGTCGTTGGATCGTCGGTAGTCCTCGACGGCCTGGTCGGATTTGCGAACCTGCCCGCGCAACTCGGCGATCCGTCCCAGCAGGAATTTGTCGACCCTGTCCATCGACGCGATCTTCTCGCTGCGCTGGTGCTCGAGGTAGCGCTCAGCCAGCGCATTGGCGACACTGGCGGCGGTCGCGGACTTCTGTGCCTCGGCTTTGATGCTGAGCACGTGACTGCGCCCGAGCGTCGATACGTCGACGTGCGACAGCAGGATGTCGATCATCCGATCGTTGCGGATCACTGCCAGCGCACTGTCGGGCAGCGGCGCCTCGACCCGCTTTGGCGGCAGCAGGCGATCGAACCACGCAGTAACAGTTTTGGGCAGCATGCCGCGAAAGTCGAAAAGGCGCGCCCACAGGGATGGTTGGCGCAGCTCGGGATTGAATTCGGGGTCGTCCTTGAGCTTCAGCTGGTCGATCACCTGCCGGGCGATGTCGCGGGACTGGAGGATGAAGCCCTCGTTCTGCACGCGCTCGGCGTCCGGACTGATATCGGCCAGAACGGCTTCGACGTTGAGCACCCGTGGCGCCTGGATGCCGACAAGGACCCTTGCCTCCGAGACGTAGTAGGAAGGCATCGACCACGCCGCTGCCACGGCCACGCCGCCCAATACCGCCGTACAGGCGAGGATCAGCCCCCGCTGCCGCCACAACTTGCGCAGTGTCTCGGCAAATCCCTCCGCCTCGCCGGACGTTGCCACACGCAACGCCGGCTCGGCCGGATAGTAGCGGGCCGTTGACGGCACCGGGCGCAGGAAGGCGCCGCGGCGCGTCAACCGCTGGGGCTGGTCGGGCATATGCACCATCAGAAGTACCGCTCGCGTACTTCGAGGGTGTCGCCTGGGCGGATAATCGTCTCGGGTTTGGCGACGACGCGGACCATCTTGCCGTCACCATTGAGACGCTTGATGTAGTACCCGGTGGTCTTGGCTCTATAGGTATATCCGCCGGCCATCGCCACGGCGTGGAGCGCGGTTATGCCGGTGACGTAGGGATAGTTGCCGGGTTTCTGTACCTCGCCCAGAACGTAAAAGGGCCGGCGCGTCAGTACCTCGACCGTCACGTTGGGGTCGCGCAGGTACTGCGGATCGAGCTTGGCGGCAATCGCCTGTTGGAGTTCGCGGGGCGTCATGCCGTTGGCGGGCACGCTGCCGATCAGCGGGAAGGCCAGTACACCAGCGCCATCGAGCACGAACTCTCCGGTGAGACCAGGTTGGCCGAAGACTATGATCCGAGTTCGGTCATTTGGTCCGAGCCGGTAGTCGGAGATGGCGTTGCCCGAGCCAGCGCGGGATCGGCCACCGGGCATGCTCGTCGAAGTCAGCTGAAGACCCGCTTCGGCGGACGGCGAGTCTTCAACAATCGGGGTCGGGTCGGTCTCGCAGGCGGCCAAAGGGAACGCGAGCGCAAGCATCGCCCACAGCAGGCGCCAGCGGCGCATGAAGGCGATAGGGAAGGTGTCAGCCAGCATGTCTTTCACCTGTAGGCAGGATGACGCTGGCCCCGCGCACCCCGAGAGATGGGAGCCGCGAGCCAGCTCAATCACATAACGCGCGACCAGGTTCGGGCGGTGTGACCAATCCGGGACATCACGGGCATCGGGCCGGCCCCAGACATCACGGGCATCGGGCCGGCCTCAAACGCGGCCGTAGGTGTCCGACATCCGCACGATGTCGTCTTCACCAAGATAGGCGCCGGACTGCACTTCGATCAGCTGCAGGGGCAGTTTGCCCGGGTTCTCCAGGCGATGTTCGGTGCCGATCGGGATGTAGATCGACTGATTTTCGTGCAGCAGCCTGCGCTCCTCGCCGCACTGCACGATCGCCGTGCCACGGACCACGACCCAATGCTCTGCGCGGTGGTAGTGCTTCTGGAGGCTGAGTTTGCCCCCCGGCTTCACCGTTATGCGTTTAACCTGGAAGCGCTCGCCGGAGTCGACCGTGCGGTAGTCGCCCCAGGGGCGATGACAGGTCGTGTGTTGGTGGGGCTCCGGCCGGTTCTGCTGGCGCAGGGTCTCGACGACACGAGAAACCGCATTTGCTTCGCCGGCACCGGCAACCAGGACGGCGTCGTCCGTCGCCACCACGGTGATGTTCTCCAGTCCGATCGCGGCAACCAGGCGCCCCTCCGAACGCAAGTAGCAGTTCTTCACTCCTTGGTGGATCACGTCCCCGCGCACGACATTGCCCTCCGCGTCAGCGGCGCCGATGCCCTGCAAAGCCGACCAGGAGCCGACGTCGCTCCAGGCCATGTCCACTGGCACGACGGCGGCACGCTCGGTGTGTTCCATCACGGCGTGGTCGATCGACAGAGCGGGCGCTTGGGCGAAATGCCGGACGTCGAGGCGCACACAACTGGCTTCTTCGCGGCCCTCCGTGACGGCGGCTCGGCAGGCCTCGAACATCGCGGCGTTGATCTGGGCCAGTTCGTCGAGATAAGTGCGTGCGCTCAGGAGGAAGATGCCGCTGTTCCAGTAGAATGCGCCGCTGTCGATGAAGCGCTGCGCGGTGGCCCGATCGGGCTTTTCGACGAACCGGTCGACGCCCAGCACACCGTCGTCGATACCCTCGAGTGGGTCGCTTGCCTGGATGTAGCCGTAGCCCGTCTCGGGTCGGCCGGGTTTGATGCCAAACGTCACGAGACGGCCGGCTTGGGCGGCGGCCAGTCCGCGCATGGCTGCGCCGTGGAACTCGGGCAGCGCACCAATGACGTGGTCAGAGGGCTGCACCAGCATCAGGGCGTCGGGATCACGTGCCTGAAGCCACAGCGCCGCCGCGGCGATGGCCGGCCCGGTGTTGCGGGCCAGCGGTTCCAGCAGGATCACCTGAGGCCTGATGCCGATCTCCTCAAGTTGGTCGGTGACCAGGAAGCGATGGTCCTCGTTGCAGACGACGACAGGCGGCGCGAAGCCGACGTCGGCCAAACCGCGCGCCGCGGTCTCCTGCAGCAACGAGCGGTCCGAAACGAGCTTTAGAAGCTGCTTGGGATATGCCGCGCGCGAGAGCGGCCACAGCCGTGTACCGGCGCCGCCCGACAGGATGACGGGATGAATCTGCGCCGAGCCCAGTTGCTGGAATCGCGCGAGGCTGGTGACGGTATCCATGGAACTCCCTGCCGCAGCGAGACGTTCGCCAAGCCGGAAGCTAGGCACCACCCGGCCCAGCGACCAGTGATCAACCTGTGGTCCGCTGGTTGCTACCGATGACCACTGCGCGGCAGAACAATGACAACCGAAAGGCCACCGCCGATTCGGTTGGAAGCGCTTACCTGACCACCGAGCGCCTCGACATTCCGGCGCACCATCCAGAGCCCGAGGCCGGAATGCTCGCCGGGCTCGCCACTGCCCTCGGCATCTCTGGGGCGTGACGAGAAGTAGCGCTCGAAGACATGGTCGATCTTGGCCGGATCGATCCCCGGCCCTTCATCGTCGATCTGCAGTTCGGCCGTTTCCTCGTTGGCGGTCAGCGTCACCACGATGGTACTGCCTGGCGGCGAGAAGCTGGTCGCGTTCTCCAGCACGTTTTGCAGCACGAGTTCAAGCATGCCTCGGCCAGCGCGGACCACGACGCCATCGTCGAGGCGGCGGATCAGGCGGATGTCGCGGCTGGCCAGGATCTCGCGGAAGTGGCGGACGGCTTCGCCGACCACTTCGGTGACGTCGATCGGCAGGCGCGGTGCCTCGAGCATCTCTGCAGTGCTGATGTCATAGTGCTGCGCGGCATTCACCAGAGCGAGTAGCCGTGTCAGCGAGGAATCGACGATCTCGATAGCTCGCCGCGCACGGGGGTCGTTCTCGGGGATGGCGCGCCGTACCGGTTGCAACGCCGATTGGATGGCGGCAAGCGGTGTCTTGAAGGAGTGTGCATTGTCCTCGGCGGACTGCCTGATCTGGCGCGAAACACGTCTCAGATCATGCACCAGCTTGTCGAAGTCGCCCGCCACGCTCGACAACTCGGGCACGACGTTGCGGCGGGCGAAAGCATGGTCGCCGATTCGGCCCTGGCTGATTTCGTTGGCGACCGTACGGAAGCGGCGAAGGCTGAGCCGGATGCTGAACGCCACCAGGAACGCCAGAACGGCGCCGACGAGGTAGATGATCGCCGCCACGCGAATCTCTCGCGTTTCCCAATATGGTCGCCCGATCGAGGTATTGAGGAATTCCGACGTGACATGTGTCGAGGTCAATACCCAGCAGCTGTCGCGGACACGGATCGGAATGATCGAGGTCAGGAGCTCCACGGTGCCGTCGGCTTGCCGATAGCGGATCTCGTCGGTGGCGTCCCACATGCATGCCTGAGAGAGGCGCTGCAGGATACCGCGATGGTCGAGCTCGTCGAGCTCGGCGGCAACGGCATCACTGCGGATCTGTGGGGCCGAGGCAACAAAGTAGAAGCGGCCCGCCGCGCGCTCGGCGGCGGGCTGGAACATCAGCTTCAGCACTGTGCCATCGCTGCTGTATCGGGCAAGCTCCTTATTGAGTGCCAGGGGTGCCGCGGTGTCCGCATCTTTCAATGCCGGCCTGAGCGCGTCGGCAATCAGGCCGCTGCGGTCCTGGATGGCGCGCGTGACCAACTCGCGCATCTGCCGATCGGCGCTTTCGAACTGAAAGTAGAGCACCACCGGCAGGGCAACGAAGATGCCTACCAGAGCAACCAGTTTAAGCGTCAGTGACGCGGCGAGCCGGCGGAATGGTGATCGCCGGCTCGGTGTTCGGGAGCTAGGTCTTGCCCCATCGGTAGCCGAAGGACTGGTAATTGTCGATTTCGGCGAAGTCTGGATCGATCGTGCGGAACTTGTTTCGTATCCGCTTGATGCAGGAGCGGACGTTTGTTCGATAGCCATTTTCGCCGCTCCCAGCGATAAAGCCTACGTAATGCATGCAGTCGTAGACGGCACGATAGGTTACGTAGCGGCCCACATTCGAGGCCAGAAGATGCACGATCTTAAATTCGGTTAGTGTGAGATTGATATCGGAATCGTCCCAATAGGCACGGCTCACGCCAGGCTTGAGCATCAGGCGACCGCAATGGAAGTTACCTTCGAATTCCGGCTCTGCGGGCTTCTTGGCCGATTCGGCGATCAACCTCAGCCGTTGCGCCAGGATCGGCACACCGCGAGCCTTGTCCACGAAGTCGAGCGCACCGCGGTCGAAGGCGAGCTTCTCGTAGACTGGCTGCGACCGCCCGGTGAGGAAGACAACCGGCAGCGCTATCCCATTGCGGCGAAGCTTCGGCAGGAGATCGATGCCTGATACACTGGGCAGGTTCCAGTCGAGCAGGATGATTTCTGCTTCCCCGCCCGCGGCAAAAGAGTCAAGCAAGGCCGGGCCATCGCCGAAGCTTTCGACCACAAAACCGTGATCGCCCAGTTCGCCTGTCACGGCCTCGCGGTAGTCATCATCGTCCTCGACGAAGGCGAGGTGGATTCGCCGGTCCGTGGTGGCGTCGTTTGCGTCGGGCCTGAAGCCGGGATTGGAGCTGGGCCAAGCAGAGACGTTGTCCTTCATCTGTGTTGTCATCGCTCTTCACCTTGTACGCTAGAGTGCCAAACTGCTTCGTTTGGACGTCCGGGTAGAGCTGGACGTCCAGCGTGCATTTCCCGTCGCGGTACTGCCACCGCTTTCCTGGTGGCTGATTCTCCTCGCTTGTTGGGGCGCCAAGCAGCGCCCGTAGCTTGGTCTCGCTGGTGCCGGCAAGTTCTATGGTCGGCGTATCGTTCGCCTCGGTCGTGGGCGCGGGGGTCGCGCCGTTGCCCATAATAGAGGGTTCGAAGGTGTCCGTTGCCGGTGACGACGTGCTCCGCGCCCTGGATGCCACTTGAGGCGGGGCCGAGGTGGTCTTGCGCGCTTGTGAGGATGTAGGTTGGGACGACGTCAACCGGACGAAGTCGTCCCGTGCATTGCGAGCAACCTCACACCCCGACAAGAGCAGTAGTCCGACCCCCACGGTCTGCTTCATCAGGCTTCCGATCCTCATTTTACTTCCGCAAGAGCGTTGTGAGAGGCCTAGGCGAGTCGTGTGGCGGGTTTGCGGCATACCGTGGACCCGATCACACAAACGACACAGCAAAACGACACAGGAATGTTTCGGTTCCGCATGTCGTTCAATTTTGACAACTCATCGCAGGCACGTGGACGAAATTCGAACCTGGCCAGATGTTGCGCGTGCACAGTCGCAGTGCAAGCCTGCCAGCACCACACATCGCATGGTCACAGCTTGGCCACCGTTGACGCAACAATTATAAAGATTGCGGTCTCACGCCGCAATGGATCGGACGCTGAATTCTCAGAGGCGGGCCGACCAACGCCGATCATGGCGCGGCGCAGCATTGTTGGGCACGAACAGCAGATCGAGCTGCGCCGTTGCGCCATCGAGCGGCCGACGGCGCAGGCCGACGACATCGGCCAGGAAAAATCCGTGTTCACCCAGGAAGCGCACGATGTCATGGACCTCTGCCCCACCCTTGACTGTGGCGATGGTGCTGGTCTCGATCACCAAGGCATCAATCTCGCTGAGTCGCCCGGTCATGCCGGCCAGCACCATCAGCTCGGCGCCTTGCACGTCGATCTTGCAAAAAGCGGGCCGTGCAATCGGGCCGAATAGGGTGTCGAACCGATGGATCGGGACTCGGTCGATGCGGCGCACCTGCCGCTGCCCGACTTCCTCGAGCAGGGTCGATTCCTGGATGTCGGCGCGGACTTCGAGCACTGCCTCTCCATCGTGATCACCGAGAGCGACGGGGTGAATTTCACAGCGCAATCGGCGCGACAATTTTTGCATATAGGCGAGCGACTCCCGCGCTGGATCGACCAGATGATAGAATGCGCTTGGGAACGCCCGGTAGAGCGGGAAGGTGCCGTAGCCGACGCCGATGTCGAAGACGGTGGTCGGAGAAAAGCCGCCACGCTGAAGCATTGCCATCGTGCGTGGCCACGAGGGCAGGCCCGAGAGATCCGGCAGAGCTGAAGCCAGCGGTCGCAGCACGTCCTTGAGACGGGCCTTGAGCGCCTGCCCGAGCGCTACTTCGCGCTGCGTAGGCTCCTTAGTGTCGCTGACTGCCACGGCGATTTCTCCCGAGAGGACAAACGGAGCGTCGATGCTAGAGAGACAATGGGGAAGCGCGTGTGATCAATGGGTGATGGGCATGCCCCAATTTGGGCCGAAGACGCCGTTGATCATCCGCGTTGACCCGTATGCTTGTGCAAAGACGTGCCGTGCCGTTCAGGCGAGGATCACATCCTGGTCGCAGTCCGTTCTCCGTTCCGCCGCGCCCGTTACTTCAGGGCACGGGCCCCCGCGAATTCGCGCAGACGTGCCGGATCGGCGATGACGACCTGGCGACCGCCGCCACTGACGCCGAGGGGCCGCAACGCGGCAAACGCCCGCGACAGGCTCTGCGGCGTGACGCCCAGCCGTCCCGCCATCAGCCGCCGGCCGCCGGGAAGGGTTACCGTGACGGGTCCTGTATCGCGCGGCGCCAGCGCCAGCAGGAACGCCGAGAGCCGCTCGATCGCCGACAGCAGCTTCAGGTCCTTGATCTGACCGACCAGCGTCCGCCAGTAGCCGGACAGCAGGAGCACGGCGCCATACGCCAAGGGGCCGGTCGCCCGCACCTGGGCGCGGAATGCCGGCGCCGGCCACATCAGGATGCGGCCCTCGCCCAGCAGCCGCGCCGTCAGCAGATAGGGGGCGTCGAGCACCACGGCGGGCACGATGAAGGCGTCACCCGGTCCGAAGAACTCGACCAGCGCCTCGTCGCGGGCCGCCTCGCCGAACAGGCCGACGCGGCCGGACAGGACGACATGGAGAAACTCTGCCTTCTCGCCCTGGCGACAGAGGACGGCGCCCTCGGGCAGCGTCTGGACGAAGCAGGCGGTCAGCATCGCCGCCAGATCGGGCTCCGCCACCTGGGCGAACAGGCGCGAGCGGCGGATCAGCGGTAGATCGGTCGTACGCATGATCTGGTCCTGCCCTCCCGCCTGAAGCCTCGACGCGCCGTTCTTACCAAATGTGAACGGGCTCCGTTCGCAAAAGAGAACGGATAGCCGAAGTTTCCCGCCGCCGATACCGGGCTTGATGCACGTCAAGTAAACCGGGGCGCGTTGCCCCGATGCTGCCCGACGTCGCCACCGTGCGACGGACCGGGAGCATCCGATGCAACGACCGACGACCGTTCAAGAGACACCTGCAGAAGGACGTGGCGTGGCGCTCGGCATGAGCACCTTCGCCTTTACCGTCTGCTTTGCCGTCTGGACGATCTTTTCCATCATCGGCATCCAGATCAAGAAGGACCTCGGGCTCAGCGACACGCAGTTCGGCCTGCTGGTGGGCACGCCGATCCTGACCGGCTCGCTGATCAGGCTGGTTCTCGGCATCTGGGCCGACCAGTACGGTGGGCGCGTCGTCTATGTCGGCGTGATGATCGCCGCAGCGGTGGCGACCTGGCTGCTCACCTACGCCTACGACTATCCGACTTTCCTCCTGGCGGCACTCGGCGTCGGCATCGCCGGCGGCTCGTTCGCGGTCGGCATCGCCTATGTGTCCCGTTGGTATGACGCGGGTAAGCAGGGTACCGCGCTGGGCATCTTCGGCGCCGGCAACGTCGGCGCCGCCGTCACCAAGTTCGTGGCGCCTTTCATCATGGTCGCGTACGGCTGGAAAGCCGTCGCCGACATCTGGGCCGTGGCGCTCGTCGTCATGGCGGTGATCTTCTGGTTCACCACCAAGGACGACCCGCAGGTCGCGGCACGGCGCAAAGCGGGGACCAAGCCGGAGCCGATTTCGGCAATGCTTGAGCCGCTGCGCAATATCCAGGTCTGGCGCTTCTCGCTCTACTACTTCTTCGTCTTCGGCGGCTTCGTAGCGCTGGCGTTGTGGCTGCCGCGCTATTTGATCGGCGTCTACGGGCTCGACATCACGACGGCCGGAATGATCGGCGCCGCCTATTCGGTGCCGGCCAGCCTGTTTCGTATCTACGGCGGCATTCTATCGGACAAGTTCGGCGCACGGCGCGTGATGTACTGGACGTTCGGCGTCTCGGTGGCCGCCTGCTTCGTGATGTCTTATCCGCCGACCCAGTACATCGTGAAAGGCATCACCGGGCCGATCTCCTTCACGCTGGAGATGGGTCTGGTGCCCTTTACCGTGGCGGCCTTCGTGCTGGGCTTTTTCATGAGCCTCGGCAAGGCAGCGGTCTACAAGCACATCCCGGTCTACTATCCCAAGCATGTCGGCGCCGTCGGCGGTGTGGTCGGCCTGGTTGGCGGACTTGGCGGCTTCGTGCTGCCGATCGCTTTCGGAGTCCTGAACGATCTGACGGGCGTCTGGACGAGCTGCTTCATGCTCATGTTCCTGGTCGCTGCCGTCTCGCTGGTCTGGATGCATGTCTCGATCCGCGCCATGGAGCGCGAGGCGGCGGGCGAGGCGCTGGATAGGCTGCCCGAACTGCCGGAAATGCGGGAAATCCACGGACCGCAGCACGTGGGCAAGCTCTCGGGCAAAACCCTCGAGGATTGGCGCCCGGAGGACAAGACGTTCTGGGAGGAGAAGGGGCGGCAGATCGCGCGGCGCAATCTCGCGATCTCGATCCCCGCCCTGCTGCTGTCGTTCGCGGTCTGGATGGTGTGGTCCGTGGTTGTGGCCAAGTTGCCCTCGATCGGCTTCCGCTACACCACCGATCAGCTCTTCTGGCTTGCGGCGCTGCCCGGCGTCACCGGCGCGACGCTGCGCATCTTCTATTCCTTCACCGTCCCGATCTTCGGCGGCCGGCTGTGGACGACGGTGGTGACCTGGTCGCTGATGATCCCGGCGGTCGGCATCGGCTACGCCGTGCAGAACCCGGCCACGCCCTACTGGATCTTCCTCGTCCTGGCGCTGCTCTGCGGCTTCGGCGGCGGCAACTTCGCCTCCTCGATGTCCAACATCTCGTTCTTCTTCCCCAAGGCGGAGAAGGGCAACGCGTTGGCCCTGAACGCGGGGCTCGGCAACCTCGGCGTCAGCGTCGTTCAGTTCGTCGTGCCACTGGTCATCACGGCCGGCGTGTTCGGCTGGCTGGGCGGCGATCCGCAGGTCGTGACGGACGCCGGCGGCGGCAAGATGTGGCTGCAGAACGCAGGCTTCATCTGGGTGCCGTTCATCGCGGCCTCCGCCTTCGCGGCCTGGTTCGGCATGAACGACATCGCCTCGGCCAAGGCCTCGTTCGCCGAGCAGTCGGTGATCTTCCAGCGCCGGCATAACTGGATCATGTGCTGGCTCTACACCGGCACCTTCGGCTCCTTCATCGGCTACTCGGCGGGCTTTCCGCTGCTCGCCAAGACGCAGTTCCCCGAGATCAACGCCCTTCAGTACGCGTTCCTCGGGCCGCTGGTCGGCGCGCTCTCGCGCTCGCTGACCGGTTGGGTAGCCGACCGCTGGGGCGGCGGCCGCGTCACCTTCTGGGTGTTCGCCGTCATGGCGCTGGGCGCGCTCGGTGTCGTGCATTTTCTGGGCGAGAAGAACTTCGCCGGCTTCTTCGCCATGTTCCTGCTGCTGTTCTTCGCCAGCGGCGTCGGCAACGCGTCGACCTTCCAGATGATCCCGGCGATCATGCGCAAGGACATGGACCGGCTGATGCCTGGTGCGTCGGCCGATACCCGCCGCATGCAGTCCGACAAGGAATCGGCGGCAATCATCGGCTTCACCTCGGCGATTGCGGCCTACGGCGCGTTCTTCATTCCCAAGAGCTTCGGCTCCTCGATCGCGATGACCGGCGGCGCGTCTCTCGCGCTCTACGGATTCCTCGCCTTCTACCTCAGCTGCATCTTCATCACCTGGTTCTTCTACACTCGCCGGGGCGGCCTGCTGTTCGACATCGAGCGCGGTCGCGCCTCGGTGTCCGTGCCGTCGGTCAGTCCTGCTCGCTGAAGGATATCCATCATGTCGCACTTCCTCGATCGCCTGACGTTCTTCAAGAAGGTCAGGGAGCCGTTCGCCGACGGCCACGGCATCACCACCGAAGAGAGCCGCGGTTGGGAGGACGCCTACCGCAAGCGCTGGCAGCACGACAAGATCGTGCGCTCGACGCACGGCGCCAACTGCACCGGCTCGTGCTCGTGGAAGATCTACGTCAAGGGCGGAATCGTCACCTGGGAGACGCAGCAGACCGATTATCCCCGCACGCGCCCCGAACTGCCGAACCACGAGCCGCGCGGCTGTTCGCGCGGCGCCAGCTACAGCTGGTACCTCTATTCCGGCAATCGCGTGAAATATCCGCTGGCGCGTTCCCGCCTCCTCCGGCTGTGGCGCGAGGCCCGCGCCACCCTGACGCCGGTCGCTGCCTGGGCCTCGATCGTCGAGGATCCAAAGAAGCGCGAGGCCTACACCAGCAAGCGCGGGCACGGCGGCTTCGTGCGCGTCGGCTGGGACGAGGCGACCGAGATCGTGGCCGCGGCGAACGCCTACACCGCCAAGGCCTACGGACCGGACCGAATCTTCGGCTTCTCGCCGATCCCCGCCATGTCGATGGTCTCCTATGCCGCGGGCTCGCGCTACCTGTCGCTGATCGGCGGCGTCTGCATGTCGTTCTACGACTGGTACTGCGATCTGCCGCCGGCCTCGCCGCAGACCTGGGGCGAGCAGACCGACGTCCCTGAGTCGGCCGACTGGTACAACGCGGGCTTCGTGATCCTGTGGGGCTCGAACGTGCCGCAGACGCGCACGCCCGACGCCCATTTCTACACCGAGGCCCGCTATCGCGGCATGAAGAGCGCGGTGATCTGCCCCGACTATTCCGAGGCGTCGAAGTTCGGCGACATCTGGCTGTCGGTGAAGCAGGGCACCGACTCGGCGCTGGCCATGGCGATGGGCCACGTGATCCTGAAGGAATACCATGTCGATCGGCCGGTGAAGTATTTCCGCGACTATGTGCGGCAGTACACCGATATGCCGATGCTGGTGAGGCTCGCCAAGCGCGACGGCATGTACGTGCCCGACCGCTTCGTGCGCGCCTCCGATTTCGACGCCTCGCTGGGTGAGTCGAACAATCCCGAATGGAAGACCGTCGCCTTCGACGAGACCTCCGGCGACGTCGTGGCGCCGCGCGGCTCGATCGGCTTCCGCTGGGGCGAGAGCGGCAAGTGGAACCTCGAGAACAAGGAGTCCTCGGGCAGGGACGTCGCCCTGCGGCTGTCGCTCGCCGAGGTCCGGGACGATGTCGTCGAGGTCGGCTTTCCCTATTTCGGCAACATCAAGCACGAGCATTTCGCCTCGACCGATCACGCGGGCGTCCTGAAGCGGCGCGTGCCGGTGAAATCCCTGAAGCTGGTCGACGGCGAGACCTTCGTTGCCTCGGTCCACGACCTCTTCGTCGCCAACTACGGCGTCGATGCCGGTCTGGGCGGACCCAATGTCGCCCGGTCGCTCGACGACGACGTTCCCTACACGCCGGCGTGGGCCGAGAAGATCACGGGCATCTCGCGCGACAAGATCATCCAGGTGGCGCGCGAGTTCGCGACCAACGCCGAAAAGACCAACGGCCGCTCGATGATCATCATCGGCGCGGCGATGAACCACTGGTACCACGCCGACATGAACTATCGCGGCGTGATCAACATGCTGGCGATGTGCGGCTGCGTCGGCCAGTCGGGCGGCGGCTGGGCGCATTATGTCGGCCAGGAGAAGCTCCGGCCGCAGGCCGGCTGGGCGCCGCTCGCCTTCGCCCTCGACTGGGGCCGCCCGCCGCGGCAGCAGAACTCGACGTCGGCGTTCTATGCCCACAGTGACCAGTGGCGCTACGAGACCATGAATGTCGGTGACATTATCTCGCCGACTGCCCCGCCCGGCGCTTGGGATGGCGCGATCATCGACTACAACATCCGGGCCGAGCGCATGGGCTGGCTGCCGTCAGCGCCGCAGCTCGAGACCAATCCGCTGCAGGTGGCGCGCGATGCCGCCGCGGCGGGCATGGAGGCCAAGGACTACGTGGCCCAAAAGCTCAAGAGTGGCGAGCTCAAGCTCTCCTGCGAGGATCCCGACGGTCCCAAGAACTGGCCGCGCAACATGTTCGTGTGGCGCTCCAACCTGCTCGGCTCTTCGGGCAAGGGGCACGAGTATTTCCTGAAGCACCTGCTCGGCACGACGCACGGCGTCATGGGCAGGGATCTCGGGCAGGAAGGCAAGGCGAAGCCGGCAGAAGCCGTGTGGCACGAGGAGGCGCCGCAAGGGAAGCTCGACCTGCTGGTCACGCTCGACTTCCGCATGTCCACGACCTGCGTCTACTCCGACATCGTCCTGCCGACGGCCACCTGGTACGAGAAAAACGACCTCAACACTTCCGACATGCATCCCTTCATCCATCCGCTGACGGCCGCGGTGGATCCGGTGTGGGAGGCGCGCAGCGACTGGGAAATCTACAAGTCGATCGCCAAGGCGTTTTCGCGTGTGGCGCCCGAGGTCCTGGGCGTCGAGAAGGACGTCGTGCTGACGCCGATCATGCACGACAGCCCGGGCGAGATCGCGCAGCCCTTCGACGTCAAGGACTGGAAGCGTGGCGAGGTCGAGCCAATCCCCGGCAAGACCATGCCGGCCATCACCGTCGTCGAGCGCGACTATCCCAACGTCTACAAGCGCTTCACCTCGCTCGGGCCGCTGATGGACAAGATCGGCAACGGTATCAAGGGCATCGCCTGGCCGACCGGCCACGAGGTCGAGCTCCTGAAGCAGCTGAATGGCGTCGTCACCGCGGAAGGCGCGACCAAGGGCCTGGTGCGGATCGAAAGCGACATCGACGCCGCCGAAACCCTCTTGATGCTGGCGCCCGAGACCAACGGCGAGGTGGCCGTGCGGTCCTGGGCGGCCCTGTCGAAAATGACGGGCCGCGACCACACCCATCTCGCGCTGCCCAA
Source organism: Alphaproteobacteria bacterium RIFCSPHIGHO2_12_FULL_66_14 (assembly GCA_001767945.1). Taxonomy (GTDB): domain Bacteria; phylum Pseudomonadota; class Alphaproteobacteria; order Reyranellales; family Reyranellaceae; genus Reyranella. Next base: position 1,407 of record MEMN01000046.1, on the reverse strand, counting down.
GGAAGACGAGAAGATCCGCTTCCGCGATGTCGTGGCACAGCCGCGCAAGATCATCTCGGCGCCGACCTGGTCGGGGCTGGAAAGCGACAAGGTCTGCTACAACGCGGGCTACACCAACGTCCACGAACTGATCCCGTGGCGCACGCTCACCGGGCGCCAGCAGCTCTACCAGGATCATCTCTGGATGCTGGCGTTCGGCGAGGGCCTGTGCGTCTACCGCCCGCCGCTCGACCTCCGCGCCGTCAAGCCGGTGATCGACAGCCGGCCGAACGGCGAGAAGCAGATCGTGCTGAACTTCATCACGCCGCATCAGAAGTGGGGCATCCACTCCACCTACACCGACAACCTGATGATGCTGACCCTGTCGCGTGGCGGTCCGATCGTGTGGCTGAGCGAAGTCGATGCGGCAAAGGCAGGCATCGTCGATAACGACTGGATCGAGGCCTACAACGTGAACGGCGCCCTGGTCGCCCGCGCCGTCGTCTCCCAGCGCATGAAGGAAGGCACGCTCTTCATGTACCACGCGCAGGAGAAGATCGTGAACGTGCCGGGCTCGGAGATGACCGGCAACCGCGGCGGCATCCACAACTCGGTCACGCGCGTGGTGATGAAGCCGACGCACATGATCGGCGGCTATGCCCAGCAGGCCTACGGCTTCAACTACTACGGCACCATCGGGACCAACCGCGACGAGTTCGTGGTGTTGCGCAAGCTCGGCAAGGTCGACTG
>MEMN01000046.1:0-610 GCA_001767945.1 Alphaproteobacteria bacterium RIFCSPHIGHO2_12_FULL_66_14 | reverse complement strand
GAAGATCCGCGCCCAAATCGGGATGGTGCTGAACCTCGACAAGTGCATCGGCTGCCATACCTGTTCCGTCACCTGCAAGAACGTGTGGACCAACCGCGAAGGCATGGAATACGCGTGGTTCAACAACGTCGAGACCAAGCCGGGCATCGGCTACCCGAAGGACTGGGAGAACCAGACGCGCTGGAAGGGCGGCTGGACCCGCAAGCGCAACGGCAGGATCCAACCGAAGATCGGTTCCAAGTGGCGCATCCTCGCCAACATCTTCGCCAATCCCGACCTGCCGGAGATCGACGACTACTATGAGCCCTTCACCTTCGACTACGAGCACCTGCAGAAGGCGCCCGAACTGGAAGCCTTCCCGACCGCGCGGCCGCGCTCGCTGATCACCGGCAAGCGCATGGAGAAGATCGAATGGGGTCCCAACTGGGAGGAGATCCTGGGCGGTGAATTCGCCAAGCGTTCCGTCGACGCCAATTTCGAGGGCGTCCAGAAGGAGATGTACGGCCAGTTCGAGAACACCTTCATGATGTACCTGCCGCGGCTGTGCGAGCATTGCCTCAACCCGGCCTGCGTCGCCGCCTGCCCGTCGGGCGCCATCTACAAGCGCGAG
>MEMN01000045.1:20132-20347 GCA_001767945.1 Alphaproteobacteria bacterium RIFCSPHIGHO2_12_FULL_66_14 | reverse complement strand
CGCCAGGTAGTTATTGAGGTCGTGCGCCAAACCACCGGTGAGCTGGCCCATCGCCTCCATGCGCTGCGCCTCGCGCAGTTGCTGCTCCATCTTGAGCTGTTCGGTGACATCGCGGCCAATCGCCACGACGCCGCCACTCTGCGAGCGATGCTCTGAAATATGCAGGACCGTGCCGTTCGACAGATGACGCACCATAACGCTGCCGTCGGCGCGGC
>MEMN01000045.1:19360-20125 GCA_001767945.1 Alphaproteobacteria bacterium RIFCSPHIGHO2_12_FULL_66_14 | reverse complement strand
CTCGGCGCGATCGGCGATGAACGCCTCCTTGTCCTCGCCCGGCGGCACCGGAACCGTGCCGGTTTCCACGGCATCGCGGAGGATCTCGTCGAACTTCCGGCCGACGACGAAGACATTGTCGACATTCGGATACTGCAGGTAGAGATGATTGGTAAATGCAGCGAGCCTGTCTTCGCGATCGTAGACGATGAGGTTGTGATTGACGCTTTCCACGGCATCGAGCAGCGTATCGCGCGACTTCCTGGCCTCGGCCGTCCGCTCGGCGATCCGCTCCTCCAGCGTGGCGTTCAGTTCCTCCAGATCTCGCGCTGCGCGCTTCTGCTCGGTGATGTCGATGTAGATCGACACTGAGCCGCCATCGGGAAGAGGCGTCCGGTGCATCTCGAACGTGCGCCCGTTAGGCCGGTCATGTTGTGCGAAACTCATCTGACCTGCCTGGTAGAGCGCCCAGCGGCGGCGGGCTTCGGCTTCGGGATCGTCGACCGCACCGAATTCACCGAGCCGGGCCTGCGAGGCCAAGATGTCCACCGGCGTGGCCCCGACCCGTACCGCGGCCGGGTCGGCGCCGATGATCTCCGCATATCGCTCGTTCCATGCAGCCAGGCGCAAATCCTTGTCGAACACGGCGATGCCGCCGGGGAAATTCGCGAAGATCGTCTGCAGCAGCTGGAATTGCCGCTCGATCTCGGCCTCGCGCCGCTTGTCGTCGGTGATGTCGCGGTAGAGCGACAGGAAGCCGCCATCGTCGAGCGCGCGCAGCCGGAC
>MEMN01000045.1:16196-19331 GCA_001767945.1 Alphaproteobacteria bacterium RIFCSPHIGHO2_12_FULL_66_14 | reverse complement strand
GCTGATATCTGACCTGCCGGTCGGTCGCGACCCGCTCCAGCATCGTCTCGATGCGCTGCCGTGTCAGCGTCTCGGGGTTGCCGGGGCCGTATTCTCCGCGCCTGGCCATTTCGAGCATCGACTCGTAGGTGGCGTCGCCGGAATTGCCGCGCCTCGGCAGTCCCAGGAGGTCGTAGAGCTGATCGTTGATGGCGAGTGTCGTGCGACCGGCGTCGACCAGTTGCACGCCGTCCGGCATCGCCTTCAGTATCTCCTCGAGGGCCCGGCTCTTGACCTCCAGCGCCTGCCGGGCATTCACGAGATCCGTGACGTCGCGGCCGACGCCACGGTAGCCGATAAAGGTACCGGCCTCGTCGAAGCGCGGATCGGCGCTGATCTCGCACCAGACAGGCGCGCCCGGACGGCCGGCAAGGTAAAGCATGCCCCGAAGCGGTTGTCGGTCGCGGACGAGCGCTTCCACCGCCGCCACGCGTGCCGAGTTCTCCGGATCCTGCACGGCGAGTTCGCGTCGCGTCCGACCGAGAAAGACGGTCAGATCCAGGCCGTCACGCGAACGATTGGTCGAAAAATAGGTGAAGCGATCGTCGCAGTCGGTTTCCCAGAACCAGTCGGAGCCAATCCTGGCGAAGTCCGCGAAGCGACTTTGGTCGACCATCGGTGATCTAGCGGGGCTTGTCACCCGCCAGCGTGATGCGGTGCATGACGCGGCGATGGCCGTGGTAGTCGTTGATCGGATTGTGCATCGCCGCACGGTTGTCCCAGAAGGCGAGCGAACCCACTTCCCAGCGGAAACGGCAGGTGAATTCCGGCCGCACCTGATGCTCCCACAGGAAGCGGAGCAGCGGCAGGCTCTCCTTCTCCGTCCAGCCCCTGATGTGCGCGGTATGGGCCTCGCTGGTGTAGAGCGCCTTGCGGCCGGTCTCCGGATGGGTGCGCACGATCGGGTGTTCGGCCGACAGGTCTTTGTGCTCCACACCGGCCGCCTTCATGCGGTCCTCGCGCGTCTTCGTGACCTCGGCCTTGACCGAGGAGCTGACGCCCACCAGCCCCTCCAGCGTCCGCTTGAGGCCGTCCGACAGCGCCTCGTAGGCGAGATACTGGTTGGCGAACATGGTGTCGCCACCGTAGGGCGGCACCTCGCGGGCCAGCAGCATGCTGCCCATCGGCGGCTCGGCCAGGTAGGTCGTGTCGGAGTGCCAGATGCCGCCGAAATTGTTGCGCTCGCCCTCCAGTTTCACCACCGCGGTGATCATCGGCGATTCCGGCAGGCCCTTCAGTTGCGGATATTCCATCGGCGTGCCGAAGCGGCGGGCGAAGGCCAGCTGCTGATGTGGCGTAACCTTCTGGTCGCGCAGGAAGACCACGAGATGATCGAGGAAGGCATGCCGTACCTCGCCGGCCACGTCGTCTTCGAGTTCGCGCGAAATATCGACGCCGTGGATCTCCGCGCCCAACGCCCCGGCGATCGGCCGCACCTCGATGTGGCGATAGTTGCGCATCATGTCTCCTCCGTCCGACGCTTCGCCCATCGCGGCGACGTCTTGGCCTTGAACGCCTTGATGCCCTCCGCCGCCTCGGCCCGGCGCAGCAGCCCGACCAGGCTCTCCGCCGCGTCGTCGAGCACGGCCCGATCATCCTCCGTAGCGCAGGCCAACGCCAGACGCTTCACTGTCGCCAATGCCTGCGGTTCCATCTTCAGGATGTCGTCGAGCAGTGCCCGGAGCGTGGCGTCGATCTCCGCAGCACTACGACAGAGATAGCGTCCGATCCCCAGGCGACGGGCTTCGATGGCGTCGATCACCCGGCCCGTGACGGCGAGGTCGCGCGCCGGGCCTTCGCCCAGCCGGCGTACCACGAACGGGATCACCTGCGACGGAATGAAGCCCACCTTGGGCTCGGGCAAGCCGAACTTCGCACTGTCGCGAAGGATCACCACGTCCGAGCAGCAGGCCATGCCGAAGCCGCCACCCACCGCCGAGCCTTCGACGACGGCGATGGTGGCCTGCGGCAGGGCGTCGAGGGCCAGAAGCGCGTCGCCGAACTGGCGGTACGCCGACACCAGCGGGTCGCGAGCACTCCCGCCTGGCTGCGGCGGCATGTCGGCCATGGCGTCGAGATCGCCGCCGGCGCAGAAATGCCCGCCGGCCCCGCGCAGCACCAGCACACGGCAGATCGAATCGTCGCGCACCCGGACGAAGGCGTCCTCCAGTTCGAGCATCATCGCATGGGTGAGCGCATTGCGCCGCTCCGGCCGGTTCAGCGTCAGCCGGGCGATGGCGCCGTCGCGGTCGAGCAGGATGTGGGCGTAGTCGGCCATGGGCAAAGTCTTACCGGCCGTCTATCCTCCCAACAAGATGAGGCGTTTCGCGATTCCGCTGCTCGCAGCGATGTTTTCGACCTCCGCGGCATCGGCGCAGGAATGGGGACAGGTGCCCGGGCCGGCTCCTGGCTCGCCCCAGGTGATCGGCTTCTATTCTGCCGGCTGCATCCAGGGCGCGCGGGCGCTGCCGAGCGAAGGCCCGGGCTACGAGGCCATCCGCCTCAGTCGCAACCGCAACTGGGGCCACCCCGTCACACTCGATTTCATCAAGCGTTTTTCCGACCAGATGCGCACCGCCGGCCAGAGCCATCTCTATGTCGGCGACCTCGGCCAGCCGCGCGGCGGGCCGATGAGCTTCGGCCATGCCAGCCACCAGGTCGGGCTCGACGTCGACATCTGGTTCGAGCGCCGGCCGGGCGCCCGCCGCGCCGCGGCCGACCGTGAGAATCCGCGGCTGCGCTCGCTGGTGCGTGCCGACGATGGCGGCATCGACGACACCGTGTTTTCCGACCAGCACGTGGCGCTGCTCCGCATGGCGGCCACGTCGCCTGGCGTCGACCGCATCTTCGTGAACAAGTGGATAAAAGAGCGGATCTGCAACTCCGCCACCGGCAACCGCGCCTGGCTGCGCAAGCTGGTGCCCTGGATCGGCCACGACGAGCACTTCCACGTCCGCCTCTACTGCCCGCCGGGCAATCCGCAGTGCCAGGCCCAGGCGACCTACCCCGACGACGACGGCTGCGGCGAAGCGCTCGACCTCTGGTTCAAGCGCCCGCCCGTCCAGATGCCACCGCCCGGCGCGCCGGTGAGGCCCT
>MEMN01000045.1:15899-16184 GCA_001767945.1 Alphaproteobacteria bacterium RIFCSPHIGHO2_12_FULL_66_14 | reverse complement strand
GCCAGCAAGTCCTCAAGGCGCCGTAGTCAGCGGTCAGGGATTTCCGCAGGCGTCGGCACGGGCGTGGGCGTCAGCATCGATCGGCTCCCACCCACCGACCGTCAACACGCGCCGCCACTCCACCATGCTCGTGCTACTGCCGGTCTGCCGTATGATGAAGTTGATGGCCATCTGCGTGCCATCGCCCAAGGCGAGCGTCACCGTCGCCACGCCTGCGTCGGGCTGGACCCGCACCACTCCGGTGAACCCGCCGACGGGCCGCGCGGCGAGGCAGTTCGCCATGAC
>MEMN01000045.1:14187-15799 GCA_001767945.1 Alphaproteobacteria bacterium RIFCSPHIGHO2_12_FULL_66_14 | reverse complement strand
AGGAGTCGTGTCGTCATCGCTCGCCTCTTCCCCTTCTATTCACCCTGCCCCAGCAGCGTACCGGCGCGCCGCGACGCCCGGAAGAACCACTGGAAGATCTGGAAACCGACGACCAGATAGACCACCGACAGGCCGAAGGCGATACCGAGCATGTCCCAATGCACGGTCTTCTCGGCCAGGATGGCGCGCATGCCCTCGAAGATGTAGGCCGGTGGCAGGCCCCACGAGATCACCTGCAGCCACTGTGGCAGCACCGACACCGGATAATAGACGCCGCTTACCGGCATCAGGATGAAGACGGCCGCCCAGGCGAAGCTTTCGGCACTCTGGCCGACGCGCATGATCATGCCCGACATGGCGAGCCCGATCGACCACGAGAACATCTGCAGGATGGCGAAGAAGGCGATCAGCGGCAGGCCGAGCGAGTAGATGTTGTAGCCGAAGAAGGCCCAGGCCATCAGCGACACCGGGATCAGGCCCAGCAGGGTGCGCAGGAGGGCTGCGATGATGATGCCGGTCGCCATCTCCCAGGAGCGAATCGGGCTCACGAACAGATGGCCGAGATTGCGCGACCACATCTCCTCCAGGAAGGCGATGGAGAGCGAGAGATTGCCGCGCACCACCACTTCCCACAGCAGCAGGCCCGACAGCAGCACGCCTGCCGCCTGGGCGATGAACGACGCCTGAGGCAGCAGGTACTGGGTCATGAAGCCCCACATCACCATCTGCACCGCCGGCCAGTAGATCGAATCGACCAGGCGCATGATCGAGCTGCGCCAGATCCAGACGTGGCGCATCACAAGGGCGTAGATCCTCTCGATAGAGCCGCTCACGACGCCGCCTCCCCTTTCTTCAGCGCATCGAGGCCCCGGCCGCGACCGCGCGCCATGTCGAGAAACACCTCCTCCATGTCCTCGCGGCCGAAGCGCTCGATCAGCTCACGCGGGCTGCCGCGCTCGAACACGCGGCCGGCCTGCAGCAGGATCACATCGTCGCACAGCCGCTCGACCTCGCTCATGTTGTGCGAGGCGAGCAGGATCGTGGCGTGCGTCTCGCCCTGGTACTCCTTGAGGTAGCTGCGCACCCAGTCGGCGGTATCCGGATCGAGTGAGGCCGTGGGCTCGTCGAGCAGCAGCACGTCGGGCCGGTTGATCAGCGCCTTGGCCAGCGCCACCCGCGTCTTCTGCCCGGCCGAGAGCTTGCCCGATGGGCGGTCGAGGAACTCGGCGATCTGCATGCGCTCGGCGATCTCCACCACCCGGACGCCGAGGTTCTTCACACCATAGAGCCTGCCGTAGAAGGCAAGGTTCTGGCGCACCGTCAGGCGATGCGGCAGGTCGACATAGGGCGACGAAAAGTTCATGCGCGGCAGGGCGGCGTAGCGGCGCTTCAGCATGTCGACGCCCAGCACCTCGATCTGCCCGGCCGTGGGCTCGAGCAGCCCCAGCAGCATGGCGATGGTCGTGGTCTTGCCGGCGCCATTGCCGCCCAGCAGCCCGAGCACGGTGCCGGGCTGCACCGTAAAGCTCAGGTCGTCGACCGCGACGATCTCGCCGTACACCTTGCGCAAGTGCCGGACGCTGATGGAGGGGCTGTTGGGCATGCCGGCATC
>MEMN01000045.1:5575-14177 GCA_001767945.1 Alphaproteobacteria bacterium RIFCSPHIGHO2_12_FULL_66_14 | reverse complement strand
AATATCTGCCGCTCGGCGCCGGAGGCGAAGCAGAGGCGGATATTGCCCGTGCCGCCCGGCCCGAACGCCTCGCCCGGCGCCAGCCCGACTTTGTAATCCTTCGCCAGTTTCTTGCAGAAGGCCATGGTGTCGCTCACGCCGTCGACCGAGAAGAAGGCGTAGAACGCCGCTTCCGGTCGCGCGATGGTGACCTTGGGCAGGCCCGACAGGCGCTGGAAGACCTGTTCGCCGCCAGCCCGGCAGCGCTCGACCATCTGAGCCACGAAGTCGTCGCCCTTCTCGATCGCGGCGACCGCGCCCCGCTGCAGAAACGCGGGGGCGCCCGAGGTGTTGATCTGCACGAGCTTGGCGATCTGGTCGCCGAGCTGCGCCGGGTGCGTGAGCCAGCCGAGCCGCCAGCCGGTCATCGCCCACGGCTTGGAGAAGCTGTTGAGCACGATCAGCGGATCGTCGGGCCCGGCGTGTTCGAGGAATGACGGCGCGACCTGCCGGCCGTCGGGACGCTTGGTGTAGATCAGCCGGGCATAGACCTCGTCGGCCATGATCCAGATGCCGCGCTTGCGGGCGAACTCCAGCAGCGCGCGCTGCTCGTCGGACGACATCACCCAGCCGGTCGGATTGCCCGGCGAGTTGACGAAAATCGCCCGCGTGCGCTCGTCCACCGCGTCGAACACCCGCTGCAGGTCGAGCGTCCAGCCGCCCTGGGCAGTGCGGTCTAGCGCCACGTACTTGGGCACGCCGCGCACCAGTTTGGTGGCGGAGGTGATGTTCGGCCAGATCGGCGAGACGATCACCACGTTGTCGCCCGGGTCGAGCAGCATCTGGCAGGAGAGCAGGATCGCCTGCATGCCGCCCGTGGTGACGCTGATGCGGTCGATCGGGCATTTGATGCCGTAGAGCCGCTCGGTGTAGGCGCTGAGCGAGGCTCGCAGGTCGGGGATGCCGCGCTGCCAGGTGTAGAAGGTCTCGCCCGCCTGCAGGCCCTTGGCCGCCGCGTCGCGCACGAAGTCGGGCGTCACCAGGTCCCCCTCGCCGAACCACAGCGGCACGACGTCGGGATCGCCAAACACGCTCATGGCGACGTCGGAGATGGGCGATTCGGGCAAGGTCCCGATGGGGCCGCTCAACGAGGCAGCAAGCCCCGGCGGCAGGAAACGGTTGTCGGTTTGCATGATTTTGACCTAGCGCATCACTTCCCGCGACGCCAGCCGGGCAGACCTAGACTTTCTCATAGGCGCCCTCACCGACGTCTCAGGGCGTGCCGGGCCGCTCCAGCCAATCGTGCTCGAGCATCCTGAGCCGGCCTGTGACCGAGAGCAGGAACGCCGTCGACCAGCCGAACAGGATCAGCCCGTTGCCCGCCTCGATGGCGCCGAACAGGCGCCACTTGTCGTTCAGCACGATGTCGCCATAGCCGAGGGTGGTGAAGGTCACGGTCGAGAAATACAGTGCCGACTCGAAATCGTTCACCGCGCCGATCACCCAGAAGGCCGCCCCGTAGAGCCAGATCTCGACCGTATGGATGGCGACAAGACCCAGGACGACGAACAGGATCACCCCGAGTTGGGCGACGCGGCTTTCGTGGGCCCGGAAGCGGTGGGCGCGGTTGCGCAGGATCCACAGCAGGGCGAGCAGGCCGCCAAGGTGGATCGACACAGTGAGGCTGACCATGAAGGTCGCGAGCGCGAGGTTGGCGAACATGCCGGCCATGATCGACGCTCGCTTGCGGCCAAGCAATGGTCATCCGCCGACCCGAGCCGGCGAAGCCTGCGACCGGATGACAGACCGTCAGCGCCGGGATACCCTGCAAATGGGAAGTGTGCATGAACGACAAGAAGAATGGATCCATCCTCCAGACCTGGTTGGGCGAGCAGTACCAGAGCGTCTACACCGACGGTCGCCGTTGCGACGAGCTTGGTTATCTGCAGTGCAAGCTGATCCTGAAGCCGGAGCGCTTCACGTCGGCTCACGTCTTCAAGGAATTCGCAAGCTTGGTGCGCCGCGCCGCCGAGACGACCGGGATCGGCTATCAGCACACCCCGAAGTCCCAGCAGCGCCCGGAAGTGCGCGAGGTGCTGTTCCTCGATACCGGCGACTATCACCTCTACAATAACTCCTTCATCGTGCGCCGGCGCATCGCCTACGAGGACGGCTTCGCGATCGGCGACCCCGAGATCGTCTTCAAGTACCGCAGCGACGACATGGCGAAGGCCCAGGCGATCGACGTGCGGCCCAAGATCGACGGCAAGTACAAGATCAAGTTCAAGCTCGAGGTCATGCCGCTCAAGGAGCGACTCGGCGGCATGCGGCGCCTGCTGTCGCACAATGTCGAATTCGGCCTGAGCCAGGCCCCGCAGGCGGCGCGCATCGTCATGTCCTCGCTCGGTCATATGTCCCTGCCCGAACTCACCCAGATCTTCCCGTCCCTGTCGGTGATCTCGTGCGACGGGCCCGATGACGTCTCGCTGGTCAACCAGACCATCGTCGAGGAACTGCTGCAGGACATCTGCATACTCGATTTCGGCCATCACACAGGCGCCACCGCCAATCTCGGCCTGTGGCGCTCGCGCGGCGATCACCATGCCTTCGTCGGCGAGTTCGCCTTCCAGCTCCGCTTCGCCGGCCCCACCGACATCAGCCACAAGGCCCTGCAAGCCTGCGAGCGGTTTTTCCTCGAGCTGCAGCAGGTCGCCGCCGATTGGCTGGCCCTCACCACGACCAAGACGGGCGCGGTCTACCGCCTCAAGGGCAATCCCCCGCAAGCCCACGAATGAGCAAGCCCGTCGCTGTCCCCGCCCTGCCCCTGGCCCCGCCGCCGTCGCTGTGGCGGCTCTTCCTGGGCTTTTTCATCATGGGTGCCACCAGCCTGGGTGGCGGCGTCATCGCCTATCTTCGCACCGGCCTGGTCACCCACTACCGCTGGCTCGACGATGAAACCTTCGTCGAGCTGATGGCGATCAGCCAGAGCCTGCCCGGCCTCAACGCCACCAACATGTCGATCCTGGCGGGTGACCGGCTGCGCGGCTGGCCGGGTGCCCTCCTCGGCGCGCTGGGCATGTGCCTGCCCGGCGCCTCGCTGATGACCGCCGCCGCCTTCGCCGTTGGCGTCGGCGGCGACGATCCGCTGTCCAAGGCCTTCCTGCATGCGATCGCCGCCGGCGCCGTCGGACTGGTCACGGTCGTGGGCGTGCAGCTCGGCGCAAAGATGCTGTACGAGATCGCCGACTATGTCTTCGTGGCAATCACCATCGTGCTGGTGGCGTTCCTCCACGTCTCGGTGCTCTACGCCCTGGTCGGCGTCGGTGCGGTCGCCATCTGGTGGCACAGGCCGCGGAAGACGGGTCTGCCCGACGCCAAGGATCCCGAACACAAGGAGCCGGCGTCATGAAGCAGCTCCTCGATCTGGCCGGAGCCTTTGGCTACATCTCGCTGCTGACGGTCGGCGGCGGCATGGCGGCGTTCCCGGAACTGAAGCATCTCACGGTCGACACCTATCATTGGGTCACCTTTCCCGAACTGATGCACTACTACAGCCTTGGCCAACTGGCGCCCGGCCCCAACATGATGATGGTGGCCTCGATCGGCGCCCAAGTCGCGGGCCTGCCCGGCGCCGCGGTCGTGCTCATGGCCTTCATCCTGCCGACCGGACTTTTTACCTTCGGAATCGGTCGGCTGTGGAACCACCTCGACAAGTGGCCTTGGCGGGCCTCGGTCCAACGCGGCCTGGGCCCGGTCGCCGTCGGCTTGGTCGCGGCTGGCGCTATCGTCCTCGCCCGTGGAGCCCTCACCAACACCCTGACCATCACACTCGCCGTCGGCGTCTTCGCGCTGTTGATGCTGACCAAGATCAATCCTGCCATTCCGATCGTGGCGAGCGGGCTGGTAGGGATCGTCCTCTACCTGATCTAGGGCTTTTCGGCTCCGTCGATCTCGTCCTAGAATATCGGCAAGGAGCGCCCGACGATGCGCATTGCCTTGGTGTTTTCAGCGGTGAGTGTGCTTGCCGGTTGTGTCACCGCCTCGAACCTGGATCAGGTCCGCGCCGGAATGAGCCCGGGACAGGTGCAAACCATCCTGGGCGAACCCGAAGCCGTGGCCCATGCGCCCGGCCAGCAGTGCTCCTACTACACGGTTCTGAAGGACTTCTGGAGCCGCACGCCCTGGAGCCTCTCGAACCGCTACTATGTCTGCTACGACGAAGGCAGGGTCCAGTCGTTCGGCCGGGTCGATTCACCGACCTCAGGCTGAAATCGCCGCGATATCACTGGCCTGCCGACCTCAGCGGACGGTCCTCGCCGGCCATGCACGACACGCGCGGCACGCCGATTGCCACGACCCGGCCGGCCGCGGCCAGGCAGCCGTTGCGCCAGGGCCCTTCCAGCGTCTCGGAGCCGAGCCGGATCGTGCCATAGCCATCCGGCACGTTGTCGGCGTAATTGCCCTCGAAGTGATGGGTGGCATTCCAGGTATAGCGGCCGAAGCCTTCGCGGCGGCCGAAACGATAGGTGCCCTCGAATCGGTCGATCGCCTGGCCGTGCTCGGTCCATTGCACGACGCCGGTGCCATGCTTCAGTCCATCCCGGCAGGCACCACTCCACACCGCCTTGTCGTCGGGTGCGGGGTGCCAGTCCCACAGGCGGCATCCCGCCTCGGTATCGAACAGCCAGCCATCGCCGTCGCAAGGTGCCGTCCAGCTGATCTGGATCGAATCTGGCTCCTCCGGCGGACAGGACTGCAGCAGCTGGGTGGATGCCAGTTGCTGGGCGATCGCAGGACTGCCCGCAATCAGGAGAGCCGTAAGGAAAATGACGCGTAACCGCCGCATGATGCCCCGCCTTCGCCACAAAGGGCGACACGACGGTAACGCCGGGTGAGTTGCAATGGTTGCCGTGCCTGTGTGGGGAACCATGGCTCGCCGGGCGACTGGAACGGGATGGGACCATCACTGGATACCGGGTGACGACGCGAGTGCCGCGCAACTCGTCGCACCCCGCGACGCCCATGCAACGTCGCAGGGTGCTTCGACATTGAGTGGATGCTTCCAACGGAAGGAGTCCCCTCTCATGAAGCATATCGTCCTGACCACCGTCGCCATGCTCGCCGCGACCGGCATCGCCGTCGCGCAGACGACGACGCCGACGACACCGACAATGCCGAAGACAAAACCGGCAGGCGCGACGACTTCGACATCCGAGGCTGCCGCCAAGGCACAGATCGAGGCCAGCGGCTACACCAACGTCAAGGCGCTGAAGCGCACGGATGACGGTTCCTGGGAAGCCCGCGCGATGAAGAACAATGTCGAGGTCGCCCTCAGCGTCGACGGCCGGGGCAACGTCACGCAGATGTCGCGCTAAGCCGGGCCGGCACGCCACGCGCCGACTCCCCGCGGCGCAGATGGGCGCAGTTCCTCCCCCGGCGTCCATCACCACTGGCCACGGCACCCGCCTCGTCTCCGGACGAGGCGGGTTTCGTGTGTTCCGATAGGGCGAACGAGTTGTGATATGATTGATCATGGCTCTCCTGATCCTCGGTCTCGTTCTCTTCCTCGGCATCCATACCCTCACCACGATGCGCGAGGCTCGCGCCGCCGTGATCGGCCGGCTGGGCGAAGGCCCCTACAAGGGCATTTATTCCCTGGTCTCGGCGATCGGGCTCGTGCTGATCGTCTGGGGGTTCGGCCGCTACCGCAGCACGGGCTATATTCAGGTCTGGGACCCGCCCGTCGCGATCTTCCATCCCATCGCCCTCTTCCTGCTGTGGTTCGCGTTCGTGGCGCTGGCCGCCGCTTACGCGCCAGCCGGCAAGATCAAGGCGGTGCTGCGCCACCCCATGCTGGTGGCGGTGAAGGCCTGGGCGCTCTCTCACCTGCTGGTGAATGGCGACCTCGGCTCCCTGTTGCTGTTCGGCGGCCTGCTCGCCTGGGCGGTCTACGACCGTATCGCGCTGAAACGCCGCGGCGATGCCGGCGCGCCGCCGGTCGCCGGCTTCAAGGCAGCCGATGCCATCGTGGTCGTGATCGGCTCCGTGGCCTACCTCGCCGTGTTCTGGCTGCATGAGTCGCTGATCGGCGTCGCGGTGCGTTAGAGGCCACATGCGCGGCACCGTCGCCCTGGCTTCGCTTCTGCTGATCGCCGCTGCGGAGTCGGCCGGCGCGCAGGGCTACCAGCAGTTCACCCGCTGGTGCTTCGGCGACGCGAGCCCCGAGCAGACCATTCGGGGATGCGACGCTGTCATCCGCTGGGCGCGTGAAACACCCCGGGACACCGGCACTGCCTTCTACAACCGTGGCCTTGCCCACGCCGCGAAGGGCCAACTCGACCGCGCCATCGACGACTACGACCAGGCCATCCGGCTACGGCCCGATTTTGCCGACGCCTACAACAATCGTGGCCTCGCCAGGCGCCTCCGGGGCGACGAGGCACGCGCGCTGGAGGACTTCGACCAGGCACTGCGCCTCGACCCCGACGATGTCGACGCGCTTTACAATCGCGGCCTCGCGCTGACCGGCCTGCGCCAGTACGAGCGAGCCATCGCTGAATTCAATGCCGCGCTCCGTCTCAAGCCCGACGATTTCGACGCCCTGGCCGGACGTGGGGCTGCGAGGCGGCGCCAGGGGGAGATCGAGCGCGCGCTGCTGGATTTCGACCAGGTGCTGCGGGTGCGGCCCGACAACGTCGTCGCCCTCGCCGGCCGCTGCGCCGCCCGCGCGACGCTGGGCCGGCTGCCGCCTGCCCTCGCTGACTGCAACGAAGCGCTACGGCTCCGGCCCGGCGACCTGCCCGCCCTGGAAGCCCGTGGGTTCGTTCTTCTCCGGCTGGACCGGCCCGATGCCGCCCTTACCGACTTCGAGTTGGTGCTCAAGGCCGTGCCCAGGACGGCCAGCGCCCTGTTCGGCCGAGGCATCGCCCGCCGCCGAACGGGTGACCCGCCGGGTGGCAACGCCGACATCGCCGCCGCGATCGCGCTCCAGCCCGATATCGCCGATGAATTTGCCCGCCAGGGCGTAAGCGAATCCTGATCGGCGCGAGACGGCCCTAGGCCGCACCGCCGCAATGGTTCAATGTAATGGTCCCTTTGGGGGAGGGAAATCGAATGATCCAGTCCGTCGTCCTGGCGCCGGTGCCCTGTGTGCACCTCGAATCGGCGAGCAGCGTTCCCGGCCTGAGCACCAGCGTCTTCTTCGGCAGCAGCCACGAGGCCTCGCCGCCGCTGCCGCTAGGGGTGCCGGTGTTCATCTACGCCTCGATCCCGCCGCATCCGCTGTTCAAGCCGGGCCAATATTCCTGGACCGGCATACTGGGCTCCGTCGTTCGCGCGGTCGAAAGCGGCCCGCGCGCCGGCAAATGTCCGGATCCGTCGAGGCGACCGCCGACCGCTGAAGCGAAGGACGGACCCTGTCTGTATTTCTGGGAAGTCCGGGGGTTGATGCAACTGGCTACGCCACGTGGTCTCGCCGACTTCAAGTCGAAGACCTCGATCAACGAGGTCCCGCGCTGGCCCGTCGTCGCGGAATTCGATTCCTAGCCAGAACGCGGTTGATCCAGGTCAACGGCCGCATAGGGAATCCCCGTACAAACGCTCGATGACGTCATCGCAAGCTTGGCTGTCGAGGATCGCTGTCGCCGTGGTCGCCCTCGCCGCGGCCTATTTGACGTGGCAGTGGCTGAGCCCAGCGGCCCTGCCCCCCGGCTTCGCCAGCGGCAACGGCCGCGTCGAGGCGGTCGACATCGACATCGCAGCCAAACTGCCGGGCCGGGTGCAGGACATCCTGGTCAACGAGGGAGACTTCGTGAAGGTCGGCCAGGTTGTGGCCAACATGGACACCAGGGTGCTGCAATCGCAGCTGCGCGAAACCCGCGCGGCACTCGACCAGGCGCGGATCGCCATCGAAACGGCGCGCTCGCACGTGGTCCAGCGCCGGGCCGAGAAGCAGGCTGCAGTCGCCTTGGTCGCGCAACGCCGGACCGAGGTCGATGCGGCGCGCCGGCGCGTCGCGCGCTCCGAAGAACTGGCGCTCAAGGGCAACACGCCGCAGCAGGTGCTCGACGACGACCGGTCGCGCCATGAAGGCGCCAAGGCGGCGGCGAGTGCCGCTGAAGCGCAGGTTGCAGCCTCCGAGGCCGCGATCGGAACGGCTGAATCCCAGGTGATCGGTGCGCAGGCAGCACACGAGGCCGCACTCGCCACCATCGAGCGCATCCAGGCCGACATCGACGACAGCGCACTGAAGGCGCCGCGCGACGGCCGCATCCAGTACCGCGTCGCCCAGCCCGGCGAAGTCGTGGGCGCCGGAGGCAAGGTGCTGAACATGGTCGATCTTGGCGATGTCTACATGACGTTCTTCTTGCCGACCGAAGCGGCCGGCCGGCTCGGCATGGGCAGCGAGGTCCGTCTCATCCTCGATACCGCGCCGCAGTATGTCATCCCCGCCCGCGTCACATTCGTGGCCGACGTCGCCCAATTCACCCCCAAGACCGTCGAAACAGCCAACGAGCGCCTGAAGTTGATGTTCCGCGTCAAGGCCAACATCGACAAGGCCCTGCTCGACAAGCATCTCGGGCACGTGAAGACCGGCCTGCCTGGCGTTGCTTATGTCCGCACC
>MEMN01000045.1:2100-5550 GCA_001767945.1 Alphaproteobacteria bacterium RIFCSPHIGHO2_12_FULL_66_14 | reverse complement strand
CGGATGCCCCGCGGGACGCCGGCTTTGTCGCCCGACTTCACGGCGTCGGCCTGCGCTATGGCCCGATCACCGCGCTCGCCTCCATCGACCTCGACCTGCCGGCCGGCGTTGTCGTCGGCCTGATCGGCCCCGATGGCGTCGGCAAGTCGAGCCTGCTGTCGCTGGTCGCCGGCGCGCGCCGTCGCCAGACCGGCAGCATCGAAGTACTTGGCGGCGACATGGCCCGCGGCCGGCACCGGCGGCGGGTCTGCACGCGCATCGCTTATATGCCACAAGGGCTCGGCCGCAACCTCTACGCCACGCTCACGGTGGCCGAGAACATTGATTTCTTCGCCCGCCTGTTCGGTCACGGCCGCGCCGAACGCGAGCGGCGCATCGCCGCGCTGACAGAGGCCACTGGCCTCGCCCCGTTCGTCGACCGTCCCGCCGGCAAGCTGTCGGGCGGCATGAAGCAGAAACTCGGCCTGTGCTGCGCGCTCGTCCACGATCCCGACCTGCTCATCCTCGACGAACCCACCACCGGCATCGATCCGCTGTCGCGCCGGCAGTTCTGGGACCTGATCGGCCGCATTCGCGCGGCGCGTCCAAGCATGAGCGTCGTCGTGGCGACCTCGTATATGGAGGAAGCTGCAGCCTTCGACTGGCTGGTCGCCATGGACGGAGGCCGGGTGCTGGCCATGGGCAGCCCGTCCGAACTGCTGGTCCGCACCGGCATGGCCTCGCTCGAGGCGGCCTTCATCGCCCTGCTGCCTGGCCAGCGCGGGCACGGCTATCGGCCTATCGAGATTCCACCGCGCGATCCCGAGCGCGACGGTGAGGTCGCCATCGAGGCACATGGCCTCACCATGCGTTTCGGCGACTTCGTCGCCGTCGACCAGGTCGACCTCCGCGTCGATCGCGGCGAGATCTTCGGATTCCTGGGCTCCAACGGTTGCGGCAAGACCACCACCATGAAGATGCTGACCGGCCTGCTGCCGCCCAGTAACGGCCAGGCGCGGCTGTTCGGCCAGCCGGTCGACGCGCAGGATTTCGAGACGCGGCGCCGCGTCGGCTACATGTCGCAATCCTTCTCGCTCTACGGTGAGCTGACGGTGCGCCAGAACCTCGAGTTGCATGCCCGCCTGTTCCGCCTGCCCGAGGACGTCATTCCCGGCCGCGTCGAGGAAGCGGCGCGCCGCTTCGAGCTCACGGACGCGCTGGACTCGCTGCCGCCCACCTTGCCGCTCGGCCGGCGGCAGCGCCTGTCGCTGGCAGTGGCGATGATCCACAAGCCCTCCCTGCTGATCCTCGACGAGCCCACCTCGGGCGTCGACCCGATCGCGCGCGACGAGTTCTGGCGCATCATGATCGAACTCGCCCGCCACGAGCAGGTCACCATCTTCATCTCCACCCACCTGATGAACGAAGCCGAACGCTGCGACCGCATTTCGCTGATGCATGCCGGGCGCATCCTGGTCACCGACACGCCCGCCGCCCTCGTGGCAAGGCGCCGAGTCGATACGCTGGAGGAAGCCTTCGTGGGTTGGCTGCAGGATGCCTCCGGCACTCGAGGCGATACGGAATCGACGACGGTCGCCACCGCGGTCCACCACGCCGCCGTGCCAAGACGGCGCGGCCTGTTCGACGTGCGGCGCATGCTTGCCTACTCGCTTCGCGAGGCGATCGAACTGGCGCGCGACCCGATCCGGGCGACGCTCGCCCTGCTGGGCAGCGTGCTGCTGATGTTCGTCATCGGCTACGGCGTCAACATGGATGTCGAGGATCTGACTTTCGCCGTGCTCGACCGCGATGGAAGCACGACCAGCCGTGACTATGCGCTCAACCTCTCGGGCTCACGCTATTTCGTCGAGCGCCCACCGCTCCTCAGCCATGCCGACATCGACCGCCGCATGCGGTCGGGCGAATTGAGCCTCGCCATCGAGATCCCCACCAACTTCGCGCGCGACATCGCGCGCGGCCGCACGGTCGAGATCGGCGCCTGGCTGGACGGCGCCATGCCGATGCGCGCCGAGACCGCGCGGGGCTATGTGCTCGGCATGCACGCCCACTGGCTGGCCGGCGCCGCCATTGCGCCGGCGCCGGCCGCCATCGAGGTGCGGTTCCGCTACAATCCCGACGTCAGGAGCCTGGTGGCCATGGTGCCGGCGGTGATCCCGATGCTGCTGCTCCTGATTCCCTCGATGCTGACGACGCTCAGCATCGTGCGCGAGAAGGAATTGGGGTCTCTGGTCAATCTCTACGTCACGCCGGTCAGCCGGCTCGAATTCCTGATCGGCAAGCAGCTCCCCTACGTCGCCCTCGGCATGGTGAATTTCCTGCTGCTGACCCTGCTGGCCGTCACCGTCTTCGGCGTGCCACTCAAGGGCAGCTTTGCCACCCTCGCGGCCGGTGCGTTCGTCTATGTCGTCGCCGCCACCTCGATCGGCCTGGTCTTCTCGTCCTTCATGCGCAGCCAGTCGGCGGCGATCTTCGGCACCACCATCGGCACGCTTCTGCCGGCCATGGAATTCTCCGGCATGATCGACCCGGTATCCTCGCTGCAGGGCATCGGGGCTGCGATCGGGCAGGCCTATCCGATGACGCACTTCCTCACGATCTCGCGCGGCACCTTCTCCAAGGCGCTGGGCTTCGCCGACCTGCAGGCGTCATTCGTGCCGCTGCTGATCGCCGTTCCGGTGCTGATCGGCCTCAGCGCCCTGCTGCTGCGCAAGCAGGAGGCCTGAGCAATGCACGCTGCCAACATCCTCAATCTCGGCCTCAAGGAGCTGCGCGGGCTTGCCCGCGATCCGGGGATGCTGGCGCTGATCATCTTCGCCTTCAGCGTGTCGATCTACACCGCCTCGACGGCGATGCCCGAGCAGCTCAACAAGACGCCGATCTCGATCGTCGACGAGGACCGTTCGCCGCTCTCGACACGCATCGCCGACGCCTTCTTTCCCCCTTACTTCATGCCGCCCACCCTGATCGTGCAGCCCGAGATGGACCGCCGCATGGATGCCGGACTCGACACCTTCGCCCTCGATATCCCTCCTGAGTTCCAGAGCGATCTCCTGGCCGGCCGCCGGCCGACCATCCAGCTGAACGTCGACGCCACGCGCATGAGCCAGGCCTTCGTCGGGGCCGGCTACATCCAGAGCATCGTGGCCGGCGAGATCGAGTCCTTCCTGCGGCGCTACCGCGACGATGCGCCGGCGCCGGTCGAGCTCGCGCTCCGGGCCCGTTTCAACGCATCGCTCACCATCTCCTGGTTCAGCGCGGTCATCGAGGTCGTGAACAACATCACTATGCTCTCGATCATCCTGACCGGCGCCGCTCTGATCCGCGAGCGCGAGCACGGCACCATCGAGCATCTGCTGGTCATGCCGGTGACGCCGCTCGAGATCATGGCGGGAAAGATCTGGTCGATGGCGCTGGTCGTGCTGGTGGCCTGCACGCTGTCCCTGCTGCTCG
>MEMN01000045.1:0-2075 GCA_001767945.1 Alphaproteobacteria bacterium RIFCSPHIGHO2_12_FULL_66_14 | reverse complement strand
CTGCTGCTCGTGGTGAAAGGGCTGCTGGCCGTGCCGATCGAGGGCTCGCTCGCCCTGTTCCTGGCCGGCGCCGCCGTGCACCTGTTCGCCACCACTTCGATGGGAGTGTTCCTGGGCACCGTCGCGCGCTCGATGCCGCAGTTCGGCCTGTTGCTGATCCTGGTGCTGATTCCGCTGGAGATGCTGTCCGGCGGCACGACGCCGCGCGAGAGCATGCCGGCGTTCATCCAGTATGCGATGCTGGCCGCACCCACGACCCACTTCATCATGTTGGCCCAGGGAGTCCTCTTCCGCGGCGCCGGCTTCGAGACCGTGTGGCCGCATTTCGTGGCCATCGCCGGAATCGGCGGCCTGCTGTTCGCCTTGGCGCTCGGCCGCTTCCGTAAATCGGTGAGCGAGACGGCGTGAGCAGGTACGGTCAGAGGCTCTGAAGGTTTCACCTCGCGGCGACGGATGCCGTCCCGCTTCATTGCCTCGGGGTGCCGGGGCTTCTACGATCCGACATCACCATTCCGGGAACCACCCTTGGCTCGTGAGCAACGCCGCCTGGCCGCCATCGTGTCGGCCGACATCGCCGGTTATTCGCGGCTGATGGGACGCGACGAAAGCGGCACGCTGGCGGCGCTGAAGGCGTTGCGCGCCGGCATCGTCGACCCCGCCATCGCCGCCCACGGCGGCCGCATCGTCAAGACCACCGGCGACGGCCTGCTGGTGGAATTCCCCAGCGTGGTCGACGCGGTGCGCTGCGTGATCGAGGCCCAGACGGCCATGGCCGCGACGGGCACCGACACGCCGGCCGATCGCCGCATCGCCTTCCGCATCGGCATCAACCTGGGCGACATCATCATCGACGGCGACGACATCTTTGGCGACGGCGTCAACATCGCCGCCCGCCTGCAGGAGATCGCCCCACCCGGCGGCCTCTGCATCTCGAGCCGGGTGCACGACGACGTCCGCGACCGACTCGAAGCCGCCTTCGAGGATGGCGGCACCCAGACGCTCAAGAACATCGCCCGGCCGGTCCAGGTCTGGCGCTGGTCGCCGCAGCTCGCCCAGCGGCCGGCCGGGGGTGCCGCGGCCTCGCTCACGACCGAGGCGCCGCTCGCGCTCCCCGACAAGCCGTCGATCGCCGTGCTGCCCTTCGCCAACATGAGCGGCGATCCGCAGCAGGAGTATTTCGCCGACGGCATCACCGAGGACATCCTGACCGAGCTGTCGCGCTTCCACGAGCTGTTCGTGATCGCCCGCAACAGCACCTTCTCCTACAAGGGCAGATCGCCCGACATCCGCCAGGTCGGCCGCGACCTCGGCGTGCGCTACGTGCTCGAAGGCAGCATCCGCAAGGCCGCCAACCGGGTGCGCGTCACCGGCCAGCTGATCGACACGCTGAACGGCGCCCACATCTGGGCCGAGCGCTACGACCGCGTGCTGGAGGACATCTTCGCCGTTCAGGAGGAGCTGACCCGAAGCATCGTGCGCGCCATCGCGCCGCAGATCCTCGAGGCCGAGACCGCCAAGGTCCGTCGCCGTCGCCCCGAGAACCTCAGTGCCTACGAGATCGCCGTGCGCGCCAATGCCAAGGCCTGGGAGTCATGGATCAAGTCGGACCGCGCGCTCCGCGACGAGGCGATCGCCGATGCCCGGGCGGCGCTGGCGATCGATCCGCGCAGCACCATCGAGCTCGGCGCGCTTTCCTTTGGCCAATGGCAGCACCTCGCCTTCGCCACCGCCGCCGATCGCGCCCGGGCCTGGCAGGAAGGCATGGAGGCGGCGACCCGGGCGATCGAGGCCGACCGCGCCTCCAGTTTCGGCCACGGCATGCGCGCCCTTCTGCTGGTCTTCGCCGGCGACCGCGACCGCATCGACGATGCGCTGGCGAGCGCCCGGACCAGCTACGAACTCAACCCGCACGCCATGGCCTCGCTCACCGCCCTCTCCTTCGTCGAGACCGTATCCGGCGATCCCGACAGCGCCATCGAGCATCTGCTGACGGCGCTGCGGGTCAGCCCGCGCGACCCGCAGCGGCCGACCGTGTTCCTCAATCTCGCCATGGCGAGCGGCTGCGCCGGCCGCTA
>MEMN01000044.1:20989-28211 GCA_001767945.1 Alphaproteobacteria bacterium RIFCSPHIGHO2_12_FULL_66_14 | reverse complement strand
GGCTGGCCCCGGACCAGTGGCAGGGCCTCGAAACGCTCTTCATCGAGGGCCGCCTCAGGACCGATCCCGACCTGTTCGAACGGTTGGACCGTCAGATGGTCTACGAGCCCTGGGCGTTCGCCGCGCTGGATCTCGATCGCCATCGCCTGTCGCTCGACGACGAGGACCATGCGCGCTTCGCCGGCGCGCAGAAGGCGATCGCCGAGGGCCGGCTCGACGCCGGCCACGTGCGCTACGACCGGCTGCGGCGCGGGGTCGACCGGGCGCTCGACGGCTTGGGCATTGATACCGATGGCCCCGCAGCAGTGAAAGTCCGCGCCGACGCACGCGACCAACTCGACAGCTTCGAGACGATCGAAGGACGCGCCCCGGCCGGCACCGACATAGAGGCTGTTGTTGCCGGGTCCACGGCGCAGGTTACGCCTGACGGTGGCAACATCATCCCGGCCGCCGCAGGTGACCTGAAGTGCGTGGGCGGCGCCTGCAAGAGCGGCGGCAGTTGGGGCACCACGGGGATGTATCAAATAGAAGGCAAGAACCTCTGTCGGAGCTGTGCCATCAAGCAATTGGGCATCGGCAACGACCCGGCACAAGAACTGATGAAGTCTTTGGAGAGGTATCTCCTCCGACCATGAGCGTCACACGGCGACGTTCGAAAATGCAACTGATGCGGGCTTTTCTTCACCGATCTCGCGACTTACAAATACCGCGAGATGACGAACCAGAGAATAGCACTCGGCGCACTCGATGTTGGAGACCTGCTCCATGCCGAGTACCCCAATGGCGCAAAACTCATTGGTCTGACGCTCGACGTGACGGCCAGCAGGATCCGGGCAAGGGACATTACCCGGCAGCAAGTGCTGGAGTTTGACCGGCAAACAGGCGTGTCGATACGGGCCGACGGTGGCAGTCCATGCACGATCTATTCGACAGAGCCCCTGCCACCGGAACTCCATGAAGCGATGATCGGCCTCGACCGCAAGTACGGCTCGGGACGAGTGCCAACGGAGGAAGAATCCAGGCTGACGCCTGCTGAGAAGAAGGCTCTAATTTTCATTGACCCCTGAAGTCATCTTTTCTTCGCATGACGACAAGACGAGGGAGGTTCCTCGCGATGAAAACTGCAAAATATGCGGCGCTCAATGCTCAGACAGTGGTCTCAGATCCGGGCGCCGAAATAGAAGTTCCTCAGTGGACCAGGAACATGACTGTGCGCCTGATATCGACGGATACTTGTATCCTGGTTGGATGTCTGATCGACGCCGACGGAGAGACAGAATTCACACTGGGCGGGATGCGCGAAGTCGATCCGGGACATCCTCCCGCGTTTCAGGGAAAGCTGAAGACGCCTACCCGCAAGATCTCTCTGGAATCGGTGGATGGCCACACGGTGCTCGATGCACCCGTTCTACAAATGGAAACAACGGTTCGGATCTGGACCAACCATGAGAGCGAGCCAGACAGAGTGATCGTCGGATTTGAATAGACTATCACCCGATCCATCGGCCCGCTTCGAAGCCCAACCGCCCTCAAACCCAGCCCGCCCGGCGTGTGCCTATCGCGCTTTGTTCCAAAGCGCTGAGGCGGGCCTTTTTCACGTCCAGCAACCCAGGAAGCCAACAGGCCCCGACCGGCCCGGCGCCGGCGCATCGACGCGCCGGCGATGAAGAAACCCGGCACTCGCCTGGTCCACCTGCACTGGCCGGCGACCTACGACCGTCAAGGCGGATGGACCGGCACGCCGCGCGAGGTGTTGGGACGCTTCGAGCGGAAGTAGACTCGAGTCGACACGGAAGTGGACACGAAAAGAGGACAGGTTCCGTGTCCCGCTTCGGCGGCCAGGCGCTTGTGTTCTATCGGCTTTTCGCCGATCGGCGCCGCCGGTGTCCGCTCGTCGTGTCCACTCGCCGCCCCCTGGTCGCCCAGCGACCTGGCGGTGACTTTGTGGACTCCGCGAAGGGGAAGAAGATGAGTGGGTGCCCAAACGAAAACCGGGGCCGCTGGGGCCCCGGTGTCGTCTCGAAGGTGTTGCGCGATCAGCGGATGATCGTGACCTTGATGGCCGTCTGACGGCTCCACACGGTGACGATCTGCTGGCCCGGTCCGAGCGCCGCCAGGGCCGCCTTGCCGGCGGCCGTGACGACCTGCGGCAGCTGGATGACCTCGCCGCTGTCGGGCGAGGGCTTGTCGGGCTCGCCGCCGGAGGCGTTGATCAGGAAGATCGTGTTGGCCGCCTTGTCGACCTTCGTGGTCATGCCGTCCATTTCCCACAGGATGATCCGCTCCTGGGCGCCGGGAATGCCCTCGAGGCGCGCGTTCGTCTTCTTCATCTGCGCCGCACGGGCCACGCTCGCGGGCGTCTTCGGCGCGATCAGGAAGTCCATGTAGTCGTACCAGTGGACATCGACGATCTGGCCGGGCTTGAGCGAGGCGAAGTTGGTGACGAGGTCGGCCGCCTTCATCTTCACCCGGCCGAGGCTTTCCCAGATGATGGTGAAGCTGCGGTTCTCGGGATGCATGCTGTGGATCGTGCCGCGCTTGAAGTTCTGCAGGCTGTTCGGCACGACAAGATCAGTCTGGGCGGCGGCCGGCAGCGACAGCGCCGGCAGGGCCGAGGCCGAGAGCGCGGCGCCTCCCAGCAACTTCAGGGACGAACGGCGATTGAACTGGAACATAATGACTCCCCCTTCTGCAGAAATTTCACAACCAACGCCACTTCCACACGGGTGGAAGCACGTGCGCGAGAATAACCCCAAGCCTCGAAGACCGCTAGGGTCTCTTCCTCTCGACGCTCCTTCAGATATGCCGCCGGGGCACTTGACGCTTTGCGACAGATCAAGTCCCGCCAGACGCCGCGCCTAGACGCCGGCGTAGGGCTGGCCCCAGCGGTCCTGGTAGACGATCTCCTTGAGCGGGCCGCGGCCGACCGGGCCGAAGTTCCCCATCGGCCAGCCGATCGGAAGGATGGCGTAGGAGTGGACGCCTTCGGGCAGGCCGAGGGCCTTGTCGGCCTCCTTCTCGTAGAGCATGTGCCGCGTGGTCAGCGTGGTGCCGAGGCCCAAGGCGCGGGCCGCCAGCACCATGTTCTGCACCGCCGGATAGATCGAGGAGCCGGCCATGCGGTTGGGGGTGGGGCCGTCTTCCAGGCAAGCCACGATCCAGACCGGTGCCTCGGCGTAGTGGTCGGTGAGATATTCCACCGCGGCCGTCTGGCGGAGGTAGCGTTCCTTGCTGACGCCCGGCGGCGGCTCGCTGGTGCGATAGCGCGGGCCGATCACCTCGTCGAAGGCCTTCTTGTACCAGACCGCCACCGCGTCCTTGATCTTGCGGTCCTTGATCACCAGGAAGCGCCACTTCTGGGTGTTGCCGCCGTTGGGCGCGCAGCTGCCGGCACGCAGGATCTTCGCGATCAGTTCGTCCGGCACCGGGTCGGGCTTCAGGCGCCGCATGGCGCGGCAGGATTCGATGATCTCGAACAGGTCGGGCATGGGATCCTCTACTCTTCAGGCTTTCAGCAGGATGGGCAGCGCCTGCTGGTAGGCGATTTCGGCACGGGCTTTCAGTTCGGGCAAGGTGCAGCTGCCGATGGGATGCTGGACCGTGAGGAAGGGATAGTCAGGCAGGCCGAGCACGCGGGCGATGTTGCGGGCCGTGACCTCAAACGGCGTGGTGCAGAGCACCACCGCGCGCTTGCCGAGTTGTTCGAAGCTGATGCCGTCGTGCAGACTGCACGTTGAGCAGGAGCCTCAATCGCCCAAGCCAGTGAGCAGGAAGTCGACCTCCTGCGCGACCTTGACCAGGGTGTTGGCCGGCGCCGGGGCGCTGGCGTTCTTCTTCGAGGCCAAGGTGCGGATGGTGCAGCCGTTGCGCTGGACGAAGAGCTGAGCGACCTCGTTCAGCATCTCCTCGGCGTTGAGCTTGCCGTTCTCCAGGATGCCGAGCCTCGCGCCATCGATGCTGGCCAGCACCGGGGCGCGGAATGCCTTGCGTTTGGGCGTGGTCGACGTGGGCGCGTAGAGCTGCATGCGAACTAACTCCTCTTGATCGGGGCGTGCTGCAGGATCGAGCCGCGGCCGCGGCTCCACGACGGGATGAAGCACGAGTGGCCGCCGGCATCGCCGCCGCCCATGGTGATCAGTATGTCCTGCGGATTGAGCCCGCGATGGACGAAGCCCTTCTCGGCCAGCGCATGGGCGCCGTCGCCGTGCTGGGTGTCGTATTCGCGGTCGCGGTACTTGCCGACGCCCTTCATGCCCGCGACCGAGCGCTTGGCGTGGCTGAAGAGGAAGTCCTGGCAGCGCTCGCGTGTCCAGCCGGCGCCGCCCACGATGGCCATGTGCTCGGGCGCCAGGATCACGACGCTTTGGCCCAGGGTGATGCAGCCATAGTTGGCCATGGCGTCGGCGACCGAGCCCAGGATCTGCTCCGGCGTGTTGCCGCCGTGGTTCTCGACATTGCAGAAGCCGCCGCCGGCGAAGACGGTGACGCTGGACGTGCCCTTGGGATAGCCCTGCGCCTCGCAGAGCGGCGGCCATGGGTTTCCCCGCGTCCGCTCGGCGATGCAGAAGCTGTATTTGCCCGGATTGCCCTGGGTCGACTTGTCGGAGATGCCGGGGATCATCTGGAAGACGTTGCGCAGGATCAGCCGCACGGCGCGGCCGATCGTCGAGTTGGCACGATTGCCGGGGCCGAACAGGTTGACGTCGGCGTTCATGCCGATCTCGTCAGCGTAAGGACCGCTCACGACGAGCAGCGGCGCCGAGCCGCCGGTCGAGGCGGTCGAGCCGTGGAAATTGAACTCCGGCCGGTCCATGGCTTCGAACGCCGCGACCAGCACCGGGAAATGCTCGGGCAGGCAGCCCGCCATCACGGCATTGACCGCGGCGGCATGCAGCGAGAGGTCGAGGCCGGTGGCGGGATGGTGCGCGATCACGGTCTCGGCCGGCCGGCTGTCGGCGGCCAGCATGGCTTTGACGCGGCCGACCTCGGGCGGGACGACCGGCAGGCCGTCGGTCCAGCCCTGCTCGTAGCACCAGTCGATGGCGGCCAGCAGGTCGTCCGGCGCCTCGTGGATGCGGGGAGCGACCGATGCCATTCCTACAGGTACTTGGCCGGGCGGATCATCGCCCGCCACATGTGGGCGACCGGGCTGTTGTCGAAGCCGAGGCCCTGGCTGGGCTGGCGGAAGTTGCGGCCGATGACGTCGGTGAACTCGTCGAGCTCGACATGCAGGTCGGGATCGAACGAGTAGATGTCGTTCATCGTGATCTGCCGGCCCGACATGTACCATTTGTGATGGCGCATGCGCTTGTAATCCTCGTCCACGTAGGGATCGGGACGATAGTCGGCGCCGAACAGGGCGACGTAGGCCTGCGGGTATTCGTAGCCGACCGCTTCGTCGGGATAGAAGCGCAGCACCTGGTGGGCGCGGATCGCCCAAGTCACTTCCTCCTCGACATAGGGCTCGACCAGCTGGGCGCCCCAGTAGCCGTGGTCGCCGCGGATGAAGCCCAGCACCGCGATGTCATGCAGCAGGCAGGCCAGCACCATCTTCTCCGGCAGGCCCGCCTTCCGCGCATGGTGGGCGCTCTGCAACAGGTGCATGGAGTTGCCGAAGCGATACTTGAAGAAGTCGATCAGAGTCGGCTTCTCCGGCATCGCCGGCAGGCGCGGATCGTCGCCCATCAGGACGCGCAGGTTGGGATTGCGTTTCATCAGCGCGCCGGCATTGGGCGGCGGGCCCATGTCGGCCTCGGCCAGCATGTGAAGGCGCGACTTGACGACGAGGTACTCGAGCTCCTGCGCCATCTTCTCTTCCAGCGCATCGGCGCGGCGCGACAGGCTCATGGTGTCGGTCATGGCGGTCTCCTCGATGGGCCTCTTGGAGGGCTTGCCGTCAGCCTAACACAGTTTTTCGACCACTCTCCCCAGCCGTTCCAAGGTGCGAACCGCGGTCTTCTGGTCGAGGCCGGGCCACTGCACGCGCAGCAGGATATGGTCGGTGCCGGTGCGCTCGCCGTAGCGGCCGATCTGCTCGACCATCTGGCTCTCCGAGCCGATGAGGAAGCGGTTGGCGGCAAACTTGTCGAAGTCGGCGCGGATGCCGTCCTTCGGCACGAAGCCCGAGTCGCCGCTCCAGGCAGCGTAGGCCTCGTACTTGAAACCCAGCGGCTCGCGCACTTCGTCCATGGAGCCCACGTGGCACTCGCGGATGATGGGGAACTCCGTCGCCGGCGGCAGGCCGGCCGCCTTGCGGGTCTCGCGGAACAGCGCGCCCAACTTGCCGACATTCTCCTCGCTCACCATCGGCGAGGGCATCCAGGCGTCGGCGAGCTTGCCGGCACGCCTGACCGCCGCCTCGACGTCGCCCGCCATCCAGATCGGCGGCCCGCCGGGCTGCTTCGGTTTGATGCTCGCCTGGACCTTGGTGAGGGTGTGGAAGCGGCCGCGATGTTCGACGACGTCGTCGCGCCACAGCTTGCGGATCACCTCGACGCCCTCGACGAAGCGCGGCACGCGCTCCTTGAAGGGGATGCCGATGGAATCGAACTCCTCCTGGCGGTAGCCGAGGCCGAGTCCGATGATGGCGTTGCCGCCCGTCAGCCAGTCGAGCGTGGCCGTCTCCTCGGCCACGACGACGGGATTGAGGAGCGGCAGGAGGAGCAGCCCCGGCCCCAGCCGCATGCCCTCGGCCTCGGCCGCGAGCCGCGCCAGCAGCGGCATGGCCTGGAACATCTGCAACGGGCTGGAGACAAAATGTTGGCCGACCATGAGCGAGGCGAGGCCGCTCGCGCGAGCGACGCGGACCTGCTCGATCAGGTTCTTGAGCTCGGGCCCGAGGTCGGCGCCCTGGCGCCACTGGGTCGCCATGTAGAGGCCGAGCTTCATGGCGTCAGCCCTTCTCGATCTCACCGCCGGCGTCGAGCCATCCCTTGAAGCCGCCGAGGTTGCGGACGTTGGCGTAGCCCATGTCCTTCAGCACCTTGCCGACCAGGGCAGAGCGGCCGCCCGAGGCGCAGTAGGCGACGATGGTCTTGGCGCGGTCGAAGGCGGCGTCGTGCATGGGCGAGGTCGGGTCGGCGCGAAACTCGACCAGGCCGCGCGGCACGGCGAGCGCACCCGGCACCTTGCCCGAGGTCGCGACTTCGCCCGGCTCGCGGACGTCGAGGAACAGCACGTCGGCGCGGCCGATCAGGCCCTTGGCCTCGTCGGGGCTGATGCG
>MEMN01000044.1:12266-20958 GCA_001767945.1 Alphaproteobacteria bacterium RIFCSPHIGHO2_12_FULL_66_14 | reverse complement strand
GGGCGGTGGCGCCGCCCAGGCCCAGCAGGTTGGTCACCCCGCCGTGGCCGTAGGCTCCCATGACCAGGAGGCCGGCGCCCCTGTCGTGGGCGTAGTCCAGCAGGCCGTCGCCGCGGGCTCGGCCCGAGGCGGCGTCGTGATCCATCGTCTCCACCGTGGCGGCGATGCCGTGACGGCCCAGTGTGCGCAGGAGATGGGGCGTGCCGACCTCGTCGGGCGCGGTGCCGACGACCAGGACTGTCACCTTCGCCGCCGCCTTGAGGAAGGGCAGGGCGAAGCCCGCGGCCCGCGCCGCCTGGGCACTGCCGTTCCAGGCAACGACGACGGTGTTGATCGGCGCGGGGTTCGGGTTGGGCGGGGCGATCACCACGGGTCGCGCGCATTCGTAGAGGGCGACCCGCACGGTCTCGGGCGCGATGTGCTCGGCGTCCGTGCCAGGCCGGCCGAGCAGCAGGAGGTTGGCGAAGCGGCCCAGGGTGACCAGCTGCGCGCGGGTGACGCCATGACCGCCGGTGAAGGTGGCGCCGGGCAGCGGCGCTAGCAGTTCCCTGTAGGCGCGCTCGGACTCCAGCGCGCGGGACTTCAGGCGGTCGTCGGTGACGCGCTTGAGGAACGGCATGGCCTGGGCCGCGATGTCGGCATCGCCGGGGTGGGTCTCGGAGAAATGGACCGCATCGACGGTGCCGCCGAACATCGAGGCGATCATGGCGGCGAGACGGAACGACATCGCTGCCTCCGGTCCGCCCTCGGAAATCGCCAGAATGGATCTGTACATCGGCCGTCCCTCTCCCCGTCGGACCGGCTTACCACGGCCCTGCTCACGAACGACAGGCGCCGTGACGCCCTTTGACCTGGATCAGGTCGGCGCCGCGCGACGGGTCCAGACTAGCAGTCGGATACCCTTTCGGCCGACGAGGATTTGACATGCCCTGCGACTTCACGATGCAACGCGCCCTCCCGCGCCTCCTCGGTCTCGTTCTGCCGGCCTGCATCGTCGCTGCCCCGGCGCCGGCGCAGGACGCGCGTGGCCTGTCGTCGCCGGCGATCTCGCGGTGCGCCGGCCGGGTGGGTCTCGACACGCGCCAGTCCGACGCCGCCTTCGGCATCATCGCACTCGACGGCAGGCCCTGGCTCAAGGTCGAGCAGACCGACGCCGCCGTGGGCAGCCAGCCGATCGCCACCACGGTCACCGGCACCGGCCTGCAGCGGCGGCGCAACGGCACCTCGGTTCCCTTTCGCTTCACCTGCGTGCTCGACGCCCAGGGCCAGGCGCTGATGGTCCATATCGCCCACCTCATGCCCCGACTAGGCGACGCGCTGCCGCCGTCGATCGTCGTCGACGGCGCGGCCACCTACCGGGAGAAGACGACGCTGCCCCGAGGCGTCGAACTGCAGGTGCAGCTGCTCGACGTTTCGAAGTCTGCCGACGGCGAGGTTCTCGCCGAACAGGCCGTGCGCAGCGGCTGGCATGTGCCGATTCCCTTCAGCCTTCGCCTGCCCAGGGTGACATCGTTCGAGGGGCGTAAGATCGTGGTCACCGCGCGGCTGGTGCTGGCGCACCGGGTGATGTTCCTGCTCAGGGAACCGCAGCTCCTCGCCGGCGGCGAACTCGGCAAGCCACTCGAGCTCGAACTCGAGAAGGTCGAGTAGCCGGCGGCGAAACCGCCGATGGTGCGGCGCCAGCTCTCCTCGTTCATCCCGGCGATGGGGCAATGTCCCCGCCGCCGATGCCGCCGGTCACGAGCGCCACCTTGCCGCGCATTCCAGGATGCCGGCCAACCATCCTCTGTCCTCCCCGATCTTCGCAACGTTGTGCTGCTTGCCCCGATGTTTCAATCTGCCGCAACGGACATACGCCGGGGGAAACGATGAAGGTCAAAAGCCATGAGATCTTTCAGTGCGACGCGGGGTGGCGCACCTTCTCGTTCCTCAAGCTCACGACCGACGACGGACTCGTCGGCTGGTCGGAGTACAACGAAAGCTTCGGCAGTCCCGGCCTGTCAGCGGTGATCGAGGCGCTGATGCCGAACGTGACCGGCATGGACCCGATGGCGCTCGAGCTGATCAACGCCGTGCTCGCCACCAGGTCGACCCAGTCGCGCGGCGGCGTGGTGCGCCAGGCGATCGCGGCGATCGAGAATGCGCTGCTCGACATCAAGGGCAAAGCGCTGGGCGTGCCGGTCTACCAGCTGTTCGGCGGCAAGCTGCGCGACCGCATCCCGGTCTACTGGTCGCACTGCGGCTCCTACCGCATGCGCAACGCCGAGCTGGTCGGCACGCCGCCGGTGCGCACCTACGACGACATGACCAGGGTCGGCCAGGAGGTGAAGGCGCGCGGCTTCACGGCGCTGAAGACCAACATCGCGATCGAGATCGACGGCCAGATCACCGCCTATCGGCCGGGCTTCGTCGTCGGCCGCGGCTTTCCCGAGCGCAACTGGGACGAATTCATCGCCCGAAGTGCCGCGAAGACCGTGGAGGCGTTCCGCAAGGGCTGCGGGCCGGAGGTCGGCATCATGCTCGACCTCAATTTTCATTTCCGCACCGAAGGCTTCAGGCGCATCGCCGAGGCGGTCGCGCCGGCCGGGCTCACCTGGCTGGAGCTCGATGCGCACGACCCCAAGTCAATCGCACTGATCCGCCGTGACGCGCCCTGCCCGATCGCCTCGGGCGAGACGCTGCTGGAACGCCGCGACTTCCGGCCCTACTTCGAGGCCTATGCCTTCGACACCGCCATCGTCGACGTCATCTGGAACGGCTTCTACGAGTCGCTGAAGATCGCGGCGTTGGCAGAGGTCTATGAAGTGAACGTGGCGCCGCACAATTTCTACGGCCATCTCGCCAGCGCCATCAGCGCGCATTACTGCGCCGCCGTGCCGAACTTCCGCATCATGGAGATCGACATCGACAGCGTGACGTGGCGCGACGACTTCGTGAAGGTCCCGCCGGCGATCGAGAACGGCGACTACATCCTGCCGACGGGGCCCGGCTGGGGCGTCGAGGTGAACGAGGCCGGGCTGCGCGCGCATCCGGTCAGGCAGCGCGGGTAGGCGGGCGCCGCGCCGGACCGGCGAGAGCACTTTCACGATCCGGTTCGCCGCCATAGATGTGCCACAGAAGCCGTGCGTCCTGTCGGGCGAAGACCACCCTTGCTGCCGACAACCGAACGGGGCGATCAGCCATGACGAGATACTCGGCCGAGGAGAAGCAGGAGGTGCATGCCGCCTTCGAGGCGATCCTCGATCAGCTCGAGGCGTTGCAGCGCCAGCCCGACAGCTGGGAAGAGAGCAGTCTGGTCCATGCCCTGAGCTACATGGAGGCCGGCATCTACGATCGCGCCAGGACGGCGTTGAGCGATTGCGTCACCCCGGTGGCCGAGCGATCGGCCTGGCGCGCCGCCCAGCTCGAGCGCAATCCGCCGCGCTACCAGATCGTGCGGCTACGTCAGCGGCTCAAGAACGTGCGGGACGAGGCGCGGCAGAGATGAGGGCGCCCACAACACGCCGAAGAATTCGCTAGGTGCGCCGACCGCCCAGGCCGGTCGAGAACCAGCTCTTTTCGTCGGGCTTTGCCGCCCGGCCCGCCGCCGGGGAGAGGACCAGCTTCAGCACCGCCTGTCGCAAGGGACCAAGGGGCACCGGCTTGTTCACGAAGACGGCGATGCCGATCTCCTGAAGCGTCTTGTCCGTCAGACCTTCGACCTGGCCTGACATCATGATGAAGGCAATGCCGGGCAGGAGCGCCCGGAGTTCCCTGGCCAGGTCGACGCCGGTCATGTCCGGGAGATGGAAATCGAGAAGAGCCACCCGGGGCCGATATTTCACGGCCTGATGCAGCGCCGACGCCCCGGTATAGGCCATCTGCACGGTCAGCCCGCTGCGCCCCAGGAAGCTGGCCATTTCCCCGCACTGGGCCATGTCATCCTCGACGATGAGCAGGTGACATTGGGATTGGCCGCCGTGGTCTTCGGGAGGCAACGTCGTCATTTTATCATCGTACCTTGGCCATGCCGGGGCTTTCACCGCCCATTGCATCCAGTTTGGAGCAATTCAGGGCGGGAAAAGGGCAAGTCGGCACGCTTACAGGCTACCATACCCCGAAGAAGATCCCGTGTTTCTTGTGCGTGGCGGTGCGGGCCGCGACATAGGCATCATCGACCGTGACCCGGGTCTTGCGTGCCTTCAGCCAGGCGTCGAGCCGGCCCTCCATCTCGCGCCGGACATGGGCGTAGGATCCGTTGGCGCCGAGATCGCGGCGTTCCTGCGGATCGTTGGCGAGGTCGAACAACATCGGCCTGAAGTCCTGCCACCACACGTATTTCCAGCGGTCGGTGCGGACCATGATGGCGCGGCAGTCGCGAGGCGCGCGCTTCAACAGCAGTCGCGCCTCGCGGAAGGAGTAGTCCAGCTCGGAGAAGACGGCGTCGCGCCAGTGCTCGGTCTTGCCGCCGCGCAACAGCGGCAGCAGCGAGTGGCCCTCGACGAGGTGGTCGTTGGCCGGCAGGCCGAGGGCAGCCAGCACCGTCGGCACGACGTCGATTGCCTCGACGAAGCGCGGATCGACGGTCCCGCGGGTGGAGTCGGCGCCCGGATCCGGATCGTAGACGATGAAAGGCACGCGCAGGGCTTCCTCGTAGAACATCTCCTTTTCGCCCAGCCAATGGTCGCCCAGGAAATCGCCGTGATCGGCGGTGAAGACGATCAGCGTGTCGTCGAAGCGGCCCGCCTTTTTCAGATGATCGAACAGACGGCCCAGCCAATCGTCGATCTGACGGACCAGACCCATATAAGCCGGCCCCACCGTCGCCCGCGCGTCGTGGCGGCTGAAGGAGACGGATTCCTCATGGCACCGATAGGCCGCGAGCACGGGATGCTGGTCCATGAGTTCCGATTCGTCGCGGTTGAGTGGCAGGCAGTCATCGGCACCGTACATGTTGTGATATGGCGCCGGCGCCATGTAGGGCCAGTGCGGCTTCACGTAGCTGAGATGCAGGAACCACGGCTTCTCGCCCATGTCGTCGATGAAGCGCATGGCCTCGCGAGTCATATAGGCAGTCTCGGAATGCTCTTCGGCGACACGCGCCGGCCGACCGACGTTGCGCATGTGCCAGCCCGAGAGCTTCTCGCGGCGCCCCTCGGAATCCGGGGGACCGTCGGCCGCGATCACGTAGTCGCTCCAGGGGTCATCGGAAACGTAGCCATGACTGCGCAGATAGTCGGCATAGTGGCTCTCGCTGCCCGGCGGCGAGTGGCCGTCGTAGCGATCGAGCTCCTCGAAGCGGCCGGCGCGCATCAGGGCCGCCAGCGCCGAGCCGCCCTCGATGCCGTAGCGCTCGAGCCCGTCGGTGTCGGGCAGCACGTGGGTCTTGCCGGCCAGCGCCACGCGGATGCCGGCGGGGCGCAGATAATCGCCGATGGTCTTTTCCCGCAAGGAGAGCGGCACACGATTCCAGGTGGCGCCATGGCTCGTCATGTAGCGTCCGGTGTAGGAGCTCATGCGCGAGGGGCCACAAACGCCCGACTGCACATAGGCGCGCGGGAACAGCACGCCCTGCCGTGCGAGGCCGTCGATCGCCGGAGTCTGCAAGTGCGGATGGCCGGCGCACGACAGGTGATCGGCGCGCAGCTGGTCGCACATGATGAACAAAACGTTTTTTACCTTGCCCACGTTTTTCCTCTCTCGACGGCTTCGGCGCCTCCGGCCTATCTAAGCCCCATGACCGAACCGCCGTCCATCCGCGACACTCTCGATTTCTGGTTCCTGCCGCTTTCCGATCCCGGCCACGGCAAACCACGCGAGATCTGGTGGAAGAGCACGCCCGATTTCGACGCCGAGACCGCTTCGCGGTTCGGCGCGGCGATCGAACGGGCGGTGGCGGGCGGTCTCGACGCCTGGAAGGCCTCGCCCGAGGGCACCCTGGCCCTGATCCTTTTGTGCGACCAGTTCCCGCGCAACTGCTTCCGCCGCTCCGCCCGCGCCTTCTGCGGCGATGCCAAGGCGCTCGAGGTCGCACGGCTGGCGCTGGCGCGGCTCTATCCGGCGGCCTTCGCGCCGACGGTGCGCCTCTTCTTCTACATGCCGTTCGGACACAGCGAGGCGCTGGCCGACCAGCACCTGGCCTGCGCCCTGTTCGACACGATCGGCGGCGAGGAGAACCTGAAATCCGCGGCCGAGCACCGCGACGTCGTCGCCCGTTTCGGCCGGTTCCCGCATCGCAACGAGGTGCTGGGCCGGCCAAGCACGCCGGAGGAACTCGACTA
Source organism: Alphaproteobacteria bacterium RIFCSPHIGHO2_12_FULL_66_14 (assembly GCA_001767945.1). Taxonomy (GTDB): domain Bacteria; phylum Pseudomonadota; class Alphaproteobacteria; order Reyranellales; family Reyranellaceae; genus Reyranella. The sequence continues at coordinate 14,698 of MEMN01000044.1, read as the reverse complement.
TCTCAGGAACGCGAACCGCTACGGGCAGTAATTTCGCGGTAGAGGTCGGCCGTCTCGGCGTCGAAGCAGCAGAAGACGATGCGTTCGGGCATGGCGATCATGCGGGCTTCGCGCACGGCGATCTCGGTGGCGGGTTCCTTGGGATAGCCGTAGATGCCGGTCGAGATGGCGGGAAAAGCGATGCTCCGCAGGCCGTGCACAACGGCGAGCGCCAGGGAATTGCGGTAGCAGTTCGCGAGCAGCCTGGGCTCGCCCGCGCCACCACCCCGCCACACCGGCCCGACGGTATGGATGACGTGGCGGGCGTTCAGGCGATAGCCTTTGGTGATTCTGGCCTCGCCGGTCGGGCAGCCGCCCAAGGTCCGGCATTCGGCGAGCAATTCCGGGCCGGCAGCGCGATGGATGGCGCCGTCGACGCCGCCGCCGCCCAGCAGCGATTCCTTGGCGGCGTTGACGATGGCATCGACCGCGAGGCGCGTGATATCGCCCTCGACGATCTCGATGCCGCTCAAGTTCTTACCAGTAACGAACCGGGCCGGTGTCGAGGTGAACGAAACCGGAGCGCGGATAGAAGCCGACGCCGCCCATGTTGAGCGCCCGCGCGGCCTGGCGGATCTTGAACACCGGCACGCCGGGGAAGCGGATGTCCATGGCGTTGCCGTTCATGTGCTGGCTGTCGCGCGCCACGCCGCGGCTGACGCTGGCCAGCCAGGCGTTGGTGGTGGGCGAGCGGAAGGCCGAGAGCACCTCGATCGAGCCGCCGTAGCCCGCGATCTGCATCGTGTGCCACAACACGTCGAACAGCAGCGGATCCATTTCGGTTCGCGCATTGTCGCGGCTGTCACGCAGGAAGTGGTTCAATTGATCGAGCGCGTCGCGGTGATAGGCGCCGTTCGACCAGTAGGTGACGGTGAGCGTCTCCTTGGTGTTGAAGCTGACCAGGCTGAGGCTGCGCGGGCTCGTCGTGTCGAGCGGCGGCGGCGGGCCGGGCGGTTGCGCGGGGGCAAAGCCGCCGTAGCGGGCGGCCCGGAGTTGTTGCGGCGTGGTCGTCCGCTTCTGGGTGCCGCGCTTGACCACCGGCCTGGTCGAGGCGGCCTTCTGGACGGTGACCTTCTTGGGAGGAACCGCCGTCTTGGCCCCGGGCGGCTTCTTCTTCGCGGCAAAACCGGCGCTGGTGCCGCGCAGGACCTCCGGCGTGATCGATCCTGCGGGATTGGTCTGGGCGGCGCTGGCGCCGGCAAATGCCAGCACGGCCACCAAGCTCAATACAAATAACCGCATCCCCACCCCGGGTTGTTGCATTTTTATCACAGATACTCTTATCAGAGACTGATTTGCGACTCAAAGTGAAATTCGCGGGCCGTTGTCTCTCCGGATCGAGTCACGGCGAGACTCACCACGTCGCCCACCAGGCAAAGCGTCGGCCCCTGCAGGTGCGCGCGCATCGCCTGGCGTTCGATGGTGGCGAGCGTGCCGACGACGCGGCGCTCGCGGTCGGTGGTGCCATTGTCGATGAGAGCGACCGGCGTCGACGCCGGCAGACCATGCGCGACGAGCTGGCTTGCGATGACGGGCAGCGAGCCTGCACCCATGTAAATGACGACAGTCTGGCGTGGTCGCGCCAGCATCGACCAGTCGAGATCGATACTGCCGTTCCTGAGATGCCCCGTTACGAAGACGCAGGCCTGGGCATGGTCGCGATGGGTGAGCGGGATGCCGGCACTGGCCGCGCAACCCAAGGCCGCCGTCACGCCCGGCACGACCTCGACCGAGATTCCGGCGCGAGTCAGCGCCTCGATCTCCTCGCCGCCGCGGCCGAACACCAACGGATCGCCGCCTTTCAGGCGCACGACGCTCTTGCCGGCGCGGGCCAGCGCCACCAGGCGATCACTGATCTCGTCCTGGGACATGCAGTGGTTGGCGCGCTGCTTGCCGACGTACAGCCGCTCGGCGTCGCGCCGTGCCATGGCCAGCACCTCGGCCGAGACCAGCCGGTCGTAGACCACGACATCGGCACGCTGCAGAAGGCGGTGGGCCTTCATGGTCAGCAGGTCGGGATCGCCCGGACCGGCACCCACCAGATGCACCATGCCCGCCGACGGACCTGTCGTGGGCACGGCTTCGCGGCGCGTGCCGTCGAGCAGGCGGATCAACTCCCGGCGCGCGCCGATTTCGTCGCCGGCCAGCGCCATCTCGCCGATGCGGCCCTCGAACACCCGATCCCAGAAACGGCGGCGCACACGCGGGTGATCGAGGGTACGACGCACCTGGGCGCGGAAGACCTCGGCGAAGCGCGCAAGGCGCCCGATGGCGGCCGGCATCGCCCGCTCGATCTCGGCGCGCAGTCGCCGCGCCAGCGCGGGTGACGCACCGCCGGTCGAGATGGCGATGGTGATGGGCGCACGATCGACGATGGCAGGCATGATGAAACT
>MEMN01000044.1:0-12254 GCA_001767945.1 Alphaproteobacteria bacterium RIFCSPHIGHO2_12_FULL_66_14 | reverse complement strand
GACCAGCGAGACGCCCGAGAGATCCTCGTCGTAAAAGGCGCGGCCGGCCCAGGAGATCCGCGCCTCGTCGATCAGCTGGGCGATCTCGCCCACGACCGTGTCGGCGATCAATGTCACCTGGGCCCCGGCCGACAGCAGCAACTCGACCTTGCGCGCCGCCGCATCGGTGCCGCCCACGACCAGCACGCGCCGCTCCTGCAGGGACATGAAGAGAGGAAAGGTCTGCATCACGCGGCCCTTTCGAGACGAGCAGCACGCAGCAGTGCGCGCAATTCCGGACGGCAGGAGCCGCAGTTGGTACCGGCGCGGGTGACGGCGCCCAGGGCCGCGAGCGACGTGGCACCCTTGGCAATCGCCGCCGTCACTGCAGCCGTCGACACGCCGAAGCAGGCGCAGATCTCGCCGCCGCGTTCCGATTCGCCGTCTCCGGCGTCACCGCCAAGCAGCAGCACGCTGCGATCCTCGACCGAGAGACGGTCCATCGCCATGAAGGGAGCAAGGCGGTCGCGCGCCCGCTCGTCATGCCCGGGGCTCAGCACCAGAACGGCCTCGAGCCGGCCGTCGGCGATCACCGCACCCACACCGGACTCACCCTTGAGCCAGGGGCCCGGGTTGGTCGCGCGCACCGCGGCCGACAGGGCCCGTTGTGCGACGCCAAGCGGCTGCTCGCCCGCAATCATGTAGGCGTGATAGCCGGCGCCCCTCGCCCGCGCCCAGTAGGTGATCTCAGGCAGCATTACCGGCCTGCGAGCGAGAATCGTGCCATGCCAGTGCATATCTAGACGTCGAATTTCGACCGGCGTGTGCTTCAGTTCGGGCTGGCCGGAGATCGGGTCGACCGCGGGATTGACCGCGGCGTTGATGGCGCCAGCGCGCGAGACCTGCGCCGTCCAGTGCATGGGCGCGAAGGCCTCGCCGACGCGCAAGGCCTCCGTCACGTGGACCTTGAGCACGGCGCGGCCCCAAGTGCTGGACACCTCGGCAATGTCGCCATTGCCGAGTCCGCGTGCGCGCGCGTCGTTGGAATGCAGTTCGACCAAGGGCTCGGGACGATGACCGGCGAGACGCGCCGACTTGCCGGTCCGAGTCATGGTGTGCCACTGGTCGCGGACGCGGCCGGTGTTGAGACGCAGCGGCCTGTCTTCGCCCGGCGCATGCATGGGCGCGCGCGGCGCCGTCGCGATGAAGCGCGCCCGACGATCACCGTGGAAGAAGCCGCCGTCGGCGAAGAAGCGGCCGCCTTGCGCCACGCCTGCGCGGGCCGGCCAGACGAAAGGCGAGAGCTTGTCGTAGGCCGCCTCATCGGTCGTGGCATAAGCGCCGATGTCGAAATCGCGGCGGCCGTCGTTCTCGAAGGCCGAGAGGGCGGCGTGCTCGCGGAAGATGTCGGCGACGCCGGTCCAGGCGAAGGCCTCGCCGAATCCCAGCCGACGCGCGACCTCGGCCACGATCCACCAATCCTGCCGCGCCTCGCCGGGAGCGGGCAGGAACGGACGCTGGCGCGAGATGCCGCGTTCGGAGTTGGTGACCGTGCCGTCCTTCTCCGCCCAGGCGAGCGCCGGCAGGCGGATGCGGCAGGCATCGACGGTGTCGGTGGCGCGCACTGCCTCGGAGACGATGGAGAGTTCACAGGCCTTCAGCGCCGCGCGCACGGCATCGGCGTCGGGCAGGCTGGCAACCGGATTGGTCGCCATGATCCACACCGCCTTGATCCGGCCGGCCTTCACCGCGTCGAACAGTTCGACCGCCTTCAGCCCCGGCCGCTTCGCCATCCGCACCGCCTGCCAGAAGCGACCGACGCGGTCGACGTCCTCCAGGGTGAAATCCATGTGCGCGGCCAGCGTGTTGCTGAGCGCACCGACCTCGCGGCCACCCATGGCGTTGGGCTGTCCGGTGATCGAGAACGGCCCCATGCCCGGCTGGCCGATGCGCCCGGTCAGAAGGTGGCAGTTGATGATGGCATTCACCTTGTCGACGCCGGCGCTCGACTGGTTCACGCCCTGCGAATAGAGCGTCACCGTCTTCTCGGCGCGGGCGAACCATTCGACGAAGGTTGCCACGTCGGCCGCGGGCAGGTCGCATTGCGCGAGATCGCTGGCGCGCGCGGCCATCAGCGCCTCTTCCAGGCCCGTCGTGTATTGGTCGACGTAGCTCTTGGCCGTGACGCCGCGGCGGTGCAACTCGGCCAGGAGGCCGTTGAACAGCGCCACGTCGCTGCCCGGCCGGAGCGCCAGATGGAGGTCGGCAATCTCGCAGGTGTCGGTGCGGCGGGGATCGATCACCACGACGTTCATCCCGGGCCGCGCGCGCTTGGCCGCCTCGAGGCGCTGGAACAGCACGGGATGACACCACGCCAGATTGCTGCCGACCAGGACCACGAGGTCGGCCAGTTCGAAATCCTCGTAGAGGCCGGGCACGGTGTCGCTGCCGAAGGCGCGCTTGTGGCCGGCCACCGACGAAGCCATGCAGAGCCGCGAGTTGGTGTCGATGTTGGCGGTGCCGAGGAAGCCTTTGATGAGCTTGTTGGCAGCGTAATAGTCCTCGGTCAGCAGCTGACCCGAGACATAGAACGCCACGGCATCGGGCCCGTGCTCGGCAATGACATCGCGAAAGCCATTGGCCACCGCATCGAGGGCCACGTCCCACGAGACGCGCCGGCCGTCGACTTCGGGATGAAGCAGGCGGTCCTCCAGCGACAGTGTCTCACCCAGCGCCGCGCCCTTGGAACAAAGCCGTCCGCTATTGGCCGGATGAGCCTTGTCGCCAGCGATCTCGGCGCCGCCGCGACCGTCGGGCGTCGCCACGATGCCGCAACCGACGCCGCAATAGGGGCAGGTGGTACGGATGGTCACTGGGTCTGCGGCTACAACACACCCTTCACGTTCCTCTCCCCCCTTGGGGGAGAGGCTAGGTGAGGGGGTTGCGAGCATTGCCCGTGCATCGGACACCACCTCACCTCCCCGTTGCTACGCAACGGGCCCCTTCCTCTCCCCCACTTCGTGGCGGAGAGGACCGAAGAGGCCTCGTGCTGGATCGCAGGAACATCAGTACACATCGCGCTGGTAGCGGCCGGCCTTGGCGAGCGCATCGAGCCAGGTCTTGGCCTCGGCGGCGCTCTTGCCGCCGTGTTCGACCGCGATCTGCAGCAGCGTGTCCTCGACGTCCTTGGCCATGCGCTTGGCGTCGCCGCAGACATAGAAGTGGGCGCCCTCCTCCAGCCATGCCCACAGTTCCGCGGCGTTCTCGCGCATGCGGGTCTGGACGTAGATCTTCTCCGCCTGGTCGCGCGAGAAGGCGAGATCGAGCCGGTCGAGCAGGCCGCGGCGCTGCCAATCGACGATCTGGTCTTCATAGAGGAAGTCGGTGACGCGCTTCTGGTCGCCGAAGAACAGCCAGTTCCGGCCCCCCTTCTTGCCCGAGGCCGCGCCGCGCGCCTCGCGCTCTTCCAGAAAGGCACGAAACGGCGCGATGCCGGTGCCGGGTCCGACCATGATCGCCGGCGCGCTGTCGTCGGCGGGCGGGGCGAAGCCGTGGCTCTTCTGAACGAACACCGGGATGACATCGCCCGGCTTGGCAAAGTCGGCGAGATAGCAGGAGCCGATACCGGTGCGCGTGCGGTCGTTGTTGTCCCAGCGCACCGCCGAGACGGTGAGATGGACCTCGCGCGGATGGGCCTTCGACGACGACGCGATCGAGTAGAGCCGGGGCTGCAGGCGATCGAGCGACTTCAACAGGCCGGGCAGCGACGGCGAGACCGACGGAAACGCCTGCAGGAGGTCGAGCAGGTCGGCATCGACCAGTTCCGGCGGTCCCCTGCCCTCGGCCAAGGCCTGCAGCTTCAGTGCCTCCTCGCCGTTGAAGGCGCGGGTCGCGAGAAACAGCATGCACTCGTCGCTGGGTCGGGCGATGTCGACCTTGCTCAGCAGAACCTGGCGGAGCGGCAGGGCGTCGCCGTCGAAAGCCACCATCTCCTCGCCCGTGGCGCCGATGCGATCGAGCACGGCCTGGACCAGCTGCGGGTTCTTGCGGGCGAAGACGCCAAGGCTGTCACCGGCTTCGTAGGTGACGTCGGTGGTCGAGAGATCGAGCACGACGTGGCGCACGTCCTTCTCCGAACCGGGACGGTTGAGCGGATGGGCATCGACCAGCGTGGCGAGCGCGGGCCGGTCGCGCGAGAAGCCATGAACGCCAGCCGGCTTGGCGGCCGGCGCGGCGGAGGGCGCGCCACGTTCTCCCTCCAGTGCCGCGAGCAATTCCTTCAGCTTGCGCTGGGTTTCCTTGCCGCCCGGCACGCAACGGCCCATGTCGGCCTCGGCGCCCGACCACACGGCCTCGGCGTAGGTCTGGCAGAGATAGCCGCACTGGCCACAATCGAGCTGGGCCATCGCCGCCATCAGCTTGCGCTCCGGTTTGGAATCCTTGGCGAGTTCCAGCCGTTCCGGCATCGCAAGCGACGCGTCATGCCAGGGAAAGTCCTCGGGCTCGGCCGGTTCGGCGGCTTCCCCGGCGGCCGTCTCGCCGGCGACGCCGAGATAGGCGGAGAAGAAGCCGTTCAGCCAGGCGCGCTGCTCGGTCGAGAACGGCGCATTCTCCGGAATGAGCGACGGCAGAGGCATGATCGCGTTCATGCCGCCAGTGCCCGGCCCGGCGTCTGGTCGGCGAGCTTGCGCAGCTGGGCGATCTCATGCCGGCCGCAAAACTCGAAGAACGACTCGGTCGCGGTCTGGCGGTGCGCGAGGTAGGCCGCGAGCAGACGCTCCAGCAGCGCCGGCAGGTCGTCGAACGCCACCGATTGGGCATAGTCGCGCGCCATCGCCTGCTCGTTGGTCGAGGCGGCGCCGCCGCCGATATGGACGTGATAGCCCTCGACGCTGTCCTCGCCGCGGTCGACCTTGGCGGCCAGCAAGCCGATGTCGCCGACGTAATGCTGGGCGCAGGAATGGTGGCAGCCGGTCAGGTGGATGTTCACCGGCGTGTCGACGGCCACGCGCGCCTCGAGATAGTCGGCCAGCTTCAGGGCGTGGCCCTTGGTATTGGAGGCCGCGAACTTGCAGCCGGCATTGCCGGTGCAGGCGACGAGGCCGCGGCGGACGGCGCTGGCCTCGATGCCGAGGCCGAGGGCGTTGATGGCGGCGATGCAGACGCCCACGTCGCGGTCGGCGACGTCGGAGATCAGCAGGTTCTGCCACACGGTGAGCCGCAGCGTGCCGCTGCCGAAGCGCTCGGAGATCTGGGCGATGCCGCGCATCTGCTCGGAGGTGAGCCGACCCACCGGCAGCACCAGGCCGAGATAGTTGAGCCCCGGCTGCTTCTGGCCGTGCACGCCGATGTGACCGTGCTTGTCGGCGGGGACGCGCGATGTCACTTCGGCGCCGGCGGCGCGACGCAGGGCCTTGCCGTATTCCTTTTCGACCTCCTTGAGAAACGCCTCGCGTCCCATCCGGTCGATCACGTACTTGAGGCGCGCCTTCAGACGATTGGTACGATCGCCGTGGACGGCAAAGGCCCGCACGACGGCGCCCGCCACCGTCACGCATTCCTCGGGCTTCAGGAGGATGCCGGTCTCGAAGGCAAAGTCGAGATGGCCAGTAATGCCGCCCAGCTGCAGGCGGAAATAGACGCCCGGCTCGAAGCCCGCGCCACCCGTCACCCGGGTTGCCACGAAACCGATGTCGTTGGTGTCCTCGAGAACCGGCACACGTCCGCCGCCGTCGAAGGCGATGTTGAACTTGCGCGGCAGCCCGTACATCTCACGGTGATTGAGGATGTAGTGATGCATGGCGCGGCACAATGGCCGCGTATCGTGGAGTTCCTGCGGATCGATGCCCGCGGTCGGGCTGCCGGTGACGTTGCGGATGTTGTCGGCGCCCGAGCCGCGCGAGGTCAGGCCGAGTTCCTGGACGGCCAGCAGCAGGTCGACGGCATGGCGCGCCGGGATCTCGCGAATCTGCAGGTTGGCGCGCGTCGTCACGTCGGCATAGCCGCCGCCGAAGGACTCCGCCGCATCGGCGAGGCCGCGCATCTGCCCAGATGTCAGGATGCCGTTGGGAATCCGCAGCCGGCACATGAAGGAATCCTGCGCCGGCGCCACGTAGAACAGGCCCTGGTACTTGGTGAGAAAGACGTCGACGCCCTTGGGGAACTGGCCGGCCTCGGCGCGGCCCACCACTTCGTCCCAGCGGTCGAGCGGATGGCGCGCGCGCTTGGCGGTTTCCTCGGCGACCAGCTTGCCGCCTGCCGCAATCGTGCGGTCCTGGGCGGCGTGCTGCAGGGCGTCAGGTCCGCCTTCATGTCCTGGCACCCCGGCCGCCGGTGCGCCCGACGAGCGGCCCGCCAGTTTGTCGGCGGCCTTGCGCGCCTCGATGCCGCTGACGAAGCCCTGCAGCCACTGTTTCTGCTGGACGTCGAATTCGCTCATGCAGCCGCCTTCGCGGTGGTGGGCGCCGCCACAGGCTTGGGTTTGGCGCCGTGCTCGAACTCCTCGAGGAAGGTCAGCACCTCGCCGCGATAGCGATAGTAGTCGGGGTGCTCGATCAGGGACTTGCGGGTCCGAGGCCGCGGCAACGGGACGTCAAGCACCTTGCCGATGGTGGCGTTGGGTCCATTGGTCATCATGACGATGCGGTCGGCCAGCAGGATGGCTTCATCGACATCGTGCGTGACGCAGATCGCCGTCACCTGCGTGCGCTTCCACACGTCCATCAGCACTTCCTGCAGCTCCCAGCGCGTCAGGCTGTCGAGCATGCCGAACGGTTCGTCGAGCAGCAGCAGCTTGGGCGAAAGGGCGAAGGCGCGGGCGATGCCGACGCGCTGCTTCATGCCGTTCGACAGCTCGCTGGCCTTCCTGTGCATGGAATCGGCCAGCCCGACACGCGCCAGGTAATATTCGACGATCTCGCGCCGCTCCGCCGGCGTGGCATGGGGATAGACCTTGTCGACGCCCAGCGCGACGTTCTCGCGCGCCGTCAGCCAGGGCATCAACGAGGGAGCCTGGAACACCACGGCGCGATCGGGCCCGGCGGAATCTATTTCGCGGCCGTTGAGGACGACACCGCCGTCCGAGATCTCGGTGAGACCGGCCACCATGGACAGCACGGTGGACTTGCCGCATCCGGAATGGCCGATCAGCGACACGAACTCGCCCTTCTTCATCAGAAGCTGGAATTTCTCCACGACCGTCAGCGGACCTTTGGGCGTCGGATAGACCTTCTTGACGTCGAAGAATTCGACGTAACGGTCGAGGATCGGCGAGCGGCCCGCCTTGCGCACCAGTTCCGGCGGCGACTCCAGTTGGGTCACGGGCTGGACGTCGGGCAGTCGCCGCTCCTCGCCTTCGACCTTGCGTTCGATCCCCACGTCCATGAGGTACTTGGTGATCTCGGCCCGCAGGCGCTTGAAGGCCGGGTCGCCGTTGAGCGCCATGCGGTTTCGTGGCCGCGGGATGGTCACCTTGAAGGACGGCCCGAGAGTCGCGTTGGGACCGGGCTTCAGCGGGATGATCCGATCGGCCAGCAGGATGGCTTCGTCGACGTCGTTCGTGATCAACACGATCGTCTTGCCTTCCTGGGCCCGGATTTCGTCGAACTCGTCCTGAAGTTTGGCGCGTGTCAGGGCGTCGAGGGCCGACAGCGGCTCGTCGAGCAGCAGGATGTCGGGGTCGGTGGCCAGTGCGCGGGCCACGGCGACGCGCTGGCGCATGCCGCCCGAGAGTTCGGCCGGCCGGCGGTCGGCGGCGTGACCGAGGCCGACCATCTCGATGTAGCGCCGGACGCGCGCCGCACGCTCCGCCCTGGTCGCGTCCTTGAAGACGGCGTCGACGGCCAACGCCACGTTCGCCGCGACCGTAAGCCAGGGCATCAGCGAATAGGACTGGAAGACGAGCCCCCGGTCGGGGCCGGCGCCCTCGACCGGCACGCCCTTCAGCAGGATCTCGCCGGCATCCGGCTTGAGCAGCCCCGCCATCAGGGAGATCAGCGTCGTCTTGCCGGAGCCGGAGAAGCCGACGATCGCCACGAACTCACCCTCTTCGACGGCAAGGTCGATGTCGCTCAACACTTCCGTACGCCGGCCGGCGTCGCCGTAGCCCTTCCGCACGCCCTTCAGTTCGAGGAGAGCCATGATCGTCGTCTCCCCGGGCTAGCGGTTCATGCCGTAGGTAAAGGCCGCCTGCAGGGCGAACATCAGGCGATCGAGCACGAACCCGATGATGCCGATGGTCAACACGGCGACCATGATCTTGGCCAACGACGACGACGATCCGTTCTGGAACTCGTCCCACACGAATTTTCCAAGACCCGGGTTCTGCGCCAGCATCTCGGCGGCGATCAGAACCATCCAGCCCACCCCGAGCGAGAGCCGCAGTCCGGTGAAGATCAGCGGCAGCGCCGACGGCAGCACCAACTTGCGAACGGTGGTTGCGGTCGAGAGCTGGAGCACCTTGCCGACGTTCACGAGATCCTTGTCGATCGACGCGACGCCGAGCGTCGTGTTGATCAATGTCGGCCACAGCGAACACAGCGTCACGGTAATGGCCGAGATCACCAGCGATTTCGGCAGCCACTCGAGCGGATCGATGTAGAGGGCGGAAACCACCATGGTGACGATCGGCAGCCAGGCCAGCGGCGAGACCGGCTTGAAGATCTGGATCAGGGGATTGAGCCCGCCTTCCACCGACCGCGACAGACCACACATGATTCCCACCGGGACGGCGATCAGCGTCGCAACGAGAAATCCGAGCGCCACGGTCTTGAGGCTGGTCGCGATCTGATCGAGATAGGTCGGCTTGCCGGTGTAGGTGCGCGTCTTGGCCTGATCCGCCTTGCCGGCCGCCTCGAGTTTCAGGTTGCGCTCCTTCTGCCGCGCATAGAAGGCTGCTTCCTTCGTGCGCTCGGCCGAGTGATCGTCGTAGAGATTGACCGCCTGCGCCCATACCTGAGCGGGTCCCGGCACGGCGCCCAGTGACGTCTTGACCTGCGGCGCGAGCGCCGCCCACAGGAGCAGAAAGGCCACGATGCCGGTCAGCGGGACGACCAGAACCTGGCGCAACTCGGCGAGCTGATGCCGCGGGCTGTCGCCGGCCGCCATCCGCAGGAGCGGCACGACCCAGCCGAAGCCGGCGACGTCGAGATACCCCGACGCCTTGTTGATGCGGGCAAACAACCTTTCGCGGCGCCGTTCGTTGCGGAACCGCTCTTCTGTTCCGTCTTCGCTGACAATGGTCATCTCTGGCCCCGACATCCTGTTTGCGAAACTCTTCGGCTGCCGCGCGCCGGCTAACCGCCGACCACGTCGGCACCTTCGACGGTCTGCTTGCCTTTCAGACCGATCGACAGGCTGTCGATGTAGGCATTGGGCTTGCGCCCATCGTAGGGAACGCCGTCGATGTTCTCGGCTGTGGGCGCGCGATAGCCATCGGTCGTCCATGGGAAGTCGGCTTTCTTCGCCTTGCCTTCGTCGACCAGCATCTTCGCCGCTTTGAGATAGATGTCGGGTCGATAGACGCTCCGCGCCGTCTCCTCGTACCAGGCGTCGGACTTGTGCTCGGGAATCTGACCCCAACGACGCATCTGCGTCAGATACCAGACCGCATCCGAGTAGTAGGGATAGGTGGCGTAGTAGCGGAAGAAGACGTTGAAATCGGGCACCGGCCGCTTGTCGCCTTTCTCGTACTCGAACGTACCGGTCATCGAATTGGCAATGACCTCGGCGTCGGCGCCGACATACTCCGGCTTCGAAATGATCTTGACCGCCTCCATTCGATTGGCGTTGTTGTCCGCATCGAGCCACATGCCGGCCCGGATCAAGGCCTTGGTGAGCGCCACCAGCGTGCCTGGATTCTTCTGCGCGAATTCGGCGGTTACGCCGAAGACCTTCTCCGGATTGTTCTTCCAGATCTCGTAGTCGGTGATCACCGGCACGCCGATGCCCTTGAACACCGCCTGCTGGTTCCACGGTTCGCCGACGCAGTAGCCGTGAATGGTGCCGGCCTGCAGTGTCGACGGCATCTGCGGCGGCGGCGTCACCGACAGAAGGGCCTCCGCCTTGATCTGGCCGGTGACATCGGTCTTGGAATAGAAGCCCGGATGAATGCCGCCCGACGCCAGCCAATAGCGAAGCTCGTAGTTGTGGGTGGAGACCGGGAAGACCATGCCCATCTTGAAGGCCTTGCCCTCGTTCTTCATTTTCTCGATCACCGGCTTCAGGGCGCTGGCCTTGATCGGATGCACCGGCTTGCCGTCGGCCCCGACCGGAATGTGCTTCTTCATCTCGGCCCACACCGCGTTCGAAACAGTGGTGCCGTTGCCGTTCAGATCCATCGAGAAAGGCGTGACGATATGCGCCTTCGTGCCGAAGCCGATGGTGGCGGCGATCGGCTGGCCGGCCAGCATGTGAGCGCCGTCCAGTTCGCCGGTGATGACGCGGTCGAGCAGCACCTTCCAGTTGGCTTGAGGTTCGAGGGTGACGAACAGGCCCTCGTCCTCGAAGAAGCCCTTCTCCTTGGCAATGGCGAGCGGGACCATGTCCGTGAGCTTGATGAAGCCGAACTTGAGTTCGTCCTTCTCGACCTTCAGCGCCTGCGCACGCGTCGGTGAAGCGAGCAGGCTGTGCGCTGCAACGGCGCCGACACCGGCCAGAATGTCCCGTCGTCCGATGGTCATGCGTCGTATCCTTTTCGCCATGAGTGATCTCCTCGATTGGATCAGTTCAGCCTCTAGAGCGCGTCCTGCTGGTCGCCTGCGTTGCGTGCCTTTGGCGCGATGCTTTGTGTCTCGGCGTTGGATGGATCGAAGATCGAGCCGTCCAGGAAATCGTCCGGCGCCATCGCCAGCGGCGCGCCGTTGGTCGGCAGGATCCACGGATCGGCGTGGGCGCCCTCGGTCTTGCGGTCGGCAATGGGGCACGCGAGCGACAATTCGCTGGCCGCCGCGCGGTAGATATCGCTGCGGAACACCCGGTCGGCGACGGCGCGCAGGCCGGGCGCAGGCTCGGCCTGGCCCCAGCGCACCATCTGGGCGATGAACCAGTCGGCATGGCTGCGCCAGGGGAAGTTCGCCGCCTGACGATGGAAGATGTGGAAGTCGGGCACGGCGAGCGACCGCGCGATCACCTCGACCGGTGCGTTGACATAGCGGGGGCCCGCCAGCACGCGGGCAGCCTCCGCACGATTGGCGGGCTCGTCGAGCCAGGCACAGGCTTCGGTCAGGGCCTTGATCAGCGCGATCAGCGTCTTCGGATGCCGCTGCGCCCAGGATTCCGTCGTGCCCAGAACCTTTTCGGGCATCGCCTTCCAGATGTGATGACCGGTAGCGGCGATGCGGCCGATGCCGAGGGACACGGCCTGCTGGTTCCAGGGTTCGCCGACACAGTAGCCGTCGATGACGCCACCGGAGAGGTGAGCGACGGTGTGAGGTGGCGGGACGACGCTTAGACGCACCTCCTGATCGGGATCGATGCCGCCGGCGGCGAGCCACAGCCGCAGAAGGTAGTTGTGCGACGAGAACGGAAAGACCGAGGCAAGTGCCACCCGCGGCAGGCCGGCCGCGGCCCGGCGCCGGACCACGGCGGCGAGGGCGCGCGCGTCGAGGGGAGCCCCTGCGGCCAGGTTCTCGCCGGTGAATTCCGGGGCGGCCTCCTCGATCTCCTGCCACAGGGTCTGCGACAGCGTGATGGCATTGCCGTTGAGATCGAGTGTCATGGCGGCGATCATCGGCACGCTGACGCTGTCGATCCCGAGGGAGGCTGCAAGCGGCATCGGCGCCAGCATCTGGGCCGCGTCGAGCAATCCGACAGCCACCTTGTCGCGGATGTTCGCCCACGAGACTTCGCGGCGGATCTCGACGTCGAGACCGTGGCGTTCGAACAGGCCCAGGATGTCCGCAAACACAATGGGCGCGCAGTCGATCAGCGGGATGAAGCCCACCGTCACTTTCGATCGCTCGAGCTGGCTCACGACGCTCAACCTCAAAAAAAAACGCCCCGTTCAGCCGGCGTGAGCCGACCGCACAGGACGTCGTTGTCCGAAGGCGAGCCGCCATTGGCCCGCCGGTCACATCAGGAAGGACCCGTCATTGGGTCCGTGCCTGCAGAGCAGCACGAAGCATGCCAACCGTTGGTCGAGATCTGAGACCGTTCTTAACCATCTGAAATTGAACGAGAAATTCTGATATCGGCGGGCCGTGAGTGATGGCCGAACGGGCGTGCCGAAAGGGTCGTGCTCGCAGATGCAGCATATTTGCCCGCCCGGTGGGCAGTCG
>MEMN01000043.1:357-14739 GCA_001767945.1 Alphaproteobacteria bacterium RIFCSPHIGHO2_12_FULL_66_14 | reverse complement strand
GGTCGGTCCGCAGACATAGAGACGCACGTGTTCTGCATCGATTGGTGCGAACGCTTCCTTTTCGCGCGACAGCGTGTTGTAGACGACGAGGGACATGGTCCCCTACTCCCCGATCAAGATGGTACGAAGGCCAGACGCGCCTGAAGAGGCGCGGGCTTCACTTACATCGCGCGGCGTGTGCGCCGGGGAATAGAAGGAGCGACATTTCGCTAGTTTATCCGAAGCGTTCTTGTCGTGCAAATGACGGCCAATGGAAGCTTTTTTCATCTCGACCGCCCTCGTCGCGGTGGCAGAGATCGGCGACAAGACGCAGCTTCTCGCGCTGGTGCTGGCGGCGCGCTATCGCAAGCCGGTGCCGATCATCCTCGGCATCCTGTTTGCCACTCTCGCCAACCATGCGCTGGCCGCCTGGATCGGTGCCGCCGTCGCCGGCTGGGTCGGCGCCGAGACGATGCGCTGGATCCTGGTCGCGACTTTCTTCGCCATGGCAGGCTGGTGCCTGGTGCCCGACAAGGCCGACGACGGCCCGCAGACCGCACGCACGGCCGGTGCCTTCCTCGCGACACTTGTCGCCTTCTTCATCGTCGAGATCGGCGACAAGACACAGATCGCCACGGTGGCGCTCGCCGCGCGCTTCAATTCTCTGCTGCTGGTCACCGCCGGCACGACCCTCGGCATGATGCTGGCCAACGCGCCGGTGGTTCTGTTCGGCGACGCCATCGCGCGGCGGCTGCCGCTCAAGGTCGTGCGGGTGGTCGCGGCATTCCTGTTCGCCGCGCTGGGCGCCGCCGCGATCCTTATGCCTTCAGGCCTCTGAGCCGCGCCTCGACCTTCGCGCGCCCGATCAGCGGCAGCAGTCGCGCCATCTCCGGACCGGTCTCGCGGGCCGTGAGCGCGAGCCTGAGCGGATGGAACAGCGCGCGGCCCTTGCGGTCCAGTGTCGACGTAAAGGCCTTCCAGGTCGTGTCGTCCCACGGCTCCGGCGGCAGCTTGCTCGCAGCCTCGGCGAGAAACCCGGCATCCTCGATCTTGGGTTCGATCGGGCCGCGCACGACGTCGGCCCAACCGGAAGCATCGGCCAGGGTCGTGAGGTTGCCGCGCACCGCAAGCCAGAAGGCCTCGCCCAAATCATCGGCAAGGCGCGCGCGCACTGCCTCGTAGGGGAGGATATGGAGGGTCCGCGCGTTCAATTGCGCCAGTTCCTCCTCCGAGAAGCGCGCGGCAGCCCGCCCGACGCGGGCGAAATCGACGGTCGCCACGAGCGCATCGAGCGAGGTCACCGGCTCCACCGGATCAGCCGTGCCGAGCCTGGCCAGCAACGCACAAATGGCGAGCGCCTCGACGCCGCGCTCACGCAGATCGGCGACTGCCAGAGAGCCCGTACGCTTGCTGAGGCCGCCGCCTGTCGCATCAACCATCAACGGCAGGTGCGCGAAGGTCGGCACAGGTGCGCCCAGCGCCTGGAACATCTGGATCTGCACGCCCGAATTGGTGACGTGATCCTCGCCGCGGATCACGTGCGTGATGGCGAAGGCGATGTCGTCGACCACCGACGTGAAACTGTAGAGGTAGGTCCCGTCAGCCCGCACCAGCACCGGGTCGCTCTGGCTCGCCTCGTCGATGTGCTGGGGCCCGCGGACGAGGTCGTCCCAGCGCACTTCCTCCGCCGCGAGCCTGAATCGCCAGTGCGGCCGGCGGCCCTCACCTTCCAGGCGCGTGCGGTCAGCGTCCGACAATTTTAGCGCAGCGCGGTCGTAGACCGGCGGCCGTCCCTGGGCGAGCAGACGCTTGCGCCTGAATTCCAGCTCCTCGGGCGTCTCGTAGCAGGGATAGAGACGACCGGCCGCGACCAATCTGTCTCGCGCGGCATCATAGTGCGCCAGTCGATCTGACTGTTTCTCCTTGCGCCTCCAGTCGAGGCCGAGCCACTGCAGATCGCGTTCGATCGCCGCCTCGTATTCCGGTTTGCTGCGCATCCGGTCGGTGTCGTCCAGGCGCAGAATGAAGGCGCCGCCGTGCCGTTTGGCAAACAGCCAGTTGAAGAGCGCTGCGCGAATGTTGCCTACATGCAGCAGCCCGGTAGGACTCGGCGCGAAACGGACGATCGGGGCAACCATGCGGCCGACTTGTGGCGAGAGGCCGTTGGCCGGTCAAGCCGGGTTCGCTACAGTCCGGGCAATAATGGAGGGATCACACAAGGTGCGCACCCAGGACATTGAATACCGGGGCGACGGCGTCCGAATGGTCGGCCAGTACGTCGTCGATGATACCAAGCCGGGACGCCGTGCCGGCGTGCTGGTGTGCCACGAGGGGCCGGGCCTCACCGAACACACCAAGAAGATCGCGGCGCGACTTGCGGGACTGGGCTACGCCGCCTTTGCCATGGACTATCACGGCGACGGCAAGCCCCTGGCCGATCCCGCCGACACCATGGCCCGCCTCACGCCGTGGTATACTGACCCGACCGGCATCCGCGTTCGCGCAGCCGCCGCGCTCGACGTATTGAAGGCCCAGAAGGAGGTCGATCCGGCGCGCCTCGCCGCCATCGGCTATTGCTTCGGCGGCACCGCGGCCCTCGAACTCGGCCGCAGCGGCGCCGATATCAAGGCGATCGTCGGCTTCCACTCAGGCCTCACCACCGCCCGGCCGCAGGACGCGGCCAATATCAAGGGCAAGGTGCTGGTCTGCATCGGCGCCGACGATCCGATCATCCCGTCCGAGCAGCGCGCCGACTTCGAGAAGGAGATGATGGCTGCCAACCTCGACTGGCGCCTGCAGCTCTACGGCGGCGCCGGCCACAGCTTCACCAATCCCGCAATCGATGCTCGTGGCAGGAAGGGCTTCTTCTTCCATGAGGCAACCGACAGGCGCTCGTGGAACGCCATGATCGAACTGTTCAAAGAAACGCTGGGGTGAAGATCGCGTAGCGAGCTCGCTCAGCGATAACCCGGGGGTGGCGCAACATTCCCTGGCGACGGCGTGATCGGTGCCTGCTGGGGCATGGTGGTTGGCGTCGGCAAGGTCGTGTTCATGATGCTGCCTGGACCGCCACCTGCGCCCCCGCTCGGTGTCGCCACGCTGCCGGCTGCCTTGGTGCCGGTGGAGCTGATCCAGTAACCGGCGACTGCGTTGGAAGTGTCGCCGGCCGTCTTCGCCTGGACATCGACCATGCCGATCCGCTCGCCTCGCTTGTTGATGCGATAGCCCTGGGCGTCGAGATGATAGCCCTCGTTGTCGACGCGCGTGCCGTCCGCCTCGGTGCGGAAAGAGGCCGGCGGCGTCACTTCGGTGTAGAGCGGCTTCGGCAACGGATCGCAGCCGACGAGCGCCACTCCCCCCAACATCGCGGCAAACAGTCTCTTCGCGGCCATCGGCTTTCCCCAGATTTCGAAGGCCATCATAGCGGAAAGCCGTCGACACTCGGAAGGCCTGAAAATCCAACAAAAAAGCCCCGCCCCCGCGGGCGGGCCTTTCGTCGCATGCCGTTGTTCAGGCCGCGATCTTGGCGAACTTCTCGATGCGCTCCTGGACGGGGCGAACCGCGTCGTCAGCAGCCTTGCGCACGAACGCGCCGAGATCCTGGGCCTGGGCGATGCGGGTCTCCAGGCGGCCGCGCCAGTACTTGGCCGAGACGTCGAACGCCTCGATCGGGGACTTGGCGGCAAACAGGTCACGCATGGCAGCGAAACCGGCATCGGCGTCTTCCTTGGCGATGTCGAGCAGCTTGAGGCTGGCCTTGGTGGCGCCGTCTCGGGCCTGGTTGATCTGGCTGTTCAGCTCTTCCGACGCGCTCTGGGCGGCCTTGCTGATCTGCTCGAAGCCCTCGGTCGCCTTGCGGACGCCGATCTGGGCGAACTCGCGGACGCGCTCGCCTGCGGCCTTGGTCGTCTCGGTGGCGTGCTCGATCACGGTGTCGAGCGCGGCGGTGTTGGTCGTGGTCATGTTCAGGTCCTGCCGTTGTGTTGTGGTCCAAATGATCGAGCCTCGGAAAGAACGCCCCGTGCCTCTTGGGCGATATATGGGATGCTTATTGTGCGTTGCAACATGAATTTGTGCGATGCGAGAAGAAATATTGATTATTAAATAATACCAATGAGTTAGGGGGATGTATGAGGCCCCCGATGGTCATGAGATCACCGGCCTACTTGCCTCGGGTGGGGTACGCGGACGACAAATCGACCAACGAACGAAGCAAGAGCGAGTCGGGAGAACGCCATGGAGCAGCAACAGCTGTCCGGCATAGACGCGTCGTTTCTCTATCTCGAGACGCCCGAGACACCCATGCACGTGGCCGGGCTCACTTACTTCGAGTTGCCGGATGGCTTCGAGGGCAGTTTCTACCAGCACTTCCGCCGCTTTTTCGAAAGCCGCCTGCACACCATCCCGATCTTCTCAAAGCGGCTGGCGCCCTCGCTCTACGATCTCGATCATCCCGGCTGGGTCGACGAGGACGAGATCGACCTCGACTACCATTTGCGCGAGACGACGCTGCCGGCGCCGGGCTCCGAGGCCCAGCTCGAGGAAGTGATCTCCCGCCTGCATGCCAACACCCTCGATCGCAGCCGGCCGCTCTGGCAGTTCTACATCATCACCGGCCTCGCCAACGGCCAGGGTGTTCTCTATTCCAAGGTCCATCATGCGGCGGTCGATGGCGGCGCCGGCATGGCAATCAACAAGGCGCTCTACGATGTAACCGCGGTGCCACGCGAGGTGGCGCCACCGCCACCCAAGGCGGCGGGTGGCACGACGGCGCCCAGCGCGCCGATCGCCGTCGATCCGGTGAAGGGCCTGGCCGACATCATGGGCAACATGATGCGCCAGCAGCTCAAGATGTGGGAGGCGGCGCCCCAGATCCTGAATTCGATGACCAGCGCTTTCCTGGCCAAGCCCGGCGAGATGCCCAAGGCGCTCGGCACTCTGCAGAGCCTGATCGGCCAGCTCCCGACCCTGAATGCGCCGAAAACACCCTTCAACGCCACCATCACCCGCGAGCGCAGTTATGCCGCACGCACGATCTCGCTGACGGACGCCAAGGCAGTCGCCAAGGCAAGCGGCGCGAAATTGAACGACGTCGTGCTGGCGATCTGCGGCGGCGCGCTGCGCCGCTATCTCGAGGAGAAAGGCCAACTCCCGGACAAGCCGCTGATCGCCGGCGTGCCGATCAGCCTACGCGAGCCCGGCGACACGCGGCAGAACAACCAGGTCTCGGGCATGCTCTGCCAGATCGCGACCGACATCGCCGATCCCGCCGAGCGCCTGAAGGCGATCCTGAAATCCTCGTCGGAAGCCAAACAGATCGCCGGCACCTTTCGCGACGCCGTCCCGCAGGATTTCGCCTTCGTCGGTGCGCCGATCCTGCTGCAGCTCATGATGCTGGTGTATGGGCGCAGCGGCCTGGCGGACAAACTGCCGATGCCGATGAACGTCACCATCTCCAACGTGCCGGGTCCGCCAATGGCGCTCTACTGTGCCGGAGCCAAGGTGACGGCGCTGCACCCAGTGTCGATTCCGGCCCATGGCGCGGCGCTCAACATCACCGTCCAGAGCTATATGGATGCGCTCAACTTCGGCCTCACCGCCGACCGCCGCGCCGTACCCGATGTCGGGCGGCTCGGCGACTATCTCGTCGAAGCCGCCGACGAGCTGACAAAGGCCGTCGCAACCCATTGATACCCTTCCGCGTTGTCGCCATCTGTGAGACGCTGGCCACAATGACAAGGAGGCCAAATGACGGCTGCCGTTGAAGCGTTGCGTCCCCCTTCGCGAACGCTCCTGTTGCTCGAGGGCCGCGCCGTGCAGGAACTCGGTGCGTTCTGGATGCTCCGGCCGTGGCTTGCCGCCGCGCCGCGCGGCGACGGCCATCCGGTCCTGGTGTTGCCCGGTCTGCTGGCGAGCGACCTCTCCACTCAGCCACTCAGAAGTTTCCTGAAATCACACGGCTATGCCGCGCATGGCTGGAAGCAGGGCCGCAATCTCGGCCTGCGTTCCGGCGTCGAGCGCAGCATGCTGGAGCGGGTCGAGGAACTCTACGACCGCCACGGCGGACGCAGGATCAGTCTGGTCGGCTGGAGCCTGGGCGGCATCTATGCCCGGCAACTCGCCAAGCGCGTGCCCGACAAAGTGCGCTCGGTGATCAGCCTCGGCAGCCCCTTCACCGGCAGCCCCAAGGCGACCAATGCCTGGCGGGTCTACGAATTCGCTTCGGGACACCGCGTTGATGAAAGCGACAGGCACATCGCCGGTCCGCTTTCAGAGCCGCCGCCGGTGCCGACGACGTCGATCTTCAGCCGTTCCGACGGCATCTGCGCCTGGCAGACCTGCCTCAACGAAGAGCGAGAGCAGGTCGAGAACATAGAGGTTTACGGCAGCCATTGCGGGCTCGGCCACCATCCGGCGGCGGTCTATGCCGTCGCCGATCGCCTCGCCCAGCCCGAAGGCCAGTGGAAGAAGTTCGACCGGTCGGGCTGGAAGAGCGTGGTCTTCCCCGACTGGAAGCGTCCCTAGGGCTTCTTCTCGATGGTGGCCCGGATCTCCTCGTAGGACTCCTTCATTCGGTCCTGCACGATCTTGAAGGCTTCGGTGCTCGACTTCTGCACCAGTTCGGCGATGTCGCGGGTGTTGGCGATTGCCGCCTCCATCGCCTTCTTGGCGAATTCGGTCTGCTTGGCGATCGCCTCCTGCGGCGAGCCGCCCGGCTTGTAGGCCTGCGCCATCTCCGCCATGTCCTTCATCGCGGCCTCGAAGATCGCGCGCTGCTTCTGCGCAATCTCGCTGGCGCCGCCGGCCATCGCCTGCCACGACTTGGTCATCGCCTCCAGGTTTTTCTGCTGATGCTCCATGATCTTCGTCATGTCGAAAGACGGGACCTTGAGCTGCTCGCCGAATTTCCTGAACATATCCGTGAAGTTCTGTCCTGCGTCGGCCATGCGGACCTCCTGTCGGTTACAGGTACAGCTTCAACCCCTGCTCCAGGGCGTGCAAGGCCAATCCGGCCAGCCCGCCGATCATGGCACCATTGAAACGGATATATTGCAGATCACGGCCGACCGTGAGTTCGATGCGGCCGATCAGCATGTCGATGTCCCAGGATTTCACCTGATCGGCGATGAAGCGGCCGACGCCGCTTTTCTGAGTCTGCACGAAGTCGGCAAGGACCCGCACCATGCCGCGATTGATCTCGGCGCGGATCGCGGGATCGCGCGCGAGCTGGCCGCCGACGTCGACCAGCATGGCCTCGAGCTGCCGCCGAACCTGGCCGTCGGGCGCGCGCGCGTCCTGTTCGAGGAAGCTGCGCAGGCTCTCCCAGGCACCCTCGGCCACGGTCGCGATCTCCGGCCGCGCCAACAGGTCGTGCTTCAGCCCTTCGGCGCGGCGTGCGAACGATTCCGACGTGCGCAGGCGCTCGATGAAGCCTGTCACAAAACCGTCGAACTCCCGGCGCAGCGGATGCCGTGGATCGACGCGTGCCTCCTGGATGAAAGCGGTGGTCGAGGCCACGATCTTGCGCAGCAGATAAGCATCTGCGCGGTAGAGGTTGAACAGCGCCGGCAGCTCCTCGCGGATCTTCTCGCGCAGTGCCGCCAGGGTCTCCTCGTTGGCCAGCACTTTCTCGAGCGCGCCCAGCAGTTCGTCGAGCAAGCGCTGGTGCCGACCCTTCTCGGTGACCGCGCTCAGCAGGCCCGCGGCGAGTGGCGCCAGCTCCACCCGCTCGAGTTCGGTCATGATGCGCTTGCCGAGGAAGCCCCGGAGGCCGGACTGGTCGATCGCGGCCAGGGTCTGCGGCAGAAGCTGCAGCACGAAACGCGAGAGAGCGGCGCTGCGCTCGCGGTCGGAGAGCCACTCGGCAACCAGGGCGGCGAAATCGACCTCGCGCAGCCGCGCCTCGACCGGCGCGGGCGCCAGGAAGTTGGTCTCTATGAATTCGCCCAGCGTATCGGCGATGCGCTGGTGGTTGCGCGGGATGATGGCGGTGTGCGGGATCGGCAGTCCGAGCGGCCGGCGGAACAGCGCCACCACGGCGTACCAGTCGGCGAGGCCGCCCACGGTCGCGGCCGCCGCGAAGGCCGCGACGTAGCCCCAGGCCCAGTGCATGGGTTCGTAGTGCCGGGCCACGCCGAACAGGGCAGAGGTGCAGACCAGCAGGAGCGTCGCTGCGATCTTGATGCGACGCAATTGGCGGGCGCGCACCCGATCACGCGGATCGAGGTCGTGGTTCAGCTGCTCGCCCACACGTCCAGCACGTAGCGGCCGTCGGCCGCGAGCTTGAGCGTCCAGGCCTCGCCAGCAGCTTCGTCGTTGCCCGTCTTGTCGCGATACATCGCCACCAGCGCCCGCTTCACGTCGGGCTCCATGCGACCGCCATCACCGCAGATATAGAGGATCGCGCCCTGCTCGATCAGCGGCCACAGCGCGGCCGACTGCTGCTTCAGAAGGTCCTGCACGTAGACCTTCCTCCCGTCGTGACGCGAGAACGCGACATGCAGGTCGACGACACCCGCGCCGGCGTGCTCCTTCAATTCGTCGGCGTAGATGAAATCCTGCTCCGGGTGCCGGCAACCAAAGAACAGCATGGCGGGGCCAAGGCTCCGACCCTGCGCCTTGAGCGCCGCCCGCTCGCGCAGGAAGCCACGAAACGGCGCCAGTCCCGTACCCGGTCCGACCATGACGATCGGCGCTGCCGGATCGATGGGCAGGCGGAAACCGACCTTGGTCTCCTTCACGAAGGCCTGAACCGTGCCGCCGGCGGCATGGCGCGCGAGATGGCTGGAGCAGACGCCATGATAGACGCCGGCGCCGGAACGCGCCGGTCCCTCGACGACCGCCACCGTGATCGAACAACGCGCGCCATCGGCGATCGGCGACGAGGCGATCGAGTAGTACCGCGGTGTCATCAGCGGCAGCATCTCGAGGAAAGCCGCGAAGGGCAGCTCGCACGCCGGGAATTCCTCGAGCAGATCGAGCACCGACTTGCGCTTGGCCAGAATCTCGCTGCGGAACCGCTCCTCCTCGAGGAATGTCTCGAGCTTCGGCCGCGTGAAGGGGCATCGCGTGTGCTGCGCCATCGTCACGATCTGCTTGCGGGTGGCCGGAAGCTGCAGCTCGAGATAATCGGAAAGCAGCCGATGGACGGAGATCGCTTCTCCAACCGGCAGAGCTGTTCGCCGGCCTTCCGGGACCGTCAGCAGGACATGCGCACCGGGCGCGAAGCCGAAGCGGCGGACGGCGCGCTCGACCAGCGCCGCGCCGTTCTGCGGCACGATGCTGAGATGATCCCCGGCGCGGTAGCTGATGCCGTCTGGCAACAGCACCTCGATGTGACGCGTGCTGCGGCCCGAACTGTCGGCGTTCTGCAGCTCGCGGTTGGCCAGCACGCGCATGGGCAGCGCGCCGGTGCCGCCAATGATGGGATGGACCGGCGGCTTGTCGACCGGTTGCACGTCGTAGAGCGGTTCCTGCGGCTGGCCCGAGTCGGGCTCGAGTTTGACGCCGAGCTTGTCCGCCACGGCAGGCAGCATCGGCTCATACCAGCCCTGGAAATGACCATCGAGGTCTTCCTTGGCGTCGCCTTCGCCGCGTTGATAGATCCGTTCGGCGCCCTTCTCGGCCATCAGTTCGTCGAGCTGACGCGGGATGGCCTGGTAGGTCGAGGCCCAGTCGCGATTGCCACAACCGAAGACGGTGTAGCGCACGCCTTTCAGCGATCCAGGCGATGCTTCGCGCAGGCTCCTGAGGAAGGCCCCGGCATTGTCCGGCGGGCCGCCATTGTAGGAGGCGCAAACGATCGCGACCGCGCCCTCGGCCGGCACCTTGCCGGCATGATCGTCGAGCGCGGCCAGGGTAGTGGCAAAGCCGTTGGCCTCACCCGCCTCGGCAATGGATCGCGCGAGTTCCTCGGCCGTGCCCATGTTGGAGCCGAACAGCACCGTGAGCTTCGTGCCGTGGCTCGCCGCCGCCTTGCTCGGCGCGGTCTTCTTCGATGCCGGCTTGGGCGCCGCGACGGCCGTGCCCGCGCCGCGCACGATGTCGGGCCGCAGCCTCACGCGCATCACGAGCCCCTCGGGCTTGATGGTGAGAGACTCCTTGATCTTGAGCTGGTAACGGGTGTGATCGACCAGCTTGAAGCGCTGCAGGATCATGCCCAGCACCAGGGTCGCCTCGGTCATGGCGAACTGGCGGCCGATGCAGGCGCGCTGGCCGTTGCCGAACGGTTTGTAGGCATGCGGCGGCATCCTGGCCTCGCGCTCGGGCGCGAAATTGTCGGGATTGAAGACTTCCGCCTGCGGCCCCCACACCGACTTGTCGCGATGAAGCATCGCCGTCAGCACCGTGACGAAGGTACGCTTCTTGAGCTTGTATTTCCCGCCGATGGTTTCGTGCTGGTACGGGTAGAGGCCGAAGGCCGGCGCGGTCGGCCAAAGACGCAGCGATTCCTTCAGGATCTGGCCAATATAGACCAGCCGGTTGACCTGCTGTGCCGTCGGCTTGGCGTTGACGTCGCGGCCCAGCACGCGGTCGACCTCCTCGTAGGCCTTCTGCAGCACATGTGGATTGTTCAGCAGGAAGTAGACGGCAAAGGACAGCATCCCGCTCGTGGTCTCGTGCCCTGCGATCAGGAAGGTGTTCATCTGGTAGCGGATGTTGACGTCGTCGAGCCGCTCGCCGGTCTGCTTGTCGAGGCCGCTCAGCATGAAGCCCAGCAAGTCCGGCTTGGCGGCATCGTCCGCGGGCACCTCGCGGCGCTCCTTGATGATGCGGTCGGCGATGCCGTTCATGAAGCCGACATCCTGCTCGAGTTTCTTGCGGCTCTTGCGCTGGGTAATGTCCTCCAACGGCAGGCCGCGCATCTTCATCACCGCCTCGAGCGCCCGCACCAGCGATTCGACGTAGGGGTGGTTGTCGCTGCGGTAGAAGGAATTGAAGCGGTAGTTGAAGCCGCAGAGGCCGATCGTGTCGAGCGTGAGCGCGGTCATGTCGCGCACCACGTCGATCTCCTCGTCGGCGTTCAGCCGCTCCCACTTGGTGACGAGCTGGTCGGCGATGTCGAGCATGCCCTCGTGGTAGGTCTGCATCATGCGATGCGCGAAGGTCGGCAGCAGGATGTTGTGCGCCTTCTGCCAGTTGGGCTCCTGCGTCTCGGCAGTGAACAGCGCATCGCCGCCCAGCATGCGCACGCGGCGCAGCGAGCCGCGCACCGCCTTGTCGAAGCGCTTCTCGTCGCAAAGCTCGGCCACAAGGTCGGCGCCCGATACGACGACCAATGGCGTGCCCATCATGTCCAGCCAGAAAATCGGGCCCTGCTCGCGCGCGATCCGCATCAGGTCCTGGACCGGCGCCCCGCCATCGACGGTGAGCATGTTGCCCAGCACCGGCGTGCGCGGCGGATGCGGAATCGGATGCAACGGATTGCGCGCCATTTGGCGTTGTTCCTCCCGAGCTTGCCGTCTTCTGGCCCTCTTATAGCAGGGGCTTCAGCGTCCGGTCAGCGTCAGCGCGCCGTCCTGGAGCGCCGGGCGGCGCGGGCACGCCCGGTCGAGGCAGAACCGGGTCCCTTGTTGAGGCGGGCGAACATGCCGGCAAAGGCAATGTCGTCGGCTTGAAGTGCCGGGAAAGCCGTCAGCATCTTCGCGGGCTCCGCGCCGCGGGCCAGCAGCGCGCCGACCAGGCGAACGCGGATGGCCGTATCCTTGAACAGCATGTCGCCGGCCGGCCCGCCGGTGTCGCTGTCGACCCGATTGCGGCCGCGCACGAAGACCCGCAACCGCTCGATGGCGTCGCGTTCGGCGACGCCGACATCGAGGCTCACCATGCCCTTGGAGATCGTGTCGCCCTTACGGACCCAGCCCTCGGCACCGGGCCAGCCCTCGGCCAGCATGCGCGACAGGGCATTACGGTCCTTGGGACCGAGCTGGACCGGCAGCAGATGGATCAAACGGAGGTAGATCACGCCGCGGGCGCTGATCGCCACCCGCGATTTGTCGTCCAGCTCGACGCGGAAGAGATCGACATAGATCTCGTTGCGCACGGTCTTGTCGGCCAGGCCGGCAATGGCCGCCGCTTCCTTGATCGAGAAGGTCTCGTTTTCAAGGCCGTGCGGCAGGCGCCGTGGCCGCTGCTTCTGGGATTTCTTCTTTGCCGTCATTCGTCATGCCTTCCGCGCAGCAACATTAGGCGCGGCCAAATCTGTCGTATAGTCGGCCGGCACACTCTTCTGGGGAGGAAATGATGAAGGTCGGGTATATCGGCGTCGGCAACATGGGCGGCCCAATGTGCCGCAATATCATCAAGAAGAGCAACCACGCCGTGACCGTGTTCGACCTGAACCCGGCGGCGGTGAAGACCTGCACCGACCTGGGGGCGACGGCGGCCAAGTCGGTGGCCGAGGTGACCAAGGGCGCCGATGTCGTCATGACGTCCCTGCCCATGCCCCGGGACGTCGAGGCGGTGACGCTGGGCGACAGCGGCATCCTCGCCAACATCGGCAAGGGTCAGACCTATATCGATCTCAGCACCAACGCGCCCTCGATGGTGAAGAAGATCGGCGCCGCCTTCGCGGCCAAGGGCATCGCCATGCTCGATGCGCCGGTGAGCGGCGGCACGGTCGGCGCCGAGGCCGCCACCATCGCCATCATGGTGGGCGGCGACAAGAAGGTGTTCGACGACGCCCTGCCGGTGCTGCAATCGTTCAGCGCCAACGTCATTCACATGGGTCCGCTCGGCAGCGGCACGGTGGCCAAGCTCTGCAACAACATGTTGTCATTCTGCAACATGGCCGCGCTCTGCGAGAGCATGATGCTCGGCGCCACCTACGGCCTCGATCCCGAGAAGCTGCTGCATGTCATCGAAAATTCGAGCGGCAACTCCAACGCCATCAAGAATTTCACGGCGCGCGCGCTGGTCGGTCACTACTCCCCGCCTTCGTTCGCGCTCGACCTTGCCTACAAGGACCTGCACCTGGCGCTCGAGTTGGGCGACGAGCTCGGCGTGCCGCTGCAGCAAGGTGCCGCGACGCACAACCTGCAGCGTCTGGCCAAGGGCATGGGCTGGGGGCCGGACGACAGCTCCTCCGTGCTCCGTGTCTACGAGACGATGCTGCGCCGCAAGGTCAAGCCGTGACGCCGTGACGACCCGGCGCGCGATCGTCACCTCGCTGGCGGGCCTCCTGCTCGCCAGCGACGGTCGCGCGCAATCGGGACTTTGGGCCGGCCTGCGTGCGCCGGATCACTTCGCCCTGATCCGTCATGCGCTGGCGCCCGGCACGTTCGATCCACCGGGTTTTCGCGTCGACGATTGCACCACCCAGCGCAATCTCTCGGCCGAAGGCCGCGCGCAGGCGGGACGCGTCGGCGAGCTGTTCCGGGCCAACGGCATCGCGGCGGCGCGGCTTTATTCCAGCCAATGGTGCCGCTGTCTCGAGACCGCGACCCTGTTGAAGCTGGGCGACGTCAGCCCGCAACCGCTGCTGAACTCATTTGCCCAGAACCGCGACCGCGCCGTCCAGCAGACGGCGGCGCTGCGGCCCTGGATTGCCGGGCTGGAACTTTCCGGACCGACGGTGATGGTCACCCATCAGGTCGTGATCACGGCCTTGAGCGAGGTCTTTCCCGGCAGCGGCGAGATCGTGGTCATGCGCCGCCAGCCGGACGGCCGTCTCGCAGTCGCGGGCCGATTGCCCACCATCTAGAGGCCGGTTTTCTGGCACACCTCGTTGTGCCACGCGGTGTGCCACGAATTGTGCCAAAAAACCTCATCAACGCCTTGATCCGAGAGCCAAATCCCGATCTGACGCGCTGTGCCGCCAATGCCCGCCGCTTGGCGTCATGAGTGTTCGGAAAGCGCGTCAGCCGAGATGTCGGGCGATCAGCGCCGCCACCAGCTCCGGATGGGTGGCCGCCACGTCATGGTCGCCGCCCGCCACGACTTCGAGACGGGCGTTGGGTATCCGCGCTTCGAGATGCCGGCCGACCGCGACCGGGCTGATCGGATCGGCATCGCCCCAGATGAGCAAGGTCGGCGCCGCAATCTTCTCGACTGGAAGATCCGATGCCGCGAGTGAAGAGGTGATCCATTCGGCGGCGTTGAGAAACGACTTGCGGTAGGCAGGCCGCCAGTCGGCGGCGCCGAGACCCGCCATGTTCACGCCGCCCGAAGTGACGCACAACACCAGCCGCCGCACGAGCTCGGGCCGCTCGATCGCGATCCTGGCGGCAACCACGCCGCCCATCGACTGCGCAACGAGATCGACGGGCTCGTCCATCTTCGCCATCACCAGTTGGACCAGATCGCCCACGCCGGTGATCGCCGGATCGTGCGGCTGATGGCCGAGACCCGGCCAGCCGAAATGGTGCCATGGCCACTCGGCCGGCAGGAGCTTCGCGACCGGCT
>MEMN01000043.1:0-287 GCA_001767945.1 Alphaproteobacteria bacterium RIFCSPHIGHO2_12_FULL_66_14 | reverse complement strand
GCCAGAAACGCCGGCAGCTTGCGGCCGATCGAGAGCAGGTAGCGGCCCATGGCGCCCGCGACCTGGCGGACCGCCGGCCGTTCGCCCATGCGCTCGCGCCACGCCTGCAGGCGGGGATGGGCGTCGGACATGGGGGCGCCCATGCGGTCGCCGAAGAGCTGCGCCATATAGAAGGCGATGTCGGCATAGGTGTAGGGGCCGGCCAGCCATTCGCGATCGCCCAGCGTGCGTTCCATCTCGTCGTAGAAGTGGGCGGCGGCCTCGCGGGCGCGCGGCGCCTTGGAATC
>MEMN01000042.1:34930-67432 GCA_001767945.1 Alphaproteobacteria bacterium RIFCSPHIGHO2_12_FULL_66_14 | reverse complement strand
GGTGGTCGAGCCGCCGAACAAGGCGACTACGATCTTGTCCTTGAACTGGTCCGCGGTGTGCTCAGGCCCGCGCAAGCCATGAGAATTGATGAAGACACGCGCCGTCTTTGTCTCATCGGATGGTGTCGGCACGGCCACAGCCTGCAGTAGCGGGTGCCAGCGGTAGAGGGGCCGGTTGTAATTCTCCGGAAACAGCGTGGGAGCGAGGGTCACATTGGCGAGATACAAAGCCGCCGCGCCAAAACCCAAACCGATCTCGACTGCTGCCAAGGAAAGCAAGCCCATGGCGACCCGCCACCAAGGGGCAAGCACAAGCGACAAACCTAGCAGAGCAGCAAGATAGACGAAATACCACCCTCTTGGCGTTCCCCAGCTCAAGCCGCGCGCATCGCCATTCACTCCCGCGCCGCGACTGAGCAGCAGCATTGCTCCTACCCCAATCGCTAGCAGCATCGCGAGCGCCAACAGCAAGACCAATACGCGCTCGAAGCGGAAGGGCCGTACAAGGCCAAAAATAGTGAAGCGGGACGACTTTCATCCGAGGAAGAGATACCAGACGGTTGGCAACGCTCGACCCTTCCACCTTCTAAAGGTTCCGAGACGAAGTCACTACAAATCTCGGAGTGTTGCAACCGGTACTTGCGTTGGCCTGGTGCACTCCTTGAAGAGCTGCCTAGCATCAAGCCTGGAGCCAATTCGCTCGGCTTTCTCGTCGGCGATCCCGCAGTTCCGGATCGCCGACATCGAAGCTCGTGGCACGGTTCGCGGAACTCGCCTGCGATACTGCTCTCTCGGCAGGTCATGGGACAGGTCAACGGGCGCCCTGTGGGCGCCTCAAGAGTTTGGCGCGCTCCCGGCGATGAGTCGATTCAAGTGGAACGCGCGCACGAGGCGGCTGCCCCTCAGGACAAGGAATGCAACGGCCCCGACCTGTTTCACGACGGCTTGATGTTGCCCTTCCGGATGACATCGCCCCAGCGCTTGATCTCGGACGCCATCTTCGCCTGGGCCTCGGCCTGCGGGCCGCCGGTCGTCACGATGCCGAGCTTCAGCATGCGCTCGCGGAAATCGGCCTCGCGCACCGCTGCGTTGCCCGCTGCATCGAGCTTGGCGACGATGTCGGCGGAGACGCCCTTGGGCACGAACACCGTGTAGTTGGTGGCCGATTCGAAGCCCGGCACGCCCGCCTCCGCCATGGTCGGCACCTCGGGCAAGAGCGGCGAGCGCGTCTTCGAGGTGACGGCGAGGCAGCGCACCTTGCCCGAGGCGATGTGCGGCAGGTGCGCCAGCACATTGTCGATCGAGACCTGCACGCGGCCCTCATAGAGGTCGGCCTGGAAGAACGACGTGCCCTTGTAGGGAACGTGGGTCATCTCCGCGCCGGTCATCTGCTTCAGCATCTCGTAGTTGAGATGGATCAGGCCGCCGACGCCCGACGAGGCATAGGAGAGCTTGCCCGGCTCCTTCTTGGCGAGCGCGATCAGTTCCTGGACGTTCTTTACTGGGAGACTCGGCGTCACCAGCACGCCGATGGTGCCGTTGCCGATCTCGAGCACCGGCACGAAGTCCCTGGCCATGTCGAAGCTCAGGTTCTTGTGGAAGAACGGCGCGATCGAATAGTCGACCAGGCTGCCCACCATCATCGTGTAGCCGTCGGGCGCGCTGCGGGCGAGCGCCGCCGCGCCGATGGTGGCGCCGGCGCCGGGCTGGTTGTCGACCACCATGGTCTGCCCGAGCTTGGCCGAGACCTTCTCGGAAAAGGCGCGCGCCACCGTGTCGACGCCGCCGCCCGGCGGATAGGGCGCGATCACACGGATCTGCTTGGCCGGCCAGGCCTGGGCGTGGGCCCTGGAGAAAGCGAACATGCCGACGACGGAAGCCACCATCAAACGGCGCCGCGACAGTGGCGATTTGTATCCTGGCTTGTCCTGCATCTGGCTGTTCCTACGGAGTGAAATGGAGCTTCTGGATCGCGGTGATGACCTTGGTGAGCTTCGCGAGCTCGCCGCTGTCGAGCGGCTTGTCGTCGGGCTGGGCCTGCAGCAGAAGTTCGGACTCCTCGAGCTGCTTGACGAGTTCGAAGGCCTCCGCCGTCTTGTCCTTTGCCGTCCCGGCCAGCAGCGGCTGGATCGTAAGGTAGAGCGACGCCAGGCTGCGATTCTGCAATTCCGGGGTCAAGGGGATGGAACTCTTGAAGACGCCGTTGAGCGCGTTCTTGGCGTCGCCAATCGTTTTCGCGCGCTTCAACAGGAAGGTCATGCTGTCGAGCCGGTGCTGGATCTCGAAGCGATGGCTGGTCAGATCCTCGCGATTCTTCAGGGCAATCTCGTGGTCGTGCTGGATCTGCTGGAGCATCGCCGCGCCGCCGGTCAGAACCACCGAAGACAGCAGCCACATGCCGACCGAGCTGTTGAAGAAGTCGAACAGCTTCTTGCCGAAGCTGTGCTTCTCCGGAACGGCAGGTGCCGGCGGCGGCACCTGTGCCTCGATGGCCTTGCGGACGGAATGGCGATAGTGCTCTTCGGCGGCAATTCTCTTCAACTCATCGTCGGTCAGCATGTCGGCGGTCTATTCCTTCATGAAGGCGTTCAGCTCGGGTGTCGGCGTCGAGTGGTCGAGATAGCCGAACGTGCCCTTCTCCTTCACTTCCTTGGCCGCGTCTAGAAGACCAGTCATCGCCGCGCGATAGAGCGAGGTGGCAAGGCTGATGCGCTTCACGCCCGCGGCCTCGAGCTCGGCCACGCTGAAGGACTTGCCCTTGATGCCGGCCATGAAGTTGAACGGCTTCTCGAGCGCGCCGCACACCTTCCTGACCGCGGCGAGATCGGGCAGGCCCGGCGCCATCAGCACGTCGGCGCCGGCCGCCTCGAAGGCTTTTAGGCGCTTGATCACGTCATCCAGGTCGGGAGAGCCGCGCAGAAAACCCTCGGCGCGGGCAGTCAGCACGAAGGCGAACGGCAGCGCACGGGCGGCCTTCGCCGCCGCAGCGACACGTTCCGCGGCCGATGCGATGTCATAGAGCGGCTTGCCCTTGTTGCCGGTCGCGTCCTCGATCGAGCCGCCGACCAGACCGACGCCCGCCGCCTGCCGGATCGTCTCCGCCGCCGCATCGGGCGAATCGCCGAAACCCCTCTCGAGATCGCCGATCACCGGCACGTCCACCGCCTCGGCGATCATCCGGGCGTTGGCCAGCGCCTCCTCGCGCGTGACCTTGCCGTCGCGCTTGCCCAGCACGCCGGCCTTGGCGCCGCTCGAGGTCGCCAGCGCCTCGAAGCCGAGGCCGGCCAGTATCCGGGCCGAGCCGCCGTCCCACGGATTGGGAATGACGAAGGCACGCGGCGCCTCGTGCAGGGCACGCAATTTCCTGGCCTTGTCGGCCTGACTGACACTCATCGGAAGTTTCCCCTTACATGCTGCGGCCATCCCACGGCCGCGGCCTCAGTTTGTCGATATCGATGCCCTCGATGCAACGAAGATTAATGCCGACCGTGGCGGTGCCGTCGGGTGCCGTGCCCTCGGCGTAGCTCTCGACGCCACACGCCGTGCAGAAGCGGTGGTGCAGCGCCTTCTTGCCGAACTGGTAGTCGCCTTGCTTCGTCTCGCCCGCCATGAGCTTGAACTTGGTCTTGGGCGCGAAGGCCCACACAGCGCCCAGCTTGCTGCAGATCGTGCAGTTGCACTTGAGCGCGGTCGTCGGATCGAGATCGACGGTGAAGGCCACGGCACCGCAGTGGCAGGCGCCTGAATAGGTCTTCGGATCGGCCATATGTTCCTCCTGGGCTTGAACTCTGCCGATGTTCTCTATATGTTCTTTTTGATGAATGCACCCGGATTCTCACCGCGGTCCTCTGCGCGTGTCGCGCGACCGCCGGTGGACCCGAAATCCTATTCTTGAAAATGCGCGGTTCTACCGCGCATCGACCGTCCCCAGCCGAAGGAGGATTTTGGAGGATTTTCAAGGCTTTGCGGGGCGAAGCGGCGAACATCGGACCTCCACGGGTCGTGGAGGTTGCAGGCGGGCTCGGGCGCGGCCTCTAACCGGGCCAGGGCAGCGACCAGGTCTTCACGTTGGTGAAACTCTTCATCGCCTCCAGCACGCCTTCCTTGTAGCCGAGGCCCGAATCCTTGATGCCGCCGAAGGGCGACATTTCTATGCGATAGCCCGGCACTTCCCAGATGTTCACCGTGCCGACCTGCAGTTCGTCGACGAAGCGGGTGATGTAGTCGAGACGATCGGTGCAGACGCCCGAGGAGAGGCCATAGGCGGTGCCATTGGACACTCTTATGGCGTGGTCGATGTCCTTCACCCGGATGATCGGGATCGCCGGGCCGAAGGTTTCTTCGCGCACCAGTTCGCAGGTGGGATCGACATGGTCGACCACGGTGGGCGGAAACAGCGCGCCGCGGCGGTCGTTGCCGTGCAAGAGCTTCGCTCCATGCTTGGCGACCGCCTCGCTGACGCGGTTCTGGAACAGGGTGGCGGCGCGTTCGTGGATCACGGTGCCGACGTCGGTCTCGGGATCGAGCGGGTCGCCTGCCTTGAGCTTCCTGGCCTTGGCCAGCACGCGCTCGACGAAGGCGTCGGCCACCTTGTCGACCACGATGATGCGCTTCACCGCCGTGCAGCGCTGGCCTGAGTTCTTGGTGGCGCCGGCGACGGCGAGGTCGGCCGCCTTGTCGAGGTCGGCGTCCTCCATGACGATCAGCGGGTCGTTACCGCCGAGTTCGAGGACGATGCGCTTGTAGCCGGCCTTGTCGGCGATGTATTTGCCGACGCGGACCGAGCCCGTGAAGGTGATGAGGTCGGCGCGCGGATCCGTGATCATGGCGTCGCCGATGTCGGAGGGATTGCCGGTGATGACCGACAGCATTTCCGGCGGCAGGCCCGCCTCGTAGAGCGTGTCGGCCAGGAACAGCGCGGTGAGCGGCGTGAGTTCCGTGGGCTTCAGCACGACGCAGTTGTTGGTGGCAAAGGCCGGCGCCAGCTTGTGTGCGACCATGTTGAGCGGATGATTGAAGGGGGTGATGGCACTGATGGCGTTCAGCGGCTGGCGCAGGGTGAAGATCTTGCGCGGCTTGCCGTGCGGGGTGAGGTCGCAGGAGAAGGTCTGGCCGTCGTCGAACAGGCAGAGCTGGCCCGCGAAGGTAAAGACGTCGTAGGCGCGGCCGACCTCGTAGAGCGAGTCCTTCAGGCACAGGCCCGACTCGAGGGTGATGAGACGGGAGAGTTCCTCCTTGCGCGCGACGAGCAGGTCCGCCGTCTTGAGCAGGATCTGCTGGCGCTGATAACGCGTCAGCTTGGGCTTGTAGGCATGGGCGATCCGGAAGGCTTGGGCCACAAGGTCGGGCGTGGCACGCGGCACGGTGCCGACCAG
The DNA here is from genome assembly GCA_001767945.1 of Alphaproteobacteria bacterium RIFCSPHIGHO2_12_FULL_66_14. Taxonomy (GTDB): domain Bacteria; phylum Pseudomonadota; class Alphaproteobacteria; order Reyranellales; family Reyranellaceae; genus Reyranella. The sequence goes on along the minus strand of MEMN01000042.1, from coordinate 62,057 downwards.
ACGGTTGTCCCAGGGGAAGCGCACTTCGAGGCGCGCCTTGGTCTCGACCTTCTTGCCGGCGATGCGGAGGTATTCATTGCGCACATCACCGCGGATCATCGTATCCATTCAGGCCACCAGATTGAGGGCGATATCGAAGGCGTCGAAGTTGCGCCAGCGGCGCGAACCGGCGTCGGTCGCGAGCTTGCGGTTGCAGATCAGCGGCACCTTCTGCTCCGAGGTGCCGCCATGGCTGCGCAGCGGTTCGGTGAGACCCGAGAGGTCGTGGCGCGAGGCCGAGGTGCCCAGCACCTTGTGCTTGGTCGAGACGACGACGAGATCGCCCAGGCGATCGGCCGGCAGCTCGAAACGCTTGGCGGCCTCGTCCTTGGTGAGCGCCGCCTCGATGCCGGGAATGGATTTGAGCTTGGCCGCCCATTCCTGCGGGTTCGGGCAATAGACGACGGCGAAGGAGCCGAGGGCCCCGTGATGCACGACGTAAGGATCGGTGATCGGCAGGATGACGCGGGCCTCGTCGGTGCCCAGCCATTTGTCGAACAGGTCCTGCAGGTACATGACGTCGGGCTGGCCGTCGGCGCCGAACTTGGCGTTCATGCCGTGGTCGGCGGTCAGCACGATGGTGCAGCCCATGGCATCGAGCTTGGCCATGTAGCCGTCCATCATGGCGTAGAAGTCGTTGGCGACGGGCGTGCCGGGCGCGTGCTTGTGCTGAATGTAGTCGGTGGTCGAGAGATACATGATCTCCGGCCGGTCGCGTTCCATCAGTTTGACGCCCGCGGCGAAGACGAACTCGGAGAGCCGGGCGCTATAGACATCGGGCACGGCCATGCCGACCAGGGCGTTCACGTTCTCGATGCCGTTTTCGGCAAGCGTCGCCTTGTCCGACTTCTCCGAGGAGAAGCTGCAAGCCTTGCCGGCGCCGAGTTCGAGGCCCTTGCCCAAAAGACCGCGCAGCTTGTCCTTGGCGGTGACGACGGCGATGCGGAGGCCAGCGCGCTGGAAGGCCGGAAACAGAGTCTCGACCCGCAGGAACTTCGGGTCGTTCATCATCACCTCTTTCCCGGTGTCGGGATCGAGGAAGTAGTTGCCGCAGATGCCGTGCACGGCCGGCGGCTGGCCGGTGACGATGGAAAGATTGTTGGGATTGGTGAAGGAGGGAACGACGCAATCGCCGATCAGGCTGGTCCCCTGCTGAAACACCTTGGCGAACCACGGCGCGCGGCCGGCCTTGACCGCCTCCTCGATGTAGCCGGGTTCCGAGCCGTCGATGCAGACCACGACCGTCGGCCGCCTGGGCAGCCTATAGGTACGGCCGTTGACGCTGAGGTCGCCAATCGTGCTGATCGTGTCCATGCTCTACTCCGCTGCCAGGGCCGGGCCGCCGTTACTGACACGCAACTCGTCCAGGACTTCACGGACGGCGGCAAGGGCGCCCTTCATGTGCTCAGGGCACAAGCGGCCGATGCAGCCCATGCGGAAGGAGTCGGCCACCGTGAGCTTGCCGGGGTAGATCACGTAGCCGCGGTCCTTCAGCCCATCGTAGAAGCGCTGGAAGACGAACTTGGGATCGGTCGGCATGTGGAAGGTGACGATGATCGGTGCCTGCAGCTCGTTGGGCAGCAGCGTGCGGAAGCCCATGGCGCGCATGCCGTCGATCAGCACCCTGGCGTTGTCGCAGTAGCGCTTGCCGCGTCCGGCGACGCCGCCCTCGGCCGCGTGCTCCTCGATCGCCTTGCCCAGCGCCACGATGACGTGGATCGGCGGCGTGAAGCGGTACTGGCCGGTCCGGGCGAAGCCATCGGCCTGGTCGAACAGGTCGAGCACCAGGGTGGTGGCGTTGCCCTTGCACTCGGCCAATACGGTGTTGCGGCAAACCACGAAGCCGAGACCCGGCACGCCCTCGAGGCACTTGTTCGAGGAGGCGGCGAGCGCGTCGTAGTGGATCTTGCGGGCGTCGATCTCGATCGCACCGAAAGCGCTCATCGAATCGACCAGCAGGCGCCGGCCCTGCTTGGCCACGATCGCGGCGATCTCGGCGATGGGATTGAGGATGCCGGAGGTGGTCTCGCAATGGACAGCGAACACATGGGTGATGGCCTTGTCGTCCACCAGCATCGCTTCGAGCCTGGCGAGATCGGGCGGCGTGTCCTCGGGCGTCTCATGGGTCGCGACGGCGCGGCCGGCGATCTCGGCGATCTTCCTGGCCCGCTGACCGTAGGCGCCGTTGATCAGGACGAGGAGTTTGCCGGTCTTGGGCACGAAGGAGGTGATCATCGCCTCGACGGCGAAGGTGCCGGAACCCTGGACCGGCACGGTGACGTGAGTCCCCTGCCCTCCAGCCAGTTCGACGATCTTCGTCAGCACCATCTTGTTGATGGCGATGAATCCTTGATCGCGCGAGCCCCAATCGTGGACCATGGCCTGCTTGACGCTGGCCGAGGTGGTGAGCGGGCCGGGAGTCAGCAGCAGCGGATCGCCGGTTTCGGAGGCGGCGGGTTTCTGGGTGGTCATGGCGGCGATGATCGGCTCGCGTCTTCTATCCGTCCAGTATATATTCCATATGCTACCTATAGGTTTCACATATATGACGCCCACCCAGCTCCGCGCTTTCCATCTCGTGGCCGAGGCCGGCTCCTTCTCCGCCGCCGCCCGCGCCTCGGGCCTCAGCCAGCCCAATCTCTCCGGCCAGGTGACGGCGTTGGAGAAGGCCTACGGCGTGCATCTGTTCGATCGTCGCGGCCGCTCGGTCACGCCCACCGAAACCGGCCGGCAGTTGCACGGCGTCACCACGCGGCTTTTTGCCCTCAACGACGAAGCCCGCGCCCTGCTGGCGGGAGAGCAGGCGCTGACCCGCGGCCATCTCAGGATTGCAGCCGATTCGGCGCATCATGTCGTGCCGATCATGGCGGCCCTTAGGAAACGCGCCGGCGGTCTCACCTTCGCACTTTCGATCGACAATTCCGCCGTGGTGCTCGAACGCCTGCTGCGCCACGAGGCCGATGTCGCCGTCATGGCCAAGAGCGTGTCCGACCCGCGCCTGCATGCCGTCCGGCTGCGCACCGACCGGGTGGTGCTGTTCGCGCCGGCCAGGCATCCGCTGGCCAAGAAAGGCCGTGCCCCCCTCGCCGCCCTCAACGGCCAGGAGCTGGTGCTGCGCGAACGCGGCTCGATCACCCGCGAGGTGCTGGAACAGGCGATGGCGGCGGCCGACGTCCGGCCAAGCTCCATCGTCGAGGTGCAGACCCGCGAGGGCGTGCGCGAGGCGGTGGCGGCGGGCTTCGGCGTCGGCGCCGTGTTCGCGAGCGAACTCGGTGAAGACCGCCGCTTCAGGCGCATCGCCATCGCCGATGGCGATCTCGCGGTCGCCGAATATGCGCTCTGCCTGCAGGAGCGCCGCCGTGTTGCCTTGGTGCGGGCCTTCATGGACGAGGCGACGCGGCTCGCGTCGTAACAATTCCGTCAAAAAACTTTAACCGCTACGCTGCGAGGCGTAGGATTCATCGATCATGCATGGCGTCGAGACAGTCCTGAACGTTCTGGGCAGCGTGGCTTTGCTGCTGTGGGGCGTCCGCATGGTACGCACCGGACTGACGCGCGCCTTCGGCGCCACCCTGCGCCGCGCCATCGGCGCCTGCTCGCGCAACCGCTTCACGGCCTTCGCGGGAGGCCTTGCCATCACCGGCCTGCTGCAGTCGAGCACCGCCACGGCGCTGCTGCTCTCCTCCTTCGCCGGGCGCGGCCTGATCCCGCTCGGCATCGCGCTCGCCGTCATGCTGGGCGCCGATGTCGGCACCACCATCGCCGCCCAGATCCTGTCGTTCGACCTCGGCTGGGTGTCGCCGCTGTTGATCGGCGTCGGCGTGATCGCCTTCCTGTCGAGCGAATCCGAGAAGGCCCGCCATCTCGGCCGCGTCGCCATCGGGCTCGGCCTGATGCTGCTGTCCCTGAAGCTTCTGGCCCTCGCCACCCTGCCGCTGCGCAGTGCACCGGCCTTCATGGCCGCGCTCCAGGGCCTGCAGGACGAATATGTGATCGCCGTCGTGCTGGCCACGCTCGCCACCTGGTTCGTGCATTCGAGCCTGTCGATCGTGCTGCTGATCATGTCGTTTGCAGCCAGCGGCCTCGTCGAGCCCAGGCTCGCATTGGCCCTGGTGATCGGTGCCAACATCGGCGGTGCGTTGGCGCCCTACATGGCGCAGGCCGGTGCGGAGGTGAAGGCGCGCCGCGTGCCGCTCGCCAACCTGATCACGCGCAGCGTCGTGGGCCTCGTCCTCCTGCCTTTCCTGGGTCCGGCACTGCAGGCCATGACCTGGGTCGATCCTTCGGCGACGCGGCTCGCGGTCAACTTCCACACCGCCTTCAACGTCGCCACGGCAATCCTGTTCCTGCCGCTGATCGACGTGGTCGCCTGGACCTGCCGTCGCCTCTTGCCCGACAAGCCCGTGGCCGACGATCCCGGCCGGCCGCGCCATCTCGACCCCAACGTGCTCGACTCCCCGGCCGAGGCTCTGGGCTGTGCACTGCGCGAGACGCTGAACCTCGGCGACCGCGTCGCCGACATGCTGCGCCAGACGATGGATGTCTTCGAGCGCAACGACCCCAAGGCCGCGAAGGCGGTCGAGGCCGCCGACGACGCTGTCGACCGGCTCTACGAGGCGATCAAGCTCTACCTCATCCAGACCTCGCACAACGAACTCGGCGACGAGGACGGCAAGCGGTATGTCGAGATCCTGACCTTCACGACCAACCTCGAGCATATCGGCGACATCATCGACAAGAACCTGATGGAGCTCGCGGCCAAGAAGATCAGGAACCGTTATGCCTTCTCGCCCGAAGGGACGGCGGAACTCAGGGCTTTCCACACCCGTGTGTTGGAGAACCTCCGCCTGGCGCTGAACGTCTTCACCACGCGCGACATCGCGCTGGCCCGCCGCCTCGTTGCCGAGAAAACCGCCATGCGCGAGGCCGAAGCGCGGGCCGCCGACAGCCATTACGCCCGCCTGCGCGAAGGCCGGCCGGAGTCGATCGAGACCAGCTCGATCCACATGGACGTGATCAGCGACTTCAAGCGCATCAACGGCCATCTGACGTCGGTCGCCTACCCGATCCTCGAAGCCGCCGGCGAACTGGCCGACACACGCCTCAAGGATGCTCAGCCCTTGATACGGGCTCCGGTGGGGTCGTAGGGGCAGCGCAGCGACACCTTCGCAGCAAGGCATGTGCCGGCAAGGTCGACCTCGAATCGGCCGGCCTCGAGCCAGGCAGTATCGATGGCAGCCCCGTCGTCGCGTTTGGCGTAGCCCATGCCGACCGAGGCCCCGATCGTGTGGCCGTAGCCCGCCGACGTGAGATCACCGACCGGCTTGCCGTCACGCAGCAACGCCTCACCACCCCACAGGAGCGGCTCGCCGTCCGCCAGCACGACCGACACCAGCCGCCGCGCCAGCGGCTTGCCCTTGGCCTCGAGCAAGGCCTTGTGGCCGATGAAGCCGCCCGGCTTGTCGAGCTTCACCGCCCAGCCGAGGCCCGCCTGGAAGGGATTGTCGTCGGGCGTGAGCTCGCGGCCCCAGGCGCGATAGCCCTTCTCCAGGCGCAGCGTATCGACGGCGTAGTAGCCGGCATCGCGCAGGCCGAACTCGACGCCCGCCTCGTGCAGGGTCTCGAACACCGTGACAGCAAACTCGACCGGCACGTAAAGCTCCCAGCCCAGCTCGCCCATGTAGGTGCGGCGCGAGGCGAGCACGGTGGCGTGGCCGACGCCGATCTCGCGGATGGTGGCGAAGGGAAACGCCTCGTTGGAGAAGTCGGCGCGGCTCACCTTCTGCAGAAGCGCGCGACTCCGGGGTCCCATCACCGACAGCACGGTCCAGGCGGCCGTCACGTCAGTCAGGGTGGCGTGAGCGCCCTCGGGCAGGTGACGGCCGATCCAGTCGGCATCGCGCGTCAGCTGGGCCGAGCCGGTGACGATCATGTATCTGTCGCGCGCCAGCCGGGCGATGGTGAGATCGCTCTCGAAGGTGCCGCGATCGTTCAGCAACCCGGTGTAGACCGTGCGGCCCACCGGCACCGCGACATCGTTGGCAACAAGATGCTGCAGCACCTTCTCGGCATCGCGACCCTGGACCAGGAACTTGCCGAACGAGGTCTCGTCGACCACCGTGACGCCCTCGCGCGTGGCGCGGTGCTCGGCGGCGACATGGTCGAACCATTCGCTACGGCCCCAGCCATACTGCATGTCAGGCGACTTGCCGGTGCCGGCGAACCAGTTCGGCCGCTCCCAGCCCATCTTGTTGCCGAACCAGGCGCCGCGCGCCTTCAGCCGGTCGTAGAGCGGCGAGCGACGGAAGGGCCGGCCGCTCTCGTGTTCGCGCTGCGGCCACGGCATCTTGTAATGCAGGCCCAGCGTCTCGGCGACACGCGCGCGCAGCCACGAGTCGTTGCCGTGGAAGCCCGCGAAGCGACGGATGTCGACCGGCCAGAGATCCATCGTCGGCTCGCCAGCCACGATCCATTCGGCGAGCGCCATGCCGGCACCGCCGGAACTGGCGATGCCCATCGAGTTGAAGCCGGCGCCGACGAAGAAGCCGCGCAGGTTAGGCGCCTCGCCCAGAATGTAGTTGAGGTCGGGGGTAAAGCTTTCCGGGCCGTTCATGAAAGTCTTGATGCCGATTTTCTCCAGCGCCGGCACGCGGATCAGGGCATTGTCCATCAGAATCTGGAACTGGTCCCAGTCGTCCGGCAGCATGCCGAACTCGAAATCGTCAGGAATGACGTCCTTGTTCCACGGCTTGGCGTCGGGCTCGAAGCCACCCATCAAGAGGCCGCCGACCTCCTCCTTGAAGTAGATGTAGCCGTCCGGGTCGCGCATCACCGGCAGGTCGCGCGGCACGCCCTCCATCTTCTCCGTGACGATGTACATATGCTCGCAGGAATAGAGCGGCACCGTGACGCCGACCATGCGGCCGACCTGACGCGCCCACTGACCGCCGCAGTTGACCACGATCTCGGCGTTGATCGGGCCTTCGGTCGTCTGCACCCCGGTGACGCGACCGTCCCTGGTGTCGATGGCCGTCACGCGCGTCTTCTCGAAGATGCGGACGCCGCCATTGCGCGCGCCCCTGGCCAGCGCCTGGGTGATGTCGGCGGGATTGGCCTTGCCGTCGCCTGGCAGCCACACCGCCCCCACCAGATCGTCGGTGCGCATGATGGGATATTTGTCGCCGGCTTGCTTGGCCGTCAGCGGCTCGCAGGCAACGCCCTGGGCATTTGCCATGGCGACGGAGCGGCGCAACAACACCATGCGCTCCTCGGTGCGCGCCACCGAGAGCGAACCGCATTGTTTCCAACCGGTCGCGAGCCCGGTCTCGGCCTCGAGCCTGGCGTAGAGATCGGTACTGTAGCGGATCAGCCGCGTCAGGTTCTGGTAGCTGCGGAGCTGGCCCACGAGGCCGGCGGCATGCCACGTCGTGCCGCCGCTCAGCCGTCCCTGTTCCAGCAGCACCACGTCCTTCCAGCCGAGCTTGGCCAGGTGATAGGCCGTCGAGCAGCCCATGATGCCGCCGCCGATGATGACGGCGCGAGCCTGAGTGGGGAAATTGGCTGCCATCCTAGAGACGGCCGCTGACGGCCGCGTCGTACATCTTGCGCATCTCCGGCACGCCCGCCTTCACCGGATTGCCGCCGGCCGTGGGATCGACGGCGGCCATCTCGGCAAACTTGTCGAGATGGCTCTCCCTCACGCCGAGCTCGGCCAACGTGTTCGGGATGCCGATCTTCCGCCGGATATCCAGCGTCCACTCCATGAAGCCGTCGAAGGTCGGATTGCGCAGACCGAGCCAGCGCGACAGTCGGACGATCTTGTCCTCGATGGCTGGACGGTTGAACTTCAGCACATAGGGCATGGCGACAGCGTTGGTCAGGCCGTGATGGGTGTCGAGCGTCGAACCCACGGGATGCGACAACGAATGGATGGCGCCCAGCCCCTTCTGGAACGCCGTCGAACCCATCTGCGATACCGCCAGCATGTGGCCGCGCGCCTCGAGATCGCGACCGTCTTTGACCGCCCGTTCGAGGTTTTCCTTCACCAGCCGCATGCCTTCGACGGCAATGCCCTCCGCATAGGGGTGATAGCCCGGCGCGCAGTAGGCTTCGAGGCAATGGATGAAGGCATCCATGCCGGTGCCGGCCGTCAGCTGGGGCGGCAGGCCGACCGTCAGTTCGGGATCGGCGATGACGACCTGGGGCATCATCTTGGGATGGAAGATCACCTTCTTGGTGTGCGTCTCCTCGTTGGTGATCACCGAGGCGCGGCCGGTCTCCGACCCCGTACCAGCAGTGGTCGGCACGGCGACCGAGGGGTAGATCCCTGCCGGATTGGCGCGCGTCCACCAGTCGCCGACATCCTCGAAATCCCACATCGGCCGGGTCTGGCCGGCCATGAAGGCGATGGCCTTGGCAGTGTCGATGCCGCTGCCGCCACCCCAGGCGATCACGCCGTCATGCTTGCCGGCGCGCAGCACGCGCACGCCCGCCTCGACGTTGGCGGCGACCGGGTTGGGCTTGACCTCGCTGAATAGCGCGACCTCGATACCCATCTTGCGCAGCGCCACCATGGCATCGGCGATCATCGGCAGTCTGGCCAGCCCCGGGTCGGTGACCAGCAACGGTCGCCTCAGGCCAACGGCTTTGCAAGCCTCGGGCAGCTCGCGGATGCGGCCGGCGCCGAAGCGGATCGAGGTCGGATAGTTCCAGTTGCCGACGAGAGACATCAGATGATTTCCATGTAGCGCTCGAGTTCCCAGTCCGTAATGGCCTTGCGGAACTCCCGCTCTTCCCACTCACGCGTTGCGGAATAATGATCGACGAAGGCGTCGCCGAACAGGTCGCGTGCCGGCTTGGAGCCCTTGAGCCGCCCGGCCGCCTCCATCAGCGTGCGCGGCAATTGCGACTTCACCGGATGCTTGGCCGCGTAGGAGTTGCCTTTGATCGGCTCACCCGGATCGATCTTGTTCTCGATGCCCCACAGGCCCGCGCCGACCGCAGCGGCCAGCGCCAGGTAGGGATTGGCATCAGCCGCCGCGACCCGGTACTCGACACGGGTCGACTTGGCCGAACCCGGAATGACCCGCAACGCCGTGGTGCGATTCTCGACGCCCCAGGTCGCGTCCGTCGGCGCCCAGAAACCCGGAATGAGCCGTCGGTAGGAGTTCACGTTCGAGGCCACCATGGCCAGCGTCTCCGGCATCAGTGCCCGCTGTCCGCCGACGAAATGGCGCATCGTCGTGCTCATGCGATGGGGCGCCTTCTCGTCGAAGAAGACCGGCTTGCCACTCTTCCACAGCGACATGTGCATGTGGCCGCCGCACCCCGGCCAGTCCTTCGACCACTTGGCCATGAAGGTGGCGAGCCAGCCACGCCGCTGCGCCAGCACCTTGGTGAAGAGCTTGAACAGCGCGGCCTTGTCGGCGGCAGCCAGCGCGTCGTCGACGCGCAGCGCCGCTTCGAGCACGCCGGCGCCGGTCTCGGTGTGGAGGCCCTCGATGCTCATATCCATGGTCTCGCACATGGCGAGCAGGTCCTGATACCAGTCCGACAGCACCGAATTGCGCAGCACCGAGTAGCCGAAGAAGCCGGGCGAGATCGACTTCAGGTTCTTGTAACCCTTCTCGCGGATCGATTCCGGCGTCTCGGCGAAGACGAAGAACTCGTACTCGAAGCCCACCTTGACTTCGAAGCCGAGCTTGGCCGCGCGGGCCAGCACACGACGCAGCGTGCCGCGCGGACAGATCTCCTCCGCCTTGGCCACGAACTCGCAGAGGAACATCAGGTTGCCCGGCTCCGTCGCGATCTCGCGGCAGGTGTCAGACAGGATGCGGACGTTGGCGTCGGGATAGCCGCTGTGCCAACCGGTGTAGGTGACATTGTCGTAGAGCTGGTCGTTGGAGTCCCAGCCCAGTACCACGTCGCAGAAGCCGAAGCCGCCCTCGAGCGCCGAGTGGAATTTGTCGATGTGGATGTATTTGCCGCGCAGGACGCCGTCGATGTCGTGGACGCCCACCTTGACGTGCGTCAGGCCGCGTTCCTTGACGATCTTGCGGGCATCCGCCGCATTCTTGACCTGACGCGGATCCATCGTTCCCTCTCCTCGGCGCTTGAGGGCAGACTAGCCGCTGAGGTAGCGCGGAAGCCAGAGGGCAATGTCGGGAAAGGCTGCCAGAAGCATCGTGAAGGTAACCATGATCAGGAGGTACGGCATCGTCACGCGGGCAATGTAGCCCAGCCCGTCCTCGGTCAATCCCTGAATGACGAAAAGATTGAAGCCGACCGGTGGGGTGATCTGCGCCATCTCGACGACCAGCACGAGGAAGATGCCGAACCAAAGCGGATCGAAGCCCGCCACCTTCACGATCGGCATGACGATAGGCAGGGTCATGACGATCATGCTGAATCAGTCGAGGAAGCAGCCGAGTATCAGGTAGAAGGCGATCAACGCGGCGATCAGCAATAGTGGCGAGAGTCCCAGGCCGCCGACGAACTCGGCGACGGCCGCGGGGATTCCGAGAAACGCCGTGGCGCTGCCCAGGATCGACGCACCCAGCACGATCATCGCGATCATCGCACAGGTCTGCACCGACCCGATGGCGATGTTGCGGAGCGCCGTCGGATTGAGCTCGCGCTGCAGGCCGGACACGATGAAGGCGCCCATTACACCCACGGCCGCCGCCTCGGAGGGTGTGGCGATACCGCCGTAGATCGAACCCAGGACGCACAGGATGAGAAAAATGGCCGGCCCCAGCTCGCGCAGCGAAGCCAAGTACTCGGCCGCCGACGCAACCTTGATCCGGCGCTCGCCGGGCGGCACCAATCCCGGGCGCAGCGCGGTGTGGACCATGATCCAGACCATGAAACTCGTTGCCAGCAGGAACCCCGGGATGAAGCCCGCAGTGAACAGCTTGGCGATCGAGACGTCGCCCAACACGCCATAGATGATCATGATGTTGGACGGCGGAATGAGAAAGCCAAGCGTGCCGGCCCCGGCCAACGAACCCACGGCGACGTCCCGGGAGTAACCTCGCTTCGTCAACTCCGAAATCGAGATGCGGCCGACCACCTGGGTCGTCGCGGCCGACGAGCCCGAAATGGCGGCGAAGATCGTGCAGCCGATCACGTTGACGTGCAGCAGCCGCCCCGGCAGCAGCGCGGCCCACGGGGCGAGTCCGCGGAACAGCGACTGCGACAGGCGGGTCCGAAACAGGATCTCGCCCATCAGGATGAAGAGCGGCAGCGCAAGCAGCTCCTGGGTCGTGAGGATGTTCCAGGCGTACTGCGCCAGCAGCTTGTCGAGCGGTATGTCGCGGAAGATCGCCAGCAACACCGTGCCGGTGGCGGCGAGCGTCCAGCCGATCCACAGGCCACCCGCCAGGAAGGCGAACAGCACAACGAACAGGGTGAGAACGACAATCAGCATGGCAGCCTAGCGCGCCGAAGTCGGAGTCATTCGGCGCTCGAGCCGGCGCGCATGCCGAGATCCTCGAGCGGCAGGCCGAACAACGCCTGCAGCAGTCGGGCAATGAACTGCATGAGCAGCAGACAGATGCCGAACGTCACCAAAGCCTGTGGAATCCAGAGCGGGCTGTCGCTGGAGATCGAGGTCCGGCCGCTGTCGAAGCTCTGCCACGTAAAGCGGATCATGGCGTAGGCGAGAAACCCGGTGAAGGCGACACCCAGTGCGGCCAGAACGGTTTCAAACCAACGACGCGCAGCAGCCGACAGGCGCGCCAGTACCAAGGTGACGCGGATATGGCCGCCAGCCCGCAGGGTCATGGCGGCGCCGAACGTGAAAGCGCCGGCCATCAGATACGAGCCATACTCCCAGGCAACCGGAATATCGGCCGGCACCCAGGGGAAGATATCGGAAAGCGCCCGGACGGCGACCTCGGCCAACATCAGACAAGCAAGCGCGAACAGACAGGCGGCGCCCAACCAGCCATCGAGCCGGCCAAGTCTGTCGATGCCATCGAGGACCGTCCGCAGCAGCCCCGTGGCCGCTGCGTTCGGGCCCGCCGGCGTCGTGCTCACGCGCGCTTCATTTCGGCGAGATAGGCTTTGATGGGCGCCTCGGCCGCCGGGACCCGCTTGTAGTACTCGGCGATCATCGGCTTGGTGCGCTTCTGCAGTTCGGCCATCATCGCCGCCGGGACCGGCACGAGCTGCATGCCGCCTTCGGTCAGCCTCTTGCCGCTGTCCTTGTCGGCCTGCAGCGACGACGCCCAGAAGTCGGGTTCCATCTTCTTGGCCAAGTCCATGATCGCCTTCTGATTGGCGGGCGAGATCTTCTTCAGGGTGTCGTTGTTGATCGTGACGATCTGCGACGACCAGGCGTGGTTGGTGGCGTGGAAGAACTTCAGGAACTCCCAGAACTTGCCGTCGACGCCCGACACCGCCGAGGTCGACACGCCGGCGACCGCACCGGACGACAGGGCGGCGATGGTCTCGCCCCACGGGATCAGCGCCGGCGCCATGCCGATCGCACTGCACATTTCCTGCGCGTTCTTGTCGGGCACACGGATCTTGATGCCCTTGAGCGCATCGACCGACTCGGCCTTAACCTTGAGGTGAAGGTACTGCGTGGGCCACGGCACCATGTAGAGGATGGTCTGGTTGTTCTTCAACGCGACCTTCTCGTACATGGGCCGGAGATATTTGTGCAGGACCTTGAGGTCGTCGGCAGAGCTGCACAGGAAGGGGATTCCCTCGATGCCCATGATCGGCTCGTCGCCGATCTGCTGGATGTTGAGGATGTCGGCCATCGGCACCAGGCCGTCGCGCACCGCACGGAGCTGTTCAGGTCCCTTGAAGCCGAGCTGGCCGCCCGACTTGACCTCGATATCGACGGCGCCGCCCGTCGCCTTCTTCGCCTCCACGGCGAACTTCTTGGCGTTGACGGTATGGAAGTTGCCGTCCGGCCACACCGTCGACAACGGCAGTTTGACGGGCGTCTGCGCACCCACCATCGATGGCGCACCGATCATCATCGCCGCACCCGTTCCCACGCCTGCCTTCAAGGCCGTCCTGCGTCCCAGTTTCATCGAAGCCCCCATTTGCTCGTTGATTTCTACCCAACCTACTCGGCCGCCTGCGGCGGCTTGTACGCGTAAAGCTTCTCCGCCGTCTCCGACGAGATGAGTTCGTCGGCGAGATCGTTGGCCACCTGGGCGCGGCCGCGTTCCGCCGGCGCGCCGATGCCACCGCCGCCCGGTGTCATGACCATGAGGCGGTCGCCCGGCGGGATGAGCTGGAAGCCTTTGCCCTTGAGTGTCTTGCCCGACTTGAGCGCCACGAAACCCGCCTCGCCGTCGCCGCCACCGTCGCGACCGCGCGCCGGATAGTCGATGCGGTCGAAGGCCGCGAGCAGGTCGAACGGCTCGGCGATGCCGCTCTCGATCTCCATGATCTGGCCGAGGCCGCCACGGGAGCGGCCGGCGCCACCCGAATCGGGACGGAATTCCTTGCGCCAGAAGATGAGCGGCGTCTGAGTCTCGGCGATCTCGACCGGCGTGCCCCGCACGCCGCTGGGATAGGCGGTTGCCGAGAGACCATCCTTGTCCGGCCGGGCGCCCGTGCCGCCGTTCGAGGTGATGGCCATACCGAAGCCGTAGTTGCCGCCCTCGCCACCTTTCACGTGACCGCGCACGTTGATGTTCCACAGGCACGACGTGCCTTCGGCCGGTACGCGATCGGGAATGATCTGGCGTAGACACCCGAAGACGACATCCGGCAACATCTGGCCAATGACATGGCGCGAGGCGACGGCGGTGGGCTTGGGTGCGTTCAGGATGGCGTCGGCGGGCGCCGACACGGTGAGCGGTTCGAGTGAGCCCGCATTGTTGGGAATGTGAGTGGCAACCACGCAACCCAGCCCGAACACGGTGTAGGCCGTGGTGTAGGCGTGCGGCACGTTGATGCCGCGTTTCGAGACGCCGGTGGTGCCGGTGTAATCGACGTGGATGCCGGTATCGGAGACGGTAAGCGCAGCCTTGAGCGTCACCGGCTCGTCGTAGCCGTCCACCGTCATGCTGTTGTGCCATGTGCCCTTGGGCAGCTTGGCGATCTCGGCAAGCACCGCCTCTCGCGAACGGGCGATGATATGGTCGCCGAGCGGATCCAGCGTGTCGATGCCGAACTCGTCCATCATCTCGACCAGCCGGCGGGCGCCGACGTCGTTGCAGCCGGCGAGCGAGTAAACATCGCCCTCGGTGTCGACCGGCTGTCGGGTGTTGGCACGGATCATCGCCATCAGGGTCTCGTTCACCCTGCCCTGGTCGAACAGCTTCAGCATCGGGATGTAGAGGCCCTCCATGAACACGTCGGTGGCGTCCGGGCCGAAGCCGATGCCGCCGATATCCATGAGATGGCTGGTGCAGGAGAACAGCGCGACCAGCTTGCCGTTGCGGAAGCAGGGCGTGGTGATGACGAAGTCGTTGAGGTGGCCGGTCCCCATCCAGGGATCGTTGGTGATGTAGGCATCGCCGGGCTTCATGGTGTCGACCGGGAAATAGCGCAGAAAATGCTTCACCGACTCGGCCATGGAATTCACATGGCCTGGCGTGCCGGTGATGGCCTGGGCCAGCATGCGGCCCTGGAGGTCGAAGATCCCGGCCGAGAGGTCGCCCGCCTCGCGCACGATCGGGCTGAAGGCGGTGCGCATCAGTGTCTGCGCCTGCTCCTCGACCACCGCGATCAGGCGGTTCCACATGATCTGCAGATCGATCAGCCCGACGCTGTTGGACTGGCTCATGATCCTCTCCTCACCCGGCCCGCCGGTTCATGACGATACAGCCGGAGGCGTCGATGTGCGCGGTAAAACTGGCCGAAATATAGGTCGAGGTCTCGTCCTCGGCCACGATCGCCGGTCCGGAAAATGTACTACCGGAAGGCAGCCGATCGCGGCGATAGACCGGTACATCGGTGGTCCGGCCGCTGCGGCCGTCGAACACGGCACGGCGGCCGACCGGCACCGCCGCCGGCACGGTCGGCGCGGCACCCTGCACCGCCGGCAGGCTGGTCTCGGTCGAGACCTGGACCGACCAGCTCAGGATTTCGATGGCCGCATTGGGAATGTGGCGCTCGAACAAGGCGGCGTAGTCGCGCTCGTAGGCCGCGCGCAACGCCTCGGCGTCGCTCGCAACCAGCGGCCGCGGCGGCAGCACGACCAGGATTTCATGCCCTTGGCCAATGTAACGCATGAAGGCGACACGGCGCTCGAATGTCTTCATGCCGCGGGCGCCCGGTGCCACCAGCGCGGTCGCTTCGGCGCTCATCTCGGCGAGAAGCTCGGAGGCCGAGGCCGCGTCGAAGGTGTCGAGCCGCATGTAGCGGCTGCGCACGAGCTCGAAGGATACGGGTGCCGCCAGGAAGCCAACGGCCGAACCGACGCCGGCATTGGGCGGTACGATCACGCGCTGCACTCCGATCTTCTCGGCGACCCGTGCGGCATGCAGCGGCGCGCCGCCACCGAAGGCGATCAGATTGTACTGATTGACCACGGCACCGCGTTCGACGGCGTGGACGCGGGCGGCGCTCGCCATGTTCTCCGAGACCATCTCGTATACGGCATAGGCTGCCATGTCGGTCGACAGCCCCAGGCCCGCGGCGACGTCGCGCTCGAGCGCGCCCTTGGCGGCGTCGAGATCGAGTGCGATCGTACCGCCGGCGAAATCCTTGGGGTCGATCGTGCCCAGCACGACATTGGCGTCGGTAACCGCCGGATGCAGGCCGCCGCGGCCATAGCAAGCAGGCCCCGGCTCGGCGCCGGCGCTCTCTGGCCCCACTGTCACGCGCTTCAATGCGTCCAGCCGCGCGATCGAGCCGCCGCCTGCCCCGATCTCGACCATCTCGATCACGGGGATACGTACCGGCAGGCCCGATCCCTTGAGGAAGCGGGCAGCCCGGTCGACCTCGAACAGCCGCGCAGTGTGCGGCGTGAAATCGTCGATCAGGCAGATCTTCGCCGTCGTGCCCCCCATGTCGTAGCTGAGCGCACGCCTTTCGCCGGCGCGGGCCGCCACCTGCGCCGCAAAAATCGCACCGCCTGCGGGCCCCGATTCGATCAGGCGCACGGGAAAGCGCCGCGCCGTCTCGATGGCAGTGAGGCCGCCGCCGGAAGTGACGAGGTAGATCGTGCCCGTGAACTTCTCGGCAGCAAGCGCCGCCTGCATCCGTTCAAGATAGGAATCCATGAGGGGCTGCACGTAGGCGTTGGCCACCGCCGTCGAGGTGCGTTCGTATTCCCGCACCTCGGGGCAGACCTCGCTGGAAAGCGTCACCCTGAGGTGGGGCAGCTCGGCTGCGAGGATCTCGCGCGTGCGCCGCTCATGGGCCGGGTTGACGTAGGCGTGTATGAACGCGATGGCCACGCTCTCGATACGCTGGCGGCCGAGCTCAGCCGCCACCGCCCGCACGGCGGCCTCATCGAGCGCCAGCCGCACCTTGCCGTGCACGTCCATGCGTTCGGGGACGGTGAAGCGCAACGCGCGCGGCACCAATGGCCGCGGCTTCTCGATAGTGAGGTCGTACTGGTCGTAGCGGCTCTCGTTGGCGATATCGAGAACGTCACGAAACCCGTTCGTGGCGATCAAGGCCGTGCGGGCGCCGCGGCGTTCAATCACAGCGTTGGTCGCCAGTGTCGTGCCGTGCACAAAGACCTCGACGTCGCCGAAGCTTCTTCCGGCATCGCGCAAAATGAGGCGTACGCCCTCGAGAACCGCCTCTTCCGGCCGCTGCGGCGTCGTCAGCAGCTTGCGCGTCAGCCGCCGCCCGCTTTCCTCCAACACCACATCCGTAAACGTGCCGCCGATGTCGACGGCAATGCGCAAATCCTTGACCACCGCTGCTCCAAACCCCTGTTCCCGGAACGCCGTCCCATGACGCGGGCGCGACCGTAAACCGGCCTCCCTCGCGTTGCAATTCGCACGCCAGGGCGCCTATGGTCGCTCCGTGACGGCCACGGGCTCCAGCCTCCGCGCGCGCATTCATGCGCTGCTGCATTTCACCGAACCCAGCGACGCCGGGCGCCGATGGCGGGCGCTGCACCTGATCGTGCTCGGCATCGGCCTGTTTGCCGTGATCCTGCTGTCGATCGGGGATCTGCCGGCCGACACGCGAAACGCCCTGCGCTACGCCATCTGGATCGTCGCGATATTGTTCTTCATCGAGTACGTCCTGCGCCTGTGGACCGCTCCCGAAGCGCCACGCTACGGGGACACCTCGACCGCCATGGCCCGGCTGCATTGGGCAATGTCGTTGCCCGGTCTGATCGGCCTGTTGGCGACCATGCCGGTTGTCATATGGCTGGCCGGCTATCGGATCGTCGGCTCGGACGCTGCGTCGATCTTCTGTGTTCTCTGGATCCTGAAACTCGGCTTGCACGCGCCCGCGCTTGGGACGCTGGCCCGCGTCGTATCCAACGAGCGCGCACCGATCGCCAGCGTCCTGATCCTGTTCTTCATCCTGCTGGTCATCGCCGCGACCGCCGCGCACCTGCTCGAGTACGAGCGCCAGCCCCAGGCCTTCGGCAGCCTGCCCAACGCCCTGTGGTGGGCGGTCGTGACCCTGACCACGACCGGCTACGGCGACGTGGTGCCGCTCACCGCCGGCGGACGCATGGTCGGCTCCATCCTGATGATCAGCGGCATCACCGTACTCGCCATCATGACGGGCGTGCTGGCGACCGGATTCGCCCAGGAAGAGCGGCGTCGCGAATACCTCAAAGTTTGGGAGCAGGTCGCGCGCGTGCCGATCTTCGCCGCGCTCGGGGTCGTCACATTGTCGGAGATCGTGGGCAAGCTGCGGACCCGTTACTATCCCTCCCGCATCATCATCGTGCGGCGTGGCGATCCCGGCGACTCGATGTTCTTCATCTCCAGCGGCGAGGTCGAGGTCCGCCTGCCCACCGGCGGCACGGTGCACCTCGGCGAAGGGGCGTTCTTCGGCGAGATGGCATTGCTGGAGCGCCAACCACGCAGCGCCACGGTCGCGACAACGCGGCCGACCACGCTGCTGGTTCTCTATGCCAGCGACTTCTACGAAATCGCCTCGCACATCCCCGCCCTTGCCGATGCCGTCGAAGCCGAGGCGAAGCGCCGGCGCGACGAAAATATCGACCGAACCGCAGGTGAACCCAAGCGATGATTGAAACGGATCTCCTGGTGGTGGGCTCCGGCGCCGCCGGGTTTGCAGCCGCCCTCGCTGCGTCCCACGCCGGGCTCGGCGTGCTGATGGTCGAGAAGGAACCGCAGTTCGGCGGCTCGACGGCCTATTCCGCCGGCGTAATCTGGATCCCGGGCAACCGACACGGCCGCGCGCTCGGTATCGCCGACTCGAAGAACGAGGCGCTCACCTACCTGCAGCAGGAAGCCGGCAATCGGCTGAATCTCGAACTCGCCAATGCCTTCCTCGACAACTGCAATCCCGCCGTCGAGTTCATCGAGAACAATACCTACGTCCGCTACGAAGCGGTGCCGATCTGGGCCGACTACCATCCGACCAAGCCCGGCGCCGCCCAGGGTGGGCGCTCGCTGCTGCCGTTGCCGTTCGACGGACGTCGCCTCGGCCGGCGCTTTGCTGACCTGCGCCCGCCGCTCAGGACCATGATGGCGTTCGGCGGCATGATGCTGGGCCGTGGCGACCTGCCCCACGTCTTCAGGATGACGCGCTCGGTGCGCTCGGCGCTGCATGTCGCGGGCATGACGGCGCGTTACGCCATCGACCGGCTGAACCATTCGCGCGGCACGCGGCTCGCCAACGGCAACGCGCTGATCGCGGCACTCGCCCTTTCGGCGGAGGAACGCGGCATCGCTCTCTGGCTATCCAGTCCAGTCGTCGAACTGATCCAGCGTAACGGAGCCGTAGTGGGCGCCCTCGTGCAGCGTGACGGCAAGCGTGAAGAAATCGCGGCCCGGCGCGGCGTTGTGCTGGCGTGCGGCGGTTTCCCGGCCGACGACGAGCTGAAAAGACGATACTACGGCCATGTCCGCGACGGTCGCCAGCACCGCTCGGCCCCGCCGCCGGGGAACCGGGGTGACGGCATCCGACTCGGCCAGACCGCCGGCGGCGCATTGGCCGAGGATGTCGGCTATGCGGCGGCCTGGGTGCCGGTGTCGCTGGTGCCGCAGCCCGACGGCACGACTCTGCCCTTTCCGCACTTCTACGAACGCGGCAAACCCGGCTACATCGCCATCGATGCGGCGGGCCGGCGCTTCACCAACGAGTCGGCGTCCTACCACGACTTCGTGCCGGCCATGGTCGAGGCTTCCCGGCGACACGCCGAGACGAGTTGCTGGCTGGTGTGCGATCACCGCGCCATTCGCCGCTACGGCATGGGAGCGATCGGGCCGGCGCCGCTGCCGCTGGGGCCGCATCTCAAGAACGGCTACCTGATGGCCGCGCCGACCTGGCCGGAACTCGCAGCCAAAATGAAGATCGATGCCGGGGCGCTGCAGGCAACCATCCGACACTTCAATGCCCATGCCGCGCGCGGCGAGGACCCGGATTTCGGCAAGGGCACCGATGCGTATCACCGCTTCAACGGTGATCCGGCACATGGGCCCAATCCCTGTCTGGCGCCGCTGGAACGGGCGCCATTTTACGCCATGAAGCTGATTCCCGGCGATATTGGCACCTTCCTGGGGCTGCGGGTCGACGGCCATGCCCGGGTGCTCGATGACCAGGGAAGCCCAATCACCGGCCTCTATGCCGCCGGCAACGACATGACCAGTGTCATGGGCGGTACCTATCCCGGGGCCGGCATCACCATTGGCCCGGCCCTCACCTTCGGCTATATCGCGGCTCGACACGCGGCCTCGGCCGGCCGCTTCATGTCCATGCCAACGAAAGCCGCCTGAATGTCGCTCATCACACCCGTTATCCTGGTCGGAGGCTCCGGCAAGCGACTGTGGCCGCTGTCGCGCGAAAGCATGCCCAAGCAGTTCGTGCCGCTCTTGGGCAAGCACTCGACTTTCCAGCAGACCCTCGAGCGGGTCGCCGACCGTAGCTTGTTTGCACGCCCTGTGATCGCCACCAACGACGCCTACCGGTTCATGGTTGAAAAGCAGGCCAAGGACGTCGGCGTAGAAATCGACATCCTGGTCGAGCCGTCGCGTCGCGATTCGGGGCCCGCCATGGCCGCCGCCGCGGCCTATGCGCGGAACCTCGGAGCCAAGGCGGTGCTGGCGCTCGCGTCCGACCATCTCGTGATCGGCATCGAGGAATTCCGCGACGGCTGTCGTGAAGGCCTTGCCGCCGTCCAGCAGGGCGGCATCGTCACCTTCGGCATCCCGCCCACGGAGCCCAAGACCGACTACGGCTACATCCGGCCCGGCAGCGAGCGCATCGGCCCGGTTCAGAAGGTCGAGGCCTTCGTCGAGAAGCCCAATGCCCAGACGGCACTGCGCTACATCGCCGAAGGCCTGCTGTGGAACAGCGGCAACTTCCTGTTTCCGCCTGAAGTGCTGCTCTCCGAAATGGCGCGCTTCGAGCCGGCCATGGCCGCCGCCGCCGAAGAAGCCGTGGCCAAGGCCAAGAAGACCGGCTCGACCGTGTTCCTCGATGCCGAGGCGTTTGCCAAGGCGCCCGCGAAGTCCATCGACTACGCGGTGATGGAACGCACCGACAAGTGCTGGGTGGTGCCGGCGAGGTTCCGCTGGTCCGATCTCGGCACCTGGGACGCGCTGCTCGATGTCGGCCAAGCCGACAGCGCCGGCAACGTCACCGAAGGGCCGGTCGAGATCGACCATGTGCGCAACTCCTACATCCGCTCCGACGGCCCGCTGACCGCCGTGATCGGCGTCGAGGACGTCGTTGTCGTGTCGATGAACGATGCCGTCCTGGTCGGACATCGCGACAATCTTCCGCGGCTGAAGGACGTCGTTCAGCGCATGTCGGACGGCAACCACCGGGCGGCCACCGAGCATGCCGTGATGCACCGCCCGTGGGGCAGCTATCAGGACATCGACCGCGGCGAGCGCTTCCGCGCCAAGCGGCTGACCGTCAATCCCGGCGCCAAACTCAGCCTGCAGAGCCACAACAGGCGCGCCGAGCATTGGGTGGTCGTGAAAGGCGTGGCCGAGGTGACACTCGACGGCAAGATCATGACCCTGCACGAGAACGAGTCGACCTACATTCCAATTGGGGGCATCCACCGCCTCGCCAATCCCGGTTCCGAATTGCTGGAAGTGGTCGAGGTCCAGACCGGCGACTATGTC
The DNA here is from genome assembly GCA_001767945.1 of Alphaproteobacteria bacterium RIFCSPHIGHO2_12_FULL_66_14. GTDB lineage: Bacteria > Pseudomonadota > Alphaproteobacteria > Reyranellales > Reyranellaceae > Reyranella. The sequence continues at coordinate 40,797 of MEMN01000042.1, read as the reverse complement.
GAAGAGGACGACATCGTCCGCTACGAAGACATCTACGCCCGGGTCTGAGGTTGCTCTTCGGCGCCCATCACGAATGGGGCAAGCTGCGCGAGGTCGTGATCGGCATCTCGCCGGCCGAAGATTTCGTCGTCTTCTACGAAGAGTCCCAGCGCTGGTTGATCCCGCCGGGCGATACGTTCAGCCGCCAGCATGCCGGCCGCCGCCTGATCGACGTCGACGCCGAATGGGCCCACCTAATTGAACACCAGGTCGACGCGCTGGCCGAGTTGGTTGCCCGCGAGGGCGTTGCCGTGCACCGGCCGGAGCGGCTGAAGGGTGACGAACGCAGGTTCCTCGCCCCCAACGGCGAAGGCGCGCAGCTCTTCCCGCGCGACGGCATGATCGTCGTCGGCAACCACGTGATCGATGCCTCGCTCCGCCTAAAATGCCGGCAACGCGAACGCTACGGGCTGCGGTCTATCATCCAGCAAGCCGTGCAGCAGCGCGGCGCGCTCTGGTCGAGCGTGCCGCTCGGCTCGCCGGGCTGCGTCGATGGCCCGTTCCTCGAGGGTGGCGACACCTTGCTGAACGGCCATGAAATCTATGTCGGGATTTCCGGCTGCGCCTCCGATCTCGCGGGTGCCGACTGGCTGCAAGCGCTACTGGGCGATAGCTACCGGGTCATTCCGGTCGCGATGAGGTCAAACGTCCTTCATCTCGACTGCGCGCTGGCCCTGATCAAACCCGGCCTACTCGTCTGGTGTCCGGAAAAATTCATAGATGGTCTGCCGACATCGCTCCGCGACTGGGATGCGATCACCGTTTCCAAAGACGAAGCGAACCTGCTCGCGACCAACGCTCTCGTGCTCGAGGAGGGCCGCGCCATCATCGATGCCGGCAATGCCCGCGTGATCGAGGAACTGCGCCGGCGCAGGATCGACGTAGTCCCCCTGCCCTTCGATGGTCCGATCTCGACCGGCGGCGGCCTGCGCTGCGCCCATCATCCTCTGTTACGCGAAAGCGTGCTGGGCTAGGCTCCCTTCTTGGGCGTGCGGTCGAAGACGACCGGCATGGGCTTGCTGAAGGCCTTCTTCACATGGACGCCGAGCGACCGAACGACGGTCGCCACCTGGCCGCCAGCGAAGCGCAGCAGCACCACGCCGAACGCGAGCGGCGGGATCTCGCCGCCCCGGATGAAGTTATGGCCAGCGCGCAGGAAGGTCGTGGCGCAAATCAGTACCCACACGACGGTGATGACAAACAGTGTCAGCAGCAACGGGATGAGCTGAGGCGCCAGCAGGGCCGCCAGCAGGCCGGACACCACGCCGACCAGCAGCACCGGCTGGTTGAGCGCCATGCAGAGGTGCAGGAGCGCGGCGGCCTTGGCCGACGGCGTGATCGTGCGGCTTTTCAAGATCTCCGGGAACATGCGCATCGAGACATGGCGGAAGCCGTCCTGCCAGCGCTGCTGCTGGCGCAGCCACGTCTTGGTGTCGGCAGGCAGTTCGCCCGGGACGCCGACGCTCGTCACGAACAGCGCGCGCCACCCCTTCACCCAGCCGCGATAGGTGAGGTCGAGATCCTCGGTGACGGTATCGCCCTTCCAGCCGCCGCCGGCCTCGATGGCCGCGCGCTGCCAGATGCCGCAGGTGCCGTTGAAGGGCAGCGGATGGCCCGCCCAGCAGCGCGTCGCCTGCTCGATGCCGAGATGGGCGTCGAGCGTCACCATTTGCATCTCGGTCAGCGCATTCTCGTACGGATTAAGAAAGTCGAACCGGGCCTGCACGAACGCGGTGTTCGGCTCGGCGAAGAACGGCCGCATGCAGACGCGCAGAAAGTCGGCCGGCGGAATGTAGTCGACGTCGAAGATCGCAAAAAAATCGTGCGGCGTCTTCTGCATCGCCTCGTGCAGCGCGCCGCCTTTGTAGCCGCTGCGATCGGACCGCTGCAGCGCCACTACGTCGAAACCCTTGGCCTTGAGTTCGGCCGCCACTGCGCGGACCATCTCGGCCGTGTCGTCGGTACTGTCGTCGAGGAGTTGGATATGCAGCTTGTCGCTCGGCCAGTCGAGTGCAGCCGCCGATTCGGCGCCGCGACGGACCACCGCCCCCTCGTTGAAGGACGGGATCTGCACGACGACATGCGGCAGGTCGGCGTCGGCCGGCAACGGCGTGGACAGCAGCATCTCCTCGCGGTGCAGGCCGGCATCCTTCAGACGATGGTGCAGAAACACCATGTAGAGCAGGCTGCCGATGAAGGCTGCCAGAAGCACGCAACACACGGCGAACACGGCGCCGAAGAAAAGAGCCAGGGTGGCGAGAATGGCCATCGATCGTCAGCTGCCGGTCTTGGGCGTGCGGTTGAACTCGGTCTTCTTGCCGAGCCCGGCTCCCACGATCGCTCCGGCGTTGGCGATGGCGAGATAGACGATCAACGCCGGCACGCTCGCTGCCGTGACTGCGTAGTCAAACACGCTGCCGCGACCGAGGCGACGATAAGCACCCCAGGTCATTCCGATCAGAACGACCAGCATCGTGGCTATCCACAACCACAGGAAGAAGCGGAATCCGCCCATCAGGTAGCCATGGCCCAGAATCGACAGGCCGAGCGCCACGACGCCTGCCACCAGAACCGGGAAGATGAGCTGCTGGCCGAGTTGGGCCGTGGTCACGAACTTGGCCTCGGCGGGCCAGTCCGACCTCCAGATTGGACCAATGAGCTTGCGAGCAACCTGCACGAAGCCCTTCGACCAGCGACTCTGCTGGGCACTGAAATCGTCGATCTTCTGCGGCAGTTCGCCGACCACGTGCGGCTCCATCAGGAAAACGCCGTTCCAGCCCTTGAGATGGGCACGTAGTACCAGATCGAGATCCTCCGACAGCGTGTCGTGCGACCAGCCGCCGGCCTCTTCTACGGCGGCGCGACGCCAGATGCCGCCCGTGCCGTTGAACTGGAAGGGCACGCCCCGCCGCGCCCGAACGTCCTGCTCGACGGCAAAATGCGCGTCCTGCATCAGACGCTGCGCGCGGGTCAACCAGTTGTACCTGCCATTGCCCCATTCGATGCGGGTCTGCACGAAGGCGGCCTTCGGGTTGGCGAGCATCGCTGCCATGGCGCGGCGCAGCCAATCGGAGGCCGGGACGAAATCAGCATCAAAGACCGCGACATACGGCGCGTCGCAGACCGCCATCCCGGCCGCCAGCGCACCGGCCTTGAACCCACTGCGATCGGCACGCCGAACATGCACGACTTCCACACCATCGCGACGGTGACGTGCGACGGCATGGACCGCGATATCAGAGGTGATATCGGTGCTGTCGTCGAGGAGCTGGATCGTCAGCCGGTCGGACGGCCAGTCGAGAGACGCCGCAGCAGCCAATGCGCGTTCGACCACGAGCGGTTCGTTGTACACCGGGATCTGGATCAGCACCCGGGGCAGATCCGAGGTCGGAAGCGGCACTTGCTCGGCCGCCGGAGGAAGCACGGCCAACCAGTAGAGCAGATAAAGAAAATAGCCGGCGATGGCGAACTGCACGGCCAGGCAGAGCAGGACGACGATGTCGAAGGCCAAGAGCAGCACGCCGCCCTGCCGATCAGTGGTAGTGGATGGGCACGTCGAAGCAACGGCCATCCTCGATATGGAGGCGGCGCGAGGCCACGTCGAAGATGCGCTCGTCGTGCGTCGACAACACCACAGCGCACTTCGCCCGCATGGCGAGATCCTTGAGCTGATCGACGACCAGCCGGCCGGCCACGCGGTCGAGGGCGGACGTCGGCTCATCGGCGATGATGAGATCCGGCAACCCGATCATGACGCGGGCGATGGCGACGCGTTGCTGCTGGCCGCCCGACAGTTCGTCCGGCCATGAATCTGCCTTGTCAGCGAGCCCCAGCAGGCCGAGCAAATGGCGCGCCCGCGGTTCGTCCCAGGCGACATCCGACAGTGGCGTCGTCGAGACGCCGGCGATCACATTCTGCAACGCCGTAAGCGACGACAGGAGATTGCGCTTCTGGAACAGGAAGCGCACCCGATTGCGCAGAATATCCAGTTCGGCACCGCCGATCCCGACGATGTCGGTTCCAAGCAAGCGGAGCTTGCCTTCGGACGGTCTGCGCATCGTGCCCAGGATGGTCAGCAGCGTCGTCTTGCCCGAACCGGAAGGCCCGGTGACGATCACCAACTCACCCTCGCGAACCTGCATATTGATATCGAACAGCACGTCGACCCGTTGTGGCCCTTCACCGTAGTGGTGATGGACGTCCACAGCCTCGACGACCGGCGGCCCAAAACCATGGGGATTGGCGGACATGGTCACTCGAACAGCATGATCGGGTCGACCTTCCAGAGGCGCCGGATCGCAAACAGGCTCGACACCACCGTCATGACCACGCAGGCCAGGAGCGCCACGGCCATTTCACGCAGCCCCATCGACATGCCGAGATGCATCGCCGCTTCCGTCGCTCCGTAGACAAATCGCCCCAGCGTGAACGCAACCAGAAAGGCCGGTGTGATGATGGCGGCGCCGATCTGGCCGATCATGAAGAGGAAGAACCACCAATCGTAACCCAAACTCTTGAGAATGGCGTATTCGGGCAGATAGAAGCGGATGATCTGGTACTGTGCGTAGTAGATGAAGACCATGCCGATCATCACACCCATCACGAAACCGAGATCGGTGATGTAGCCGACCGGTGTCTCGCGCGACCAGTAGCTCCTCTCGCGCGCCTCGAGTTCTGCCGTGGTGATCACTTCGCCGCGACCGCCCAACGCCCGATTGAGCTCCTGGCGCACGGCGACAGGGTCGGCGTCCTGAACGAGCCGGATGGCGATAAAGGCCGGCCGGTCCGACCACCAGGCGCCGAACACTTCGGCCATGGTTCCTTCGGACATCATGACGGCGCCGTCGTTGAGAACGTTCGGTCCGACCGCGAACGTCCCGACGACGAAGAGCTGGCGCAAAAGCCCTCGATTGTCGGGGGGGCCGAGAACCGGCACCTCCGCCGTACGATCGGCAATCTCGCCGAGATCGCCGAAATAAGGCCGCGATTCCCGATCGTAGAGCATGCGGCGCGCCTCGCGCAGCTTGTAGAGGTTTTCGCGCAAACCAGGCACGTCGATCGCCGGCCGCTCCACATCGATTGCATACCAGGCGATACGCCGGGCAGTCGGCATGCCGGCGTGGCTCATCGACATGACGCCGAACCACAACGGCATCGTGCCCGCTACCGAGGAGTTGGCGGACACAATGTCCGTCATCGCAACGGGAACCTCGGCATGGAGTTGCAGAGACTTGAAGCCATACGGAACCAGGACAAGATCAGCAGCCACCGTGCGATGAAGGCGGATCGCCGAATCGTAAACCGCCCGCTCGATACCGAGTTGGGCGAAGATCACGAGCAGGCTGGCAGTAACGCCGGCTAGCGACAGCAGCGTGCTGGTGCGCTGGCGCTTGAGCTGCTGGGCGCCGAGCGGCATTGTCGTAGCCGTCCTCGCCGCCGCCCGCAGCCGGGCCAGCGACAGCTTCGGCCGCCAGCCGCGCAGCTTCAGCGACGGAATGGCGGGCAGAACCAGTGCCATCAGGGGAAGGTGACGCGGGTCTCGCGCCCCAGCACCTGCGGCATGCTGGACGGATCGTCGAGTTCGATCTCGACCTGGACTACGCGACCATCGGTCGAGGAGCCGCCATCCGGCTCGACGCGCTGCATGCGCTTCACTGTCGGCGCCACGCGCGAGATTTTTCCCTTGTAGACGGTCGGGCTGCCCCGGAACGTGACCTCGACCTTGCCGCCCACGATCACCCGGCCGACGTGCAGTTCGTCGACGTCTGCCAGGATGCGCAACTGGCTCAAGTCGACAATCTTGGCGATGCCGCTGGGGGACACCCGCT
>MEMN01000042.1:33935-34916 GCA_001767945.1 Alphaproteobacteria bacterium RIFCSPHIGHO2_12_FULL_66_14 | reverse complement strand
TAGATTTGAACCACAACGCCATTGAGCGGAGAACGAACCAGGGCCTGTTCGCGGGTGGTCCGCGCATTGTCGAGCTTGGCGGTGATGATGCCGATTTCCGTCTCGTTCTGCGCGAGGTCCGTCTCCAGCGTTTCCTTCTGGACACGAAGCTTGGCCTGCTCCCGCTCGAGGTTCTGCTGGGCAATGCTCAACTCGAGCTGCTTCTGGTCCGGCGGCAGCCCCGAACGCTGCATCTGGAGCGCCTTGAGCTTGTTCGATTCAACCTCCGACTTGACGACCACTTCCTGCATAGCGATTTCGGCCGTGCGGAACCCGGAGACCATGGCCTCACGCTGCTGCTTGGCCTTGACCAGTTCGGCCTCGGCTGAACGGACCGCGACATCCGCTTTGGGATAGTTCGACAGGACGGCGATGACGTCGTCGCGCTTGACCTTCTGGCCGTCGGTGATGCGAAGCTCGAGCAGGACGGCGCCGCCCAAAGGGTCGCCGGCAATCACGGCCGTGCCGGCCGGGGCATCGGTATAGCCCCGAGAAATCAGAGGCCCGGCCGGCTTGATGCCATCTTGGGCGCTGCTGGTCTGACGGCTGGGCCCAATCCACATGGCGAGGATTGCGGCAACGACCAACGCCGCCACCCCTGCCGCACCCCATGTGAATTTTCTTGCACGCGCCATGTATGTTTATACCAGATCTTGCCCTAGCTGCCCTTCAAACCTGTCAGAACGCCGGCAACGATACCGTGGAACTGCTTCGGATAACCCCATAGATCGAGAAAGTACGGTAAATTGACGTCAGGATCTTGTCGTACTCGTACAAGGGCGCATTCGTGACATAGACCACGTCGCGGGGCTGCAGTCCAAATTGCTGTCCGACGAACATGGAGACCGGCTGCATCAGGTCCAGCCGAAAAACCCGGGCGCGGGCCGCGGGATTGTTCCGCAAATCCCCCATTCTGAACACATAGACGCCCGTCTTGTTGGC
>MEMN01000042.1:27219-33704 GCA_001767945.1 Alphaproteobacteria bacterium RIFCSPHIGHO2_12_FULL_66_14 | reverse complement strand
TCCAGAATGGAGACGCGCCCGGGATTCTTGATGTCGCCGGAGATCATCACGGTGTGCGTTCGATCGGCCACGAACTCGACGATGACCTGCGGATCCTGGGCCTTGCCTTCCAGTTGCTTGGCGATACGCCGTTCGATCTGCAGGAGGTTGAGGCCGGCGACCTGGACGGTGCCGACGAAGGGAATGTTGATCGTGCCGTCGTCGAGAACGCGTTGGACTCCGAAATCGGCGCCCGGCTTCTGGATCGTCGGGAAGATGCTGCCTTCATAGGGTTCAAAAATGCGCACCTTCAGCGCGTCACCGGGCGCGACTGCGACCTGGCCACCAGCCGACAACGAACTCGTGATCGAGGGCCGGTCGATGCTAGCCGGCTGCTGGTAAGCGGCAATGGTGGTCGGCGTGAGATCGATTACGTCGAACGGCAATGCTTCGGTACTGGTCCCTTGGGCTCCCCCCATCCACGGTCCATCGCCGGGCAGGGCTGTGCACCCGGCGACGCCGATAACCAAGCCGAGGACAATGCCGGCAGGTCGCGCGACAGCGCGCAGCCAACTCCAAATTGTCAAATTCCGATCTCCGTCCGGAACGGTCGCACCGTAACGTGCCGCGCCTCGTCCCTTCCCATGGTCAGCCTCAGCCCGTCCTGTAATTAGCCTGTGGCGCCATGCGGGTGCAAGCGGTCCGCCGGGCTCCCTGTGAGCTTCGGACGCAGCCTCGACAGGGCTTGCTCCGTCGAATCCGCCACGTCGAACAGCTGTGAAAATCCACTGACCAACAGGCAATCGGCCGCCGGTCCGCTAAAAGAACAAAATACGATCCTTGCCGACAGTTCCGCCGCCCTATGAAGCACGATTGCCAGGGCACGCACACCGGCCGCACTCATGTAGACAACGGCACTGCCGTCCACGATCAACCCGGCGCCTGGACGCAACGCGCCGATCATCAACGTCTCGACAGACGCCGAGGTGGCAGAATCGACCCGCTCCGGCAGCATGATCGTGGCGATCGCATTCTCCGCATCTGGATCATTCATACGGATTTCTCCACCGTATCATCCCCGCGGTTATTCCAATGCCCCCCGAGATCGGCGCCGCGCCAATAAATGGCCCGACTTCCCAGCGCACCAGCCATCAGCGCCGGCGCCAGGGCTTCGCGCAGCAACGCCGCAGCCGCCGCCCTCGCTCCAAACCCGAGGCCGCGGCCACTCATGAACCATTTTTCTCCGGCCAGCCATGCCGCCGTATGGGCGGCCAATCCTGCAGCAAGAACGCCTGCGCCCGCCCCGGCCCAGGCAAGCGCCACCCCGCCGGCCGCTGCCGAGGCCACCCAACCGATCGCAGGCTCCCACAAGACCAGGGGCCAGACCGGGAGGCGCAGCCGGGTACGCGCCCAGCGCACCTGCCGCCGCCATACCGTCGACCAGTGCCGATGGCCCAACGGCAGCCGCAGCATCAAATCCCCCAGACGCGTGGAAAGACCGAGTTCGCGAACCGAGCGGACAACGGAATAGTCGTCGGCAATCCAGCGATTGAAGCCCCGCCAGTTGCCTATGCGCTGCAGGGTGTCGTGCGACAACAGAGTCACGCCCCCCGATGCAACCGCAAGGCCCAACCGGTCGGCGGCGAGCAAGAACCTCGCCTGATGCCCGTCGATATATGCGCGCTCCACTTCGGCGGCGAAATTTTCCGGCGCGACCGCAACCTTGAGCGCCAACACGAGCCCGACCCTGTCGGACAGCGGCGCGGCGGCCCGGCAGAGTTCATCGACTCCAAACACAACCCCCGCGTCGCACAGCGCCACGACCCTCCGGCTCGCCGCTTCGAGGCCTTTGCGCACGTTATTCATCTTGGGATTGAAGGTATCGTCGTTGCCGACGAGGATCGGGGCTTCCGGCCACAGGGCCCGTGTCGACGCCACGGCACCGTCGTCGTCGTGGGCGACACAAATCAGAACCTCGGCACCCGCCTGGGAAAGTTCCGCAAGCGCCCTGACATACTCCGCCGGAGCGTCACCAGCGCCGTTCATCGGCGCGACGATGCTGAAATCGGCTGCTCGATGCCGCACGCCCACGCTCCGCCTAGGTTGTCGAGCGAGCGCGGCACTCACCCAGTGCACGGCCATGCTGAATAGCCACCAACCGAGCCCAAGCCAGACAGGGGCACCGATGTCCATGCGTCATCTCTCGGCCGCCGAGAAGCGGTGGGCATCGTCCTTCTCCACCAGGAGCGCGCGATGGTAGGACCGAATGACCTCGTTGGGATCGCCCTGCTCGCGGATACGGCCATCCTCGATCCAGATGGCCCGCGTACACAGCCGACGCACCTCGGCCATCGAGTGCGACACGAAGAGCAGCGTGCCCGTTCTGCGGAAATCATCGATCCAGTCGAGGCACTTGCGCTGGAATGCAGCGTCACCGACAGCCAGTGCTTCGTCGACCACCAGAATCTCGGCCTCGACATGGGCGCAGATCGAGAAGGCCAGACGGGTGCGCATGCCCATGGAGTAGTGCTTCACCGGCTGGTCCATGTAGTCGCCAATGCCGGCAAATTCTTCAATCGAGGTGAATTTCTTCTGGACCTCGGCACGCTTGAGGCCAAGCACGGCGCCGCCGATGAGGACATTCTCGCGACCCGTCAACTCCGTATCGAAGGTCGAGCCTAGCGCCAGCACGGGCGCAATCCGACCCGACACCCGCAGTTCGCCATGGCTGGGCAGGGTCATGCCGCAGATCACCTGCAACAAAGTCGACTTGCCACAGCCGTTGCGACCAAGAACGCCAATGCTCTCGCCGCGCCGGACGCTGAGGTCGATGTCGCGCAGCACCCAGAACGGCTTGAAATAGGCCTTCCACCAGCCGAACAGGACCTGCTTCAGCCAATCGCTGCGGTGGGCGTAAAGCTGGTACGCCTTGCCGAGGTGCTTCGCCTCGACGACGATCTCAGATGACGTCGACGATGACATTGCGATACCTGTCGAAGAACCAGTAGCCGAAATAGAAGGTCACGACCGATGTGAGCAAGACCCAGCCGTAGACGAGCGGATTCGGTACTTTCCCGAGCAACACGATGTCGCGCATGACCTCGACGTAGCCGGTCAGCGCGTTGACGTAGATCCAGAAATCGAACGGTGGCGGCAACGAGGTGTGCGGATAGAAAACCGGCGTCGCGAACATGAACAGCGGCACCACGTTGATCATGAAGTAGCCCGCGTCGCGGGTGAACGCGCCCAGGGCACACAGAAACCACGACATACCGACCAGGAACGCCATGAAAGGGATGAAGATCAGCGGCATCAGCAACACCGTCCAGGGCAGGCTGCCGGTGATCGCCAACTGGAAGAGCAGCATGACGCTGATGGAGATGAGGGTGTAGGCCGTCGCCCGCAGTGTCGAGATCACCGCCAGCATGTCGCTGGGAAAGATCGTCTGCTTGATGAAGTGGGTGTATTCGTGAAGCAGCATCGGCGCACGAAACGCCATCTCGGAGAAAAAGTTGAAGACGATGATGCCGCTGAAAATGAACAACGAGTATGTGACGCGCGTGCCATCGCCGCTCTCCGCGACCGGCAACTGCAGATTGGTGGTGAAGGCGAACGTATAGACAGTGATCGCCAGCAGTGGGGCGATCACCGCCCAGATCCAGCCGGCCACCGACCCCTTGAACCGGTCCCGAAGCTCACGCCGCAGGATGGCGGCGATCAGGTCCTGATGGTGCACCATCTGCCCGAAGGGTCTCGTAATGAAACGGGAGACACGCTGCAACGGGTCGAGATTCTCGACCACGATCTGCTTGCCGTTGACAACTCTCACCGACGGCATGAGCCGCATCTCTCCTTCTTGATTCCAGTGGTGAGCCCGGTGGGGTACGATCCCACGACCCTCTGATTAAAAGTCAGATGCTCTACCGCTGAGCTACGGGCTCGCTCCGGCGTCGCGCTGCAGGCCGAAACCCCGCGCGGCGCCCGTATAAGGTGCGCCGGCGCCACGGTCAACGCGGTCGCTGGGGGTGACGTCAGCTCTTGGCGAACTTCGCCTTCAGGCGCTGGAACACCCTTTTGGACACGAATTGCGACGTATCTCCGCCCAGTCGCGCAATATCCTTCACCAGCGATGAGGCGATGAACTGATGCCGGTCGGAGGCCATCAGGAAGATGGTCTCGATGTCGGGCTCCATGCGGGCGTTCATGTTGGCCATCTGAATCTCGTACTCGAAGTCGGAAACCGCCCGCAGTCCGCGGATGATTACAGTGGCGCCGACCTCGCGCGCGAAGTGGATGAGGAGCCCCTCGAACGGCACGACCTTGATGCGCGCTCTGTCCGCCGCCGGGAATTCCACGATATCCTCGCTGATGATCTCCATTCGCTCTTCGAGCGAAAACAGCGGCCCCTTGCCGATGTTGATGGCACACCCGATCACCAGCTCGTCGAAGAGCCGCAGCGAGCGACGCATGACTTCCATGTGCCCGCTGGTAATGGGATCGAACGTGCCCGGATAGACCCCGGTGCGTTCTGAGGCCATGTCTCCCCCTTGTGCGCCAGATGCAGCGGCGGAGTCTTAGCGACACGGGCGATCCTTATCCACCGTTTGTTTCGGAATGGCTCTCGCTGTTACCATTGCCGCTGCCATTGCCGGCGTCATCCTCACCGATGCGAACCGCCGACACGACGCGCTCGCCGTCGCTTACGTTGACGATGCGGACGCCACGCGTGGTCCGTCCCGCAATCCGAATTCCGTCGACCGGACAACGGATCAGGGTGCCGCCGTCGGTGACCAGCATCACCTGGTCGCTGTCAAGCACCGGAAAGGCCGCCACGATCTCGCCGCCCCTGGCGAGGTTCATCAGCTCCACGCCCTTGCCGCCACGGCCGGTCACCCGATATTCGTAGGCCGACGTGCGCTTGCCGAAACCTGACGAGGCGACGGTGAGCACGAATTCTTCCTTGCCCTGCAGCTCCGCAAAGCGCTCCGTCGACAGCGTCGTCGAAGGCGCCGCTGCATCCTCCGACGCCGCCGTTTCCTCTTCGGCGTTTTCGGCGGCGTTCTCGGCCTGACGCAGCGCCCGTGACTGGCGGAGGTAGGCGTCGCGATCCTCGGTCGGAATGCCCTTGCCGCTGTCGAACAGCGACATCGAGATCACCTCGTCGCCTTCCGCCAGCGCGATGCCGCGCACACCGGTCGAGGCGCGGCTTTGGAACACGCGCACCGTGGCGACCGGGAAGCGCATCGACCGCCCCTGCCGCGTCGCCAGCAACACATCCTGATCCTCGCCGCAGACGCTGACGCCGATCAGCCGGTCGCCGGCGTCCTCGCCCTCGAATTTCATGGCGATCTTGCCGCTCAGGTTGACGCTGACGAAATCGCTGAGCTCGTTGCGCCGCACGCCGCCCCGCGCCGTGGCGAACATGACGTGCAGCGTTGCCCAGCTCGCCTCGTCCTCCGGCATCGGCATCACCGCGCTGATCGTCTCGCCTTCGCTGAGCGGCAAAAGGTTGACGAAGGCCTTGCCCCTGGCTTGCGGTGCGCCGAGCGGCAGTCTCCAGACCTTGAGCTTGTAGACGATGCCGCGGCTGGAGAAGAACAGCACCGGCGTATGGGTATTGGCGATAAACAGGCTAGAGACGAAATCGTCCTCGCGCGTGGCCATGCCCGAGCGGCCCTTGCCGCCGCGGCGCTGGGCCCGATAGGCCGACACCGGCACGCGCTTGACGTAGCCACCGTGCGTGACGGTGACCGCCATGTCCTCGCGCTGGATCAGGTCCTCGATGTCCTGCTCGAATTCGTTGTCGAGGATCTCGGTACGGCGCGGCGTCGCGAATTGCTCCTTGATCTCGATCAGCTCCTTGCGCATCAGCGCGAAGAGCTTGTCGCGATCGCCCAGCAACTCGAGATAACCCTCGATCAGCCTGGCGACCTCGCCCAGCTCCTCCGCGATCTTGTCGCGCTCCAGGCCGGTCAGGCGCTGCAGGCGCAGTTCGAGGATGGCCCGGGCCTGCGCCTCGGAGAGCTTGTAGGTGCCGTCGGCGGCCACCTCGCGACCCGGCTCGGCGATCAGCAAAATAAGTGACGCCACGTCGGCGGCCGGCCATTCCTTGGCCATCAGCCGCTCGCGTGCGACCACCGGATCGGGCGCCCGGCGGATCATCGCGATCACCTCGTCGATGTTGGCGACGGCGATGGCGAGGCCAACCAAGACATGGGCACGATCGCGCGCATGGTTGAGCTCGAATTTGGTCCGCCGCGTGATGACCTCGGCGCGGAAGCGGATGAACGCCTCGAGCAGCTCCTTGAGGTTCATCAACTTCGGCCGGCCGCCGTCCAGCGCCAGCGAATTGACGCCGAACGAGGTCTGCAGCGGCGTGAAGCGGTAGAGCTGGTTCAACACGACATCGGCCATGGCGTCGCGCTTCAGCTCGATCACCATGCGCACGCCGTCGCGATCGCTCTCGTCGCGCACTTCGGAGATGCCCTCGACCCGCTTGTCGCGCA
>MEMN01000042.1:22608-27204 GCA_001767945.1 Alphaproteobacteria bacterium RIFCSPHIGHO2_12_FULL_66_14 | reverse complement strand
TCGCGGCCGCCGCGTCCCTCCTCGATCCGCGTCTTGGCCCGCATGATCACCGAGCCACGGCCGAGTTCATAGGCGGCACGAATGCCGTTGCGGCCGAGGATGGTGGCGCCGGTCGGGAAGTCCGGACCCGGCACGTGTTCCATGAGCTGGGCGATCGTCAGTTCCGGATTGTCGATCAACCCGCAGCAGGCATCGATCAGCTCGCCGAGGTTGTGCGGCGGAATGTTGGTCGCCATGCCGACGGCAATACCGCCCGCGCCGTTGGCCAGCAGGTTCGGGAACGCCGCCGGCAGAACCGTGGGCTCCAGCGTGGTCTCGTCGTAGTTCGGCTGGAAATCGACGGTGTCCTTGCCGATGTCCGCCAGCAACGTCTCGGCAACACGGGCCAGGCGCGCCTCGGTGTAGCGCATCGCCGCTGGCGGATCGGCGTCCATCGAGCCGAAATTGCCCTGCCCCGCGATCAGCGGCAGGCGCATGGAGAAATCTTGCGCCATGCGCACCAGCGCATCGTAGATCGATTGATCGCCGTGCGGATGGTACTTACCCATCACTTCGCCGACGATGCGTGCCGACTTGCGGAAGGCATGCGTCGAGTCGAAGCCACTTTCCTTCATCGCGTGCAAGATGCGGCGCTGCACCGGCTTCAGGCCGTCGCGCGCGTCGGGCAAGGCGCGCGCGACGATCACGCTCATCGCGTAATCGAGGTAGGAGCGACGCATCTCCTCTTCGATCGTGATCGGCGCGATATCGTGCGAAGGCTGCTGCGGCGGGGGCGCGTCGGAGGGCGGCGGCGGTGGCGGAAGGATCGTTTCGTCGCTCACGGAAACCTGGTTTTTACTCGTTATTTTGGCCCCGCCAGAGGGCCCGGCCGAACAAGGCGGCACCCTACCAAACTAGCTCCGGAACACCAACAGAAAACGCTTTGGGGACTGGTCTTTAACCAATTGATTTTATTGGCTAAATTGTCGCGCCCAACGGCCGCCGGAAAGGTCTCGGATTGCCCGCAGAAACAGCCTCTAAAACGCCTTCGGTCGCGGTCTTCGATATGGGCGGTGTCCTGCTCGACTGGAACCCGCGCCACCTCTACCGCAAGCTGATCCCCGATCCCCAGGAAATGGAGCGTTTCCTCGCCACGGTGACCACCTCCCAATGGCACCAGGTGCAGGACCATGGCGGCGACCCGGCGGAATCGACACGCCGTCTACAGGCAGAAAATCCCGGCCAGGAGGCACTGATCGCGGCCTTCTACGATCGGTTCGACGAGATGTGCGACCACGCCTTTCCCGAGATGGCCGACCTGGTCGAGCGGCTCCACCGCGCCGGAACACCTCTGTACCTTCTGTCCAATGCTCCCGGGTTCCTCGACGCTTGGCTTCGGGGACCGGCCCACGGTCGGCACCCCTTCCTCGGCCGCTTCCGCGACTACGTGGTGTCGGGAGCCGTGGGCTGCTCCAAGCCACAGCCCGAGATCTACGATCTCGTCTGTCGCGCCGGCCGCTTTCGTCCGGGCGACGCGATCTTCATCGATGACGTCCTGACAAACGTCGAAGGGGCCCAGTCGTTCGGCATGAGCGCCATCCACCACCGCTCTGCCGACGAGACCGCCCGGGCGCTACGCGCGATGGGACTGCCGGCGTGAGGGCACCATCGGCGCTGTCCGATCTGCCCCGTCCCCTCTACTTCTTCGACGGCTACTGCGTATTGTGCAGCCGCTTCGTGGCTTTTTGTCTGGCGCGCGACCCGAACGGACAGCTGAAGTTTGCCAGCGCACAATCGGCCTTGGGTCGACGCGTGCTCGACGCGATGGATCTGCCGGGCGACACGTTCGACCGAACCATCCTGCTGTTCGACGGCGACGCGGTATATACAAGGTCCACCGCGGTCCTGCGCGCGCTGCGCTACCTAAGCGGGCCCGTCCGGTGGTTGCAGCCATTGCTTCTGATCCCGGCCATCTTGCGCGACCCGATCTACGACATCATCGCGCGCAGTCGCTATCGCTGGTTTGGACGTCGCGACGCCTGCTTCGTGCCGACACCACAAACGCTCGATCGCTTCATCGATCTGTGATCCACCCGCGATAACGCACCAACCGACCGATCAGAGGCAGGCCGATTTCGACGTCGAACAGGAAGCGTTCGCCTTCGGCGGTCTCGAACGCCTTGATCTTGGGCCACAGCATGCGGGGCAGCGGGACACCGAGGAACCGGGCGCCAGACATCGCCAGATCGACTCGCCCGTCGCTTTGCGGCAGCGCAAGGTCGAAAGAAAACGGGCCGAATTTCTCGACAATCCACCCGCGAGGCTTGCGCAGGCCAATGTGCTGCTGCGAGCGCATCGTTCGGCCGCCTACCCGCCGTGTCCAGGTCTCGCGGCCATCGTGGACGGCAAACTCGACGGCGATGGGCGTATCGCCCGAAGCCGACGGCAGCTGGAACAGCCACGATACGACGCGACCAGGAAGGGTTCGCGCGCCGTCCACCGAGCACTTCCCCTTCCAGACCGACGGGCCGCAATCGTGCAGCCTTTGCCAGGCGGGCGGCATCCGGTCGTAGGCCTGACCGAGAGCACGTCGATAGAGCGAGGGACGAAGCGTCGAGCCCTCCTCTCCCCAACCGGCGGCAATCTGCAGGCCTGACCGGCGCCACTCTTCCTCGATTTCGGACAAGGACAGCAAACCAAGGCAGGGAATGGCGCCCCGGGCCGTCACTTCGCCACGCGCCAGCTTGCGGACGAGGGTCGCCGCAGGGGTTACGGGAACAAACGGACCATCACCGCCTTCGGCCAGCAAGCACCAGGTGCGACGGCCTTCCGGCCCGTCGAGATCGATCCGCAGGCCGCCGCGATCCGTCCCGAAGCCACGCAGGCGATCGGCGACCGCAGCAAGCGGCCGTGCGGCGGACTCCAGTGTCCGAATGAGGCCCAGCCGTACCAGGGTAGCCAATAGCCAAAGGCCGAGATGGAGCACCGACAGTTCGAGCCCGGCGCCGGCGTAGGTGTCGCGAATGCCGAAGCGCTGGGCGAATAGGGTGGGCTCCGGAAGGTCGCAGGCCGCCACCCATCGTGCGCCAAGGCCCGGAACACGCATGCGACGCAAGTCGCTCCACACGCGCCGGCCCGGTTGGCCGGCGATCGGCTTACCAGCTCCGGAGAGAATGGCCTCCACCAGCGCGCGGCCGCGCGGTGCGTCGTTGCCCGGCACGATACCGAACGCGACGCGGTCGAAGGGTGCACCCTCCCGTCTCGCCGCCTCGACGACCGCACCCGTGATCGCCGGCGCGGTGCTCGCACCAGCGCAAACCAAAACACCGGCGGCCTTCGCCACAGCGTCCAAACGCTCAATCCCACAGACAAAAGCTCGGTCGTCGGCGAGGTCGAGGTAGTGCACGCGATGACGGATGCATGTTTCGGCGACCGCGTAGTCCTGCCCTTGGAAGGGGCCCGCGACATGAACGAGCGCGTCGTAACCGCCGGCACCGAGAAGCCGATCAAGATCCCGACGCCAATCCAGCGTCATACCGGCGATCCCGAGGTCGGCGGCCAGCGCCCGAACTCGGGCACCGTCGCGCGCCGCGACCGTCAGGACGATCTGTGCATCGCCTGCGAGAAGACGGCAAAGCCTGCTGCCAAAAACGCCAGTGCCTCCAAGGACGAGAACGCGGAAGGACTCGCCCAAGCTTGCACCGGCGATCACCGCCTAGAACGGAATGTCGTCGTCCAGCTCGGCCTTGCCGCCGCGCACGGCCGGGCGACCGCCGCCACCGCCCGATGCCGGAGCACTGCCGCCGGCATCGTCGTCCATGCCGCCTGCCGGACCGCCACCGCCGCCCTCGCCGCCGCTGCGGCCATCGAGCATCGTCAGCGCGCCGCCGAAGCGCGGGATCACGACCTCGGTGGTATAGCGCTCCTGGCCGCTCTGGTCGGTCCACTTGCGCGTCGAGAGCTGCCCCTCGATGTAGATCTTGGAGCCCTTGCGCACAAACTTCTGGGCGACTTCCGCCAGCTTCTCGTTGAAGATGACGACGCGGTGCCACTCGGTGCGCTCCTTGCGCTCGCCGCTCTGGCGATCCCGCCACGTATCCGATGTGGCAATCGACATGTTCACCATGGATCGGCCGTCCTGCATGGACTTCACTTCCGGGTCGCGACCCAGGTTGCCGACGAGAATGACTTTGTTGACGCTGCCCGCCATGGGGGCCTCCTTCGCTTTCCCGGTGCCGCGGGTCGCGGCACCTACCTCACGGCGCGCAAGGTAGCCCTACCCGCCTGTGGGCAGCCACCAATTTTGGGTTGTGCCGATCCAGAGACCCGACGTGAGGCTGGCTCATGGCAGCCCTCCGACAATTCATTGGCCGTGCAAGCAAGCCCTCCCCTATCCTCCGGCCTCATGAGCAAACCCTTCCACGTTTCCGAGGTCTCCCGCGGCCAGGCCTACGCCATGCTGGGCGGGGCGGCGCTGATGATGACCCTCGCCATGGGCATCCGGCAGAATCTCGGCCTGTTTCAGGCGCCGGCATCCAAGGAACTGGGCATCGCCATTTCCGACTTCGCCCTCGCGATTTCCGTGCAGCAGGTCGCCTGGGGGCTCAGCCAGCCGAT
>MEMN01000042.1:21231-22572 GCA_001767945.1 Alphaproteobacteria bacterium RIFCSPHIGHO2_12_FULL_66_14 | reverse complement strand
GGCGCCCTTGCGATCGTGCTGGGAGCTGGTGTGCTGATCGGCGTGGCGCTCGCCTGCACGACCTCGGGCATCACGGCCAATATCGCCGCTCGCGTGGTCGAGCCGAACCGGCGCACGCTTGCCTTCGGCCTCGTCTCGGCCGCGGGCTCGGTCGGCACCATGGTGACGGCGCCGATTGCCGCCTACCTTCTCAATACCGACGGTTGGCGGGCTGCCGTCTGGGCCTTCGTCATTCTCGCCTTCGCCATGCTGCCGGCCGCCTGGATCGGCAGCCGTGCCGACAAGCTGCCCAACAGCCTGCCGACCGACCGCGACCTGACGCTGATGGGCGCCCTCGAGGAGGCGCGCCGCCACAGCGGTTATGTCGTGATGGCGATCGCCTTCTTCGTCTGCGGGCTGCAACTCGTGTTCCTCACCACCCATCTGCCGACCTACCTCGCTCAGTGCGGCATGGACGCGAGTTACAGCGCCATCGCCCTGATGCTGATCGGCGGCTTCAACATCCTGAGTTCCTGGCTGTTCGGCTGGCTGGGCGACCGCTATCCCAAGCGCCTGTTGCTGGGCGGCATCTATCTCCTGCGCTCCCTCACGCTCGCTCTGTTCTTCATGTTTCCGCCGACGCCGCTCAGCGTCGTGCTGTTCGGTGCCGCCATGGGCACGCTGTGGCTGGGCGTCATTCCGCTGGTCAACGGCCTGGTCGTGCAGATCTTCGGCTTGCGCTTCCTGTCGACCCTTACCGGTATAGCCTTCCTGAGCCACCAGGCGGGCTCCTTCCTCGGGGCCTGGGGCGGCGGCTATCTCTTTGATCTGATGGGTTCCTACGACCTCGCCTGGAAAATCGGCGTCCTGGTCGGGCTGGCCGCCGGCACCCTGCAGTTGCTGATGAACGATCGGCCCACGGATCGCGTGCTAGCAGCGCAAGCACTGGCGACCTGATATCAGGGCTGGCGGGGTTGGGGGTTAATCGCCATATGCGGTGGTCCCGCGCATACCCTATTCTCCGGTCCCAATGGCCAAGTCCCGCTTACCCGTCGCCGAGCCGCACCGCTTCATTTCGATCCGTGGTGCGCGCGAGCACAATCTCAAGAACGTCGACCTCGATCTGCCGCGCGACCGGCTGGTGGTGATCACCGGCTTGAGCGGTTCCGGCAAGTCCTCGCTCGCCTTCGACACCGGCTATGCCGAGGGCCAGCGCCGCTACGTCGAGAGCCTGTCGTCCTACGCCCGTCAGTTCCTGGAACTGATGCAGAAGCCCGACGTCGATTCCATCGAGGGATTGTCGCCGGCGATCTCGATCGAGCAGAAGACGACCTCGCGCAACCCGCGCTCGACCGTCGGCAC
>MEMN01000042.1:8004-21218 GCA_001767945.1 Alphaproteobacteria bacterium RIFCSPHIGHO2_12_FULL_66_14 | reverse complement strand
TACGACTATCTCCGCCTGCTGTTTGCCCGCGTCGGCGTGCCCTACTCGCCGGCCACCGGCCTGCCGATCGAGAGCCAGACGGTTTCCCAGATGGTCGACCGCATCAAGGCGATGGCTGACGGCACGCGCCTCTACCTGATGGCGCCCATCGTGCGCGGCCGCAAGGGCGAGTATCGCAAGGAACTGCAGGAACTACAGCGCAAGGGCTTCCAGCGCGTAAAAATAGACGGCAAGCTCTACGAGATCGCCGAGGCGCCGGCGCTCGACAAGAAATACAAGCACGACATCGACGTGGTCGTGGACCGCATCGTGGTGAAACCCGATCTCGGCAACCGGCTCGCCGACTCGATCGAGACCGCCCTTACCCTAGCCGAGGGACTCACCATCGCCGAGAATGCCGATTCAGGCGAGCGCACGGTGTTCTCGGCCCGCTTCGCCTGCCCGGTCTCGGGCTTCACCATCGAGGAGATCGAGCCCAGGCTGTTCTCATTCAATGCGCCGCAGGGCGCCTGCCCAGCGTGCGACGGCCTCGGCGTAAAGATGTTCTTCGATCCCGAGATGGTGGCGCCGGACGATCGTCTGTCGCTGGCCGAAGGCGCGATCGCGCCATGGGCCGATTCCTCGGGCCAGTATTACATGCAGACGCTCGAGAGCATCGCCAAGCACTTCAAGGTCAAGATGTCGACGCCGTGGCGCGACCTGCCCAAGAAGGTCCGCGACACGATCCTCAATGGCAGCGGCGGCGAGTCCATCGCCATGCGCTACGACGACGGCATTCGCCAATACCAGACCACCAAGCCGTTCGAAGGCGTGATCCCCAACCTCGACCGCCGCTGGAAGGAAACCGATTCCTCCTGGGTGCGCGAGGAGCTCGAGCGCTTCCAGCACGAGAGCAAGTGCGAGGTCTGTGGCGGCGCGCGGCTGAAGCCCGAGGCGCTCGCCGTCAAGATAGGCGGACTCCACATCAGCCAGGTCACCGAATTCTCGATCGGCGACGCCGTGAAGTGGTTCCTCGACCTGCCGCCCAAGCTCACGGCCAAGCAGCGCGAGATCGCCGAGCGCATCCTGAAGGAAATCAACGAGCGGCTGGGCTTCCTCGACAACGTCGGCCTGAGCTACCTCACGCTCGACCGTGGCTCGGGCACGCTGTCGGGCGGCGAAAGCCAGCGCATCCGGCTCGCCTCCCAGATCGGCTCGGGCCTCACCGGCGTGCTCTATGTGCTGGACGAGCCGTCGATCGGCCTGCACCAGCGCGACAACGACCGGCTGCTGAAGACGCTGACCCGGCTGCGCGACCTCGGCAACACGGTGCTGGTGGTCGAGCACGACGAGGACGCCATCCGCTCGGCCGATCATCTGGTCGACATGGGACCGGGCGCCGGCGCGCACGGCGGCCACGTCATTGCCCAGGGCACGCCCGAGGAAGTCATGCGCAACAGCGCCAGCCTCACCGGTCAGTATCTCTCCGGCTTCCGCCAGATCCCCATTCCCAAGGTGCGGCGCGAGCCGCCCCCTCAGGGCAAGGGCGGACGTTGGCTGACGGTGAAAGGCGCCAAGGAGAACAATCTCCAGAACGTGACCGCCAGCATCCCGCTCGGCACCTTCACCTGCGTCACCGGCGTGTCGGGCAGCGGCAAGAGCACGTTGATCGTCGAGACGCTCTACAAGGCACTGGCCAAGCGGCTAAACAATGCCCGCGAGCACGCCGGCGTGCACAGCGGCCTCGACGGCGTCGGCCATCTCGACAAGATCGTCGACATCGACCAGTCGCCGATCGGCCGCACGCCGCGCTCCAATCCCGCTACCTACACCGGCGCCTTCTCGCCGATCCGCGACTGGTTTTCGCAGCTGCCGGACTCGACGGAGCGCGGCTACAAGCCCGGGCGCTTCTCGTTCAACGTCAAGGGCGGGCGCTGCGAAGCCTGCCAGGGCGACGGCGTCATAAAAATCGAGATGCACTTCCTGCCCGACGTCTATGTCCAGTGCGACGTCTGCAAGGGCAAGCGCTACAACCGCGAGACGCTGGAAATCGTCTTCCGCGGCAAGTCGATCGCCGACGTGCTCGACATGACGGTCGACGAGGGCTGCGAGTTCTTCAAGGCGGTGCCGGTCATCCGCGACAAGCTGCTGACCCTGCAACAGGTCGGCCTCGGCTACATCCACATCGGCCAGCAGGCGACCACCCTGTCGGGCGGCGAGGCGCAGCGCGTAAAACTCGCCAAGGAACTGTCGCGCCGCGCCACCGGCCGCACGCTCTACATCCTCGACGAGCCGACCACCGGCCTGCATTTCGAGGATGTGCGCAAGCTGCTCGAAGTCCTTCATCGCCTGGTCGAGACCGGCAACACGGTGCTGGTGATCGAGCACAATCTCGAAGTCATCAAGACCGCCGACTGGGTGCTCGACCTCGGTCCCGACGGCGGCGCCGGCGGCGGCCGGCTGGTCGCCGAAGGTCCGCCCGAGGCGATCGTGAAGGTGGCCGAGAGCTACACCGGCCAGTATCTCGTGCGCCACCTGCCGCGCAGCGCGACAGCCAAGAAGCGGGCCTAGCTGCCGGCAGGTCGCCGCTTCCACCCGATGTCGCCGAGGTCGTAACCGAACTGACGCTCGACGACGTCGGGCGTGGCATCCGAGGCGTCGCCCTTGCGGGCGGCGACGCGGGCCTGGGCCACGTCCTTGGGCACATCGAGCCAGAGGCCCTCGAACGGCACCCCCACCCTCGCGGCCAGCGCTTCGGCCGCCCGACGTTCGTCTTCACGGGCAAACACGGCGTCGAGCACGACGCTCTGGCCAGCGCGCAGGATTCGTTCGGCCCGCTCCTGAAGCGCGGCATAAACACGGGCCGAGAAGTCCGGCGTGTAGCTGCCAGCCGGCATGCGCTCGTTCAGTCCGATACCGGACAGTCGCTTCCGCTCGACGTCGCTGCGCACCACCACGGCGCCGGGAGTCCGGCCGATCTCGGGCGCGAGCTTCAGCGCCAGAGTCGTCTTGCCGCTGCCCGACAGGCCGCCGACCGCAAGGAGGCGCGGCGGCGCCGGCTGCAGGAAGGCAAGTGCGGCCCGCTGGTAGGCGCGCGCGGGCGCGTTGTCGGCGCCGCTGACGGCGGCTGCCGCCGAGTCGACATAGGCGCGGATGGCGGCCCGCCGCGACAGGAACAGCGGCAGCAGGACAAGCGCTTCGTCATGCGGCGCCGCCGGTACGTCAGCGATCCGCCACAACCACTCGTTCAGCAGCCGGTTGGCGAGCGCCTCAAGGCCCTGCCGCGACAGGTCCATCAGCGTGAAGGCGAGATCATAGAGCACGTCGATGTTGGCGATCTTGTCGGAGAATTCTATGGCGTCGAATGGCACCGGTTCGCCGGCCAGCAGCACGATATTGCGCAGATGGAGGTCGCCGTGGCAGCGCCGCACCGCCCCCGCCGATTGGCGCCGCGCCACCAGATCGACGAACGGCTCTAGCGCGCGCGGCATCGCCTCCGCCAGTGCCTCGCTGGTCGGCGGATCGAGGCGTTCGCCCGCGTCGCGCATCTGCCGCACGTCGGCCGCCACCGAGTGGCGGTAATCATCGGGCCCGCTGAACCCCGTCGTGATCGCCGGCAATCCGTCATGGAAGCGGGCGATGCGCGCTCCCAGCGCCGTCATCAGCTCTGGCGTCAGCGCACCGCGCGTGGCCATGCGGTCGAGCAGCCCGTCCTCGTCGAAGCGACGCATGACCACCAGCCAATCGACGGCATCGGCACTCGGTTCGCCCGGCTCGCCCAGCACGAGCTCGCCGTCGCGGCCACGCCGGACCGGCGCAACCCCCAGATAGACCTCGGGCGCGAGCTGGCGGTTGATGTCGATCTCGGCGGCGCACATGGCGGCGCGTCGGTCCGCCGTCGAGAAATCCATGTACGGGAACTTCACTGCGCGCTTCAGCTTGTAGGCGCGCTGGCCCGACAGGAACACGACGGCGCCGTGGGTGTCGACGCGACGCGCCGGCGCCAGCCGGGCGGCGAGGAAATCGATGACCTCCGACTGGTCCTCGACGACGAAGGACGGCCGGGCGCCCACGGCCTCAGGCGAACCCGACACGCCGCTCCTCGACGCCGAAGGGATCGACGTGGAGGATGATCTCGGCATCCGGGAACGCCGCCTGGATATCGGCCTCGACCTGGTCGCCGATCTCGTGCGCGCGCGTGAGGGGGAGCATGGGATCGAGCTCGATATGGAGCTGGATGAACCTGGTAAGACCCGACGACCGGGTGCGCAGATCGTGAATGTCCTGCACCTCGGGATGGCGCTTGGCGATATCGACGATGCGCAGCCGATCGGCATCCGGCAGCTCGCGGTCCATCAGCACGTCGAGCGAACCGCGCCCGACCTGCCAGGCACCATGCAGCAGGTAGAGCGCCACTAGGCCCGCCATGCCGGCATCGATCAGCGGCTGGTGGAAGCGCCCCGACAGGAACAGCGCGGCGCCGACCGCGATGTTGCTCACGAGGTCGGTCATGTAGTGGGCCTTGTCGGCACCAATGGCGATCGAGCCGGTACGTCGAACGACATAGTTCTGGAAGATCACCAGGCCGAGCGTGAGCACGATGGCGAGCAGGCTGACCGCCACACCGACCGCCTCGCGCTGAACCTCGTGCGGATGAAGGAGGCGATCGCCGACCGTCAGCAGCAGGCCGCCGCCCGAGGCGGCGATGAAGCCCGCCTGGGTGAGCCCGGCCAGGGCCTCCGCCTTGCCATGACCGAACCGGTGGTCGGCATCTGCCGGCGTCAATGCCTGGCGGACGGCCAGGAAGGTCACCAGGGAAGCGAGGAAGTCGAGCGACGAATCGACCAGCGACGACAGCATGCTGACCGACTCGGTGGCCAGCCAGGCCGCCGTCTTGGCGCCGATCAGAATCACCGCCACCGACATCGAGACGATTGTCGCGGCCCGCATCAGGCGCGGAAGATCGGCCGCCATCATCGCCTCAGGGGAAGAGCGTCCGGGCGGCCCATGGCTCATCGGGCGTCCGACGGCGGTATTCGAGCCGGTCGTGCAGCCGAAACGCCCCGTCCCGCCAGAACTCGATCAGCACGGGCTGCAGGCGGAAGCCGGACCAATGAGGCGGCCGCGGCACGGCGCCGATCACATGTCTGGCGGTGTACTCGGCCACGCGCTTTTCCAGGGCAAATCGACCGTCGAGTGGGCGGGACTGCTCGGAGGCCCAGGCGCCGATCTGGCTGCCGCGGTCGCGGGTCGCGAAATAGGCATCGGCCTCTTCCGGCCTCGTCTGCGCCACCGGGCCTTCTAGGCGGACCTGACGGCGGAGCGACTTCCAATGGAACAGCAACGCGCCCTTGGTATGAGCCAGCAAATGCTGGCCCTTGCGGCTCTCGTAGTTGGTATAGAACACGAAACCGGCCGAATCGTAGTCCTTGAGCAGGACCATGCGTGCTGAGGGCGTGCCGTCGGGCCCGACGGTGGCCAGGGCCACGGCGTTGGGGTCGTTGGGCTCGCTCTTGGCGGCCTCGGCGTACCAGTCGCCGAAGAGCACCAGGGGGTCGGATTTCTCCCGGATCATGACCCACAATATAGGGGGCCGCCGAAGCCTTCCACCACCGGCATCTTGTCCCAATGACCATCCCCCGCTAAGAACAAGGAATGACCGTTGCTGCACAATTGATGGCCGGAAAAAAGGGCCTGATCATGGGCGTCGCCAACGAGCGCTCGATCGCTTGGGGGATCGCCAAGGCCTGCCACGACAATGGCGCCAAGGTAGCCTTCACCTTCCAGGGCGAGGCCCTCGAAAAGCGGGTCCGGCCGCTGGCCAGCTCGATCGGCAGCGACATCATCCTGCCCTGCGACGTCACCAACGCCGCCAGCATCGACGCCACCTTCGCCGAGATCGGCAAGCGCTGGGGCGAGCTGGATTTCCTGGTCCATGCCATCGCATTTTCCAACAAGGACGAGCTGAAGGGCCGCTACCTCGACACCAGCCCCGAGAACTTCCAGCTTACCATGAACGTGAGCTGCTACTCCTTCACTTCGGTGGCGCAGCGCGCCGTGCCGCTGATGAAGAACGGCGGCAGCCTGCTCACCCTCACCTACTACGGCGCCGAGCGCGTCATTCCCCACTACAACGTCATGGGCGTGGCCAAGGCAGCGCTCGAGGCGAGCGTGCGCTACCTGGCGGCCGATCTCGGCGAGCAGAAGATCCGCGTCAATGCCATCTCGGCCGGACCGATCAAGACCCTGGCCTTCGCCGGCATCAACGACGGCCGCTATATACTGAAATGGAATGAACTCAACTCGCCGCTGAAGCGCAACGTCACGACCGAGGAAGTCGGCAATGCCGGCCTCTACCTGCTGTCGGACCTGGGCACCGCGGTGACGGGCGAGGTCATGCACGTCGACGCCGGCTATCACGTCGTCGGCATGATCAATACCTCGTCGGCCAAGCAGATCGCCGAGCTGCTCGGCAATTTCGAGGGCGAGTAGGCCGGCGGCCATGGCCGGCAGCAGCTTCGGCACTCTTTTCCGGTTCACGAGCTGGGGGGAAAGTCACGGGCCGGCAATCGGCTGCGTGGTTGACGGCACGCCGCCGCGCATTCCCCTCGACGAGGCCGACATCCAGGTCTGGATGGAAAAGCGCCGCCCCGGTCAGTCGCGCTTCGTCACCCAGCGCCAGGAACCCGACATGGTAAAAATCCTGTCCGGCGTATTCGAGGGCGTCACCACCGGCACGCCGATCGCGCTGCACATCGACAATATCGACCAACGCAGCCGCGACTATTCGGAGATCAAGGACCGGTTCCGACCCTCCCATGCCGACTACACCTACCTGAAGAAATACGGCGTGCGCGACTATCGCGGCGGCGGCCGGCAGTCGGCGCGCGAGACCGCGGTCCGCGTTGCCGCCGGCGCCATCGCTCGGAAAATCCTGGGAGACAGCGTTTCCATCCGCGGCGCCGTGGTGCAGATCGGCAGCCAGAAGATCGACCGCACCAAGTGGGACTGGGACGCGACCGGCGACAATCCCTTCTGGTGCCCCGACCGGCAGGCGGCCCAAGGCTGGGAAGGCTATCTCGACGACGTGCGCAAGCGCGGCAGCTCGTGCGGCGCGGTGATCGAGGTCGTGGCCTCGGGCCTGCCGGTGGGCCTGGGCGATCCGGTCTACGACAAGCTCGACGCCGATCTCGCCAAGGCGCTGATGAGCATCAACGCCGTGAAGGGCGTCGAGATCGGTGACGGTTTCGCCACCGCGGCCATGAGCGGCGAGGATAATGCCGACGAAATGCGCATGAAGGACGGTTCACCCGTATTCCTCAGCAACCACGCCGGCGGCATCCTGGGAGGTATCTCGACCGGTCAGGACGTCGTCTGCCGCCTCGCCGTGAAGCCCACCAGCTCCGTCCTCTCGACCGTGCGCAGCATCGACCGTTTCGGTAACGAGGTCGAACTGCGCACCAAGGGCCGTCACGATCCCTGCGTCGGGATCCGCGGCACGCCTGTCGCCGAGGCGATGGTGGCGTGCGTGCTGGCCGACCATCTGCTGCGCCACCGCGCCCAGTGCGGCTGAACCCGGAGATGGCCACACCCAAGCCCGTGGAAGTGCGTTACGGATTGCTGCACAACATCGGCATGGCCGCCGTTTCGGTTGGCATGATCGTCTTCGTCATCTTCCGTTTCGTGACGGATCCGGCCAATGCACCCACGATCTCGCTCAACGACACGCGTTTCGTGATGTTTTCCATACTTGCGCTGGCAATGGCCTACTACGTGTTCATCGGCCTCAAGCGTTGCCTCGACCGTACGCCGCAGCTCGTCATCGACCACGATGGCATCATGCTGGGTTTCGGCCGCGACCGGCGCATTCCCTGGAGCGACATTCCCTGGGTCGGCATGCGTCGCCTCGCGATCCGACCGCAGCTTCAGATCGGCCTAGCGCCCGAGACCTTCCTGGCCGCCGATCTCAAACTCTCGAATTGGAACCTCGACGACAACCTGCGCTCGATCCGCGGCACCCCGGCTGCCGTCATGGTGCGCGACAATGGGCTCGACACCTCGGCCTCGGCGATGCTTGACGCCGTGAAGGCATTTCAGCCGAATCTGATCAAATCCTGAGAGCTGAACGGAGACTGGCCATGTGGCGATTTATCGTTGGCCTGCTCGCGACCGTGGGCGTCCTCACCCTGATTGCCGTCGGCGGCGGCATTGCCCTGATCGCCTCTGGCCCGTTTTCGCCGGCGCCGCTGCCGCGATCCATGGTGCTGTCGCTCGACCTGCGTAGCGTCCCGCCCGAAGCAGCGTCCTCCGACCTGCTGCTCGGCCGCTTGTTCGGCAGCTCGCGCGACCTCGTCGACGTCGTCCAACTTCTCTGGCAGGCGGCCGACGATCCTCGTGTCGTCGGCCTGTATGTCGAGATCGGCGATGATCAGGCCGGACTGGCCCGCGTCCAGGAACTTCGGCAGGCGATCGCCAATTTCCGCGGCAAGGGCAAGTTCGCTGTCGGCTTCGCCGAGTCACTGGGCGGCAGCGGAAGCCATCTCGGTGACTACTACCTCGCTTCCGCACTCGAGCAGATCTGGCTGCAGCCCAGCGGCGGCTTTGCCGTGACCGGGATCGCTGTCGAGACGCCCTTCCTGAAAGGCGCCTTGGACAAGTTCGGCGTGCTGGTCGAGGGCGGGAAGCGCTACGAGTACAAGAGCGCGCCCGACAGCTTCCTGGAGACAGGCTACACCGGCCCGGCCCGCGAGAACCTGCAGCAGCTTCTCGACAGCCTTTTCGGCCAGGTCGTCACCGATGTGGCGCGCGATCGCCGGCTCGAACCCGCGCAGGTTCGGCGCCTCATCAATTCGGCGCCCTTCGATCCGGAACGGGCGCACCAGGAGGGCCTGATCGACCGGATCGGCTATCGCGGCGATGCGCTGGAGGAAGTCTGGCAGCGAGCAGGGTCGACGCGCGACCTGGTATCTCTCTCGGATTACGCTGGCGACGACATGAGGCCGAAACCGAGCGGTGACGTCATCGCCCTGATCCGGGTGAGCGGTCCGATCGTCTCCGGCCCGAGCGGAGATGGCGGGCTCCTCGAAGACGACGTCGTGGCCACCGCCGAAGACGTCGTCGAAGCCCTCGAGCAGGCAACGCGCGCGAAGGACGTGCGCGCCATCGTGCTGCGCGTCGATTCACCGGGCGGAACCTATCCCGCCGCCGACGCCATCGCCGATGCCGTCGGCCGTGCCCGCGCCGCGGGCAAGCCCGTCATCGCCTCTATGAGCGACGTCGCGGCGTCGGGAGGCTATCTCGCCGCGGTTCGCGCCGATGTGATCGTGGCGCAGCCGACCACCATCACCGCCTCGATCGGCGTGTTCACCATCTGGCCCGTCGCCTCGGAGCTCCTGTCATCTCTTGGCATCAAGGTCGAGCGGATCTCGATCGGCACCAATGCCGGCATGTATTCCTCCTTCCAGCCGCCGACGACGGCGCAGCGCGCGATCGTCGCCCGCGAACTGGACGTGGTCTATCGAGAGTTCACGCGACAGGTCGGCGAGGCGCGCAACCTCGAAGGCGGCAGGCTCGACGCCGCCGCACGCGGTCGCGTCTTCAGCGGCGTCGACGCCAAGCGCGCCGGCCTGGTCGACGAACTGGGCGGGCTGCAGCTGGCGTTGAGCATCGCCAAGGCCAAGGCGGGAATCGGCGAAACGCGCCAGGTCGAGATCCGTCGTTATCCCGACGAGCACGATCGCTGGCAGCGCGTCCTCGATCGTCTCTTCCGGTTGGCCGGCGTCAATGCTGCCCCGACGGTGCGCGCCCCGCGCGAAGTCCGCGACGCCCTGGCGCGGATGGGTATCGTGGCGCGCCCCGGCAACGTGCGTCTGCCGCCCTTGCCGCCGCTCTGGCGCTAGCGCCGCTCGCCCAGCAGGGCGACGATCGCCTGCCACATCGTCCAGGCGTTGCCCAGGCTGACGGCGTTGAACTCGACGTGACCGATGTCGTCGATCAGGAATAGCGAAACCCGTGCACCTGACGCCGATGCCGCCAGGCTCTGGCTCTCGCTGTAAGGGACCAGCGGGTCGGTCTGGCCATGCACCAGGATGAGATGGCCGCGCAGCCTGGAGAGGTCGTAGAGCGCGAGGTTGAGCCCGTCGATTTCCTGGCGGACGCGCGCCGGCAAGGCGGCGATCAGAGAGAGCACGGCGTCGGGATCGCGATTGTCGACCACGGCCAGCACGGCTCGGCCCTGTGGCCCCAGCGATGCCGCGAGCGACGCGATGTCGGCGCCGGCATCATGGAAACGCCGCCGCGCGATCTCCTGCAGCAGATGGGCATCCGCGGCACTCTCGAGGCGACCGGCGTTGGCGTGGAGAAAGGCCCATCGCCCGTAGCCGTTGGGCTCCCGCCGGAATTCGCGGCCGTCGCCCATGGGCCGAAAGGCCCCGGTCGTGATGAAGCGGATGGCCGCCGTGATGTCATGGTAACCGCCGATGCTGACCAGAAACGCGACCCGCGATGTCAGGTCGTCCTCCAGCATGGCAATGACTGCCGGCCCGACGGCATAGGAGATGGCCGCCACGCCGAGCGGAGCGCCCGGCTGCCACTTGCCCAGTTGCCGCAGCGCGCTTGCCACCCTCGCCCCGTCGGTCCGCGAGAGCGCCAGATTCCGCACCTCGGGCAGCTCGGGAACGAGCACGGCGAAGCCGGCCCGCGCGAAGGTCCGCGCCAACGCCTTCAGGCGCGGCTCGTCGCGGCCCAGCACTGCCGCCCCTGGCACCAGCACCATCGCCGCCCGTATCTTGCCGGCCGGCAGATAGAGATCGCCTTCCCCGCTTTCCCAGCGCGTCGGATATTCGCTCGGGGCCTCCATCACCTCCTGCCAGAGCGTGGGCGCTCCACCGGCCGCGAGATCCCACATGACCAGTGCCGCCTGGACCCAGGTCACCGGCCGGCCGAAGACGAAGAGCAGCACGACGATCGCCGCCAAGCCGATCGCCAGTCGGCGCAGCGTCTTCATGCAGCGAGGCGGTGGGTGGCGAGGGTTGCGAGACTTTCGCCCTCGCGGCGCAGCAGCGCCAGCTCCTCGACCCGGCCATGCATGGGTAGATGCTGGCGTTCGACGATGCGCGCGACCTGCTCGGCCTCGACCGCCTGCTGGAAAACGCCGAGCGTGATATGGGGCTCGAACGGCTCGCCGCCGGGCGGCGGATTCAGCGCCTCATGGAGGCCGGTCAGTTCGGCGGCGCCGTCGGATGGTTCGGCATAGAGATAGAAGTCGGACCGCACGATGCGGTCGATCATGAACCAGAACGGCCGTCGACCGATGCTGCCGAGTGCAGCACGCAACACCGCCTCGCGGTCAAGCGCGGCCCCGAACACCAGGGTGAAGTGCGGTCCGATCAGGCCGGCCTCGCGCGGATGATATTGCGCACGCAGGCGTCTTAGGGCGGTGTCGTCAGCCTCCGCCAGGACTGGCCAGGCGACGACATAGAGCATGTCAGCTGTAGCTCTTGGCCATGCCCAGCGCCGGATCCATCACCGCGCCGTAGGGCGGGAACGGATAGCGCAGCCCGTTCTTGCCGAGATGCCCCATGCCCTCGATGGCGCGCAGGAACTCGTCCGGCGGGCAGGCCATCAGCAGTTCGTCGTCGGCCACGCCGCCATAGCGGCGTTCGGCGAAGCAGGGCAGCGACAGCGAGGTTTGCCGCGTGGCAAGGGCGCGGCCCCAGGAGTCCGCACAGGCACTCTCTCCCGTTACCGTGAAGTCGTAGCGGCGGTAACGGTGATACTGCAGGCCGTTGATGAAATAGATCATCTGGCCGGGCGTGCCGTAGAACATGCAGATGTCGGGTGGATCGAGGCGTGCCGAACGCAGCGGCGAGACGACGAGGCCGTTGTACTTGCCGTCAGGCACGCGCGGCATCTGCGCCTGGTGCGCAGCCGAGGCCTCCTTGTTGCCGAACCACACGCCGTTCATGTGGTCGCCAGAGAGGAAGCCCTCGCCGGGATGATTGAGACCGACCACGCCGCCGCAGTTGCCACCACGCGTATTGTCGACCGTGATGCCGAGCGTAAATCCGTACCAGCGCGACTGCGTCACCATCTGGCACATGGTGAACTTGAAGCCCTCGGTCGGCTTGCGCACGCCCTGGATCTTTTCCATCTCCTTCGGATCCTCGAACAGGCGCATGCCGATCGGGTTGGTGCGGATGCGCAGCAGCTCGATCAGCTTTCCACTGGCTTCGGCCAGCATGGCACCGGTGATCTTCTCTGGCGGCGTCCACGGCGCGGTCTTGTAGCCGGGCGGCAAAGTCTGGACGTTCATGGTTTCCTCCGTGTCTGGCTAGGTGAGGTTCAGCCCACCATCGGCGATGACGATCTCTCCGGTAACGTAGTCGTTGGCGCAGAGCGCTGCCACAAGATCGGCAATGTCTTCCGGTTTCGCAGGTCGCTTCATCGGTGACTTCGTGTTCCAGGTTTCGAGCATATCGGGCCAGCTGGCCGTCATGGGCGTCTCGACAAGGCCAGGCGCCACGCAGTTGACGCGGATGTCCGGTCCAAGCGATAGCGCCAGCAGGCGCGTGACATGGTGCAGGGCTGCCTTGGACGCCGCGTAGGGAATGGACGAACCCTTGGGACGCGCGCCGGCGTGGGTGCCGATATTGACGATGCTCGCCGGCCGACCGCTGGCGGCGGACTTGCGCAACGCCGGCTCGGCCTCGGCCGTCAGCACGAATGGCGCAATCAGATTCACGTCGAGCATTTGCCGCCACAGCGCTGGCGTCGCGGCCTTCAGGTCGGTGTGCGGGATGCGGATCGAAAGGCCCGCATTGTTGACCAGTACATCGAGGCAGCCGTGTTGCTTCAGCACGCCGGCGACCAGATCGCGCGCGGCGTTCTCGTCGCCAAGGTCGGCTTGGTGGTAGCTTGCGCCTTTCAACTCCGACGCCATCGCCCGTCCGACATCGACGGAGCTGCGCGAATGAAGAGCCACGGTGTAGCCGTCGCGTGCCAGGCGGCGCGCCGTGGCGGCGCCGATGCCGGAGGTCGAGCCGGTGACGAGTGCCACTTTCGGTGGGGCGACTCGATCACACACAGGCCTTCAAAGCCCCCAGGGTTTCGTCGGGCCGTTCGACCATCATGAAATGCCCACAGTTGGGAATCACGACAGCCTTCGACCCGACGATGGCGGCGGCCAGCGGCTTGGCCTTGGCGGCGGGCGTCATCAGGTCGCCGTCGCCCAGCAC
>MEMN01000042.1:0-7996 GCA_001767945.1 Alphaproteobacteria bacterium RIFCSPHIGHO2_12_FULL_66_14 | reverse complement strand
GGCGGGTGCGTCCTTGTAGGCGTTGCAGGCCGCGAGATCGGTATGGATGACGCCCGGCTTAGCGCCCGACAACACCGCCAGCGACTCGGCCCGCAACCACAGGCCGGGCGAGACCATGCCGCCCTTGTGCAGCGCATTGCCGATACCCCAGAAGGTCATCAGCTCCTGCACCTTGAGCGTGCTGGCCTTGGCCGACTCGATCATCTCTGGATGCACCGGCATCTCCGTGGCCACGCCGCAGAGGCCGAGCGCGCGAACTCTGGCTGGATAGCGGGCCGCCGTATCGAGCGCCACCAGCGCACCCATCGAATGGCCGACCAGCGCCGCGCTCTTCAGGCCCGCCGCCTCGATCAACTTGGCGGTCCAGTCCGCCAGCACGGCGATGCTCGCCAGGGCCGGTCCGTCGGACCAGCCGTGGCCGGGAAAATCGACTGCCAGCACCGAACGGTCATGATGCGCGAAGAAGCGCGTTTGCAGCCGCCAGGCCGTGCGATCGAACCCGGCGCCATGCAGGAAGATCACTACGGGTTTCGCTGGATCGAAAGGGGCCCCGCCCGTCGTCGCAAAGACGGCACGGCCGTCGACGTTGATCCGCATGAGCTAGGCCTTCTGCGAGGCGCGCAGCGCCTGCCCGAGATCGTCGAGGATGTCCTCGGGATCCTCGAGGCCGACCGACAGCCGGATCATGCCCTCGCCGATGCCGGCCGAGGCGAGGCCCGCGGCATCGAGCTGGGCGTGGGTCGTCGAGGCGGGATGGATCACCAGCGACTTGGCGTCACCCACGTTGGCAAGGTGCGAGAAGAGCTTTAGCCGCTCGATGAAACGTCGGCCGGCCTCCCGGCCGCCCTTGATGTCGAAGCTGAAGATCGAGCCCGCGCCCTTGGGCAGCAGTTTTTGGGCAAGCGCGTGGTCGGGATGCTCCGGCAGTTCCGGCGAGGCGATGCGCTCGACCGCAGGATTGGTTTTCAGGAAGGCGACCACCTTGCGCGCATTCTCGCCGTGGCGGGCGACACGCAGCGGCAAAGTCTCCAGCCCCTGCAGCAGGTAGAACGCCGTCTGCGGGGCCATGCAGCAGCCGAAGTCGCGCACGCCCTCGGTGCGGGCGCGCATGACGAAAGCGTGCGGACCGAACTCCTCGGCAAAGTCGATGCCGTGGTAGCCGGCATAGGGTTCGGTCAACGTCGGGAACTTGCCCGAGGCCTCCCAGTCGAAGCGGCCGGACTCCACGATCACGCCGCCGATCGCCACGCCATGGCCGCCGATGAACTTGGTGGCGGAATGGAAGACGATGTCGGCGCCGAGCGTCAGCGGCCGGCATAGCACCGGCGAGGCGAAAGTGTTGTCGATCATCAGCGGGATCTTGGCGGCGTGCGCGATGGCGGCGATCGCCGGGATGTCCAGCACCTCGCCGCCGGGATTGCCGATCGTCTCGCCCAGCACCAGCCGCGTCTCGGGCCGGATCGCTTTGGCAAACCCATCGTGGTCGCGGGGATTGACGAAGGTCGTCTCGATGCCGAAGCGCGGCATCGTGAGCGCCAGCATGTTGCGCGTGCCGCCATAGAGCGACGTCGAGGCCACGATATGGCCGCCGGCGCCCATCAGCGTGGCGATGGCGATATGCAGAGCCGCCTGGCCGCTCGAGGTGGCGAGCGCGCCGGAGCCCTCCTCCAGGGCCGCGACCCGCTCCTCGAACACGGCAACGGTGGGATTGGAGATGCGGCTGTAGATATGCCCGCCGACCTCGAGGTTGAACAGGCTGGCGGCGTGGTCAACGTCGCGGAAGACGAACGAGGTCGTCTGGTAGATCGGCACCGCCCGTGCGCCCGTCACGGGGTCGGGATGCTGGCCGGCGTGCAGCGCCAGCGTATCGGGCTTCAGGAACTTGGCGTCGGCCACGAGGCCCTCACTTCTTGAAAAACGATGCGGCTGCCGAGGCGTGGCTTTGCTTGGCCTTGATCTTCGCTTCGACCCGGGCGATCTCGGCCTTGAGGACCGAAATGTATTCTCCGAGTTCCTCGACCGACATCGGGTCGAGATTCCTCGGCTGGGACTTCTTGTGAAGGGGTTCGAGATCGTCTGTTTCAAAGGCCATGGCGCGGCTCCACGGAAGCGGCTAAGGGACACCTACCATTGCTCCCATCGCTTCGAAAGGCCGACCATGAGCGCTCTTCCCGCCACGATGACCTGTGTCGAAATCACCAAGCCGGGCGGCCCCGAAGTCCTTGTGCCGGCAACGCGGCCGGTGCCGGTTCCGAAGGCCGGCGAGATCCTGATCAAGGTCGCGGCCACCGGCATCAACCGGCCCGACATCGCGCAGCGGCAGGGAACCTATGCGCCGCCGCCGGGCGCCTCCGACCTGCCGGGCCTGGAAGCCGCCGGCACGGTGGCGGCGGTGGCCTCCGACGTCACGGAATGGAAGGTGGGCGACACGGTCTGCGCGCTGACGCCCGGCGGCTCCTATGCCGAGTACTGCACCGTCGCCGCTCCACAGTGCCTGCCGGTGCCCGAGGGCTTCGACATGCTGCAGGCGGGGGCCCTTCCTGAGAACTACTTCACCGTCTGGCACAATCTCTTCGAGCGCGGCCAGCTCACGTCGGGCGAATCGGTCCTGATCCACGGCGGCGCAAGCGGCATCGGCACGACGGCGATCCAGCTCGCCAAGGCCTTCGGCGCGACCGTCTACACGACCGTGCGGACGCCCGAGAAGGCGGCGGCGGTGAAGGCACTCGGCGCCGATCACGCCATTCTCTACAAGGACAACGACTGGGCGGCCGAGGTGAAGAAGCTGTCGGGCGGCGTCGACGTCGTGCTCGACATGGTGGCCGGAGACTACCTGCCCAAGAACCTGCTGTTGCTGAAGCAGGACGGCCGTTGCGTCATCATCGCGGTGCAGCTCGGGCCGGTGGCCACGATCAGCGCCGGCATCATCATGGTCAACCGCCTCACCCTCACCGGATCGACGATGCGGCCACAGAGCATCGCCAACAAGGGCCGGATGGCCCGCGGGCTCAAGGAAAAGGTCTGGCCACTCCTGGAAAGCGGCAAGGTGAAGCCCATCATATACAAGACCTTTCCGCTCGAGGAAGCGGCGGCAGCGCATGCCGAACTGGAACGCGCCGACCACGTCGGCAAGGTGATGCTGACGGTCTGAGCCGGCTCAGAACTTGCCGGTCACGAAGTACATCGCGATCCAGGGCTGCCAGAGCACCAGGCCGAGGCCGACCAGCAACAGCAGGATGAACGGCAGCACGGCTTGGCACAGCAGCCCGAACTTCTGCTTGAAGGCGCTCATAGCGACGATGAGGTTCAAGCCGACCGGCGGCGTCAGATAGCCTATCTCCAGATTCAGAATCATGATGACGCCGAACAGCACCTTGTCGAATCCGTAGGCGACGGCCACCGGCGCCAGCAACGGCCCGAGCACCAGGATCGCCTCACCCGTGGTCATCAGGCAGCCAACGATCAGTAGCAGGGCGTTGATCAGCAAGATGAAGACCAGTGGACTGTCGATGTAGCCCTGCATGAGGGCGACCATGCCTTGCGGGACGCGGTGTTCGATCATGATGATGTTGAGGCTGAGCGCCACCGCCAGCACCGGAAACAACGAGCCACCGAGCTTGGAGGCATCGAGCACGACGGCGTAGAAATCGTGCAGCTTCAGTTCCTTGTGGACGAAGATTTCGATCACCATGGCGTAGGCGAGCGCCACGGCGGCCGCCTCGGTCGCGGTGAACCAGCCGCTGTAGATGCCGCCTAGCAGGATGATAGGCATCAGTGCTGCCCAGATGCCGCGGCCGAAGGTGGTCTTGCACTCGTCGATGTTCAGAACCTCCCGCGGGCGGTGGCGGTTCACCCACACCGCGTAGACCGAGAGGAGCACGGTCAGAAGGATGCCGGGGCCAAAGCCAGCGAGGAACAGGTCGACGATCGAGGTCTCGGTGACGAGGCCGTAGATGATCATCGGGATCGACGGCGGAATGATGATACCGAGCGTGCCGCCCGACATGATGGCGCCCAGCGTGAACTTGTTGTCGTAGCCCGCGCGGCGCATGGCCGGGTAGAGCACCGAGCCGACCGCCAGCATGGTAACGATCGACGAGCCCGAGATGGCGGCGAACACCGCGCAGGACAGCACGCAGGCCACGGCGAGGCCGCCGGGCAGCGGCCGGGTGATGGCCTGCA
The DNA here is from genome assembly GCA_001767945.1 of Alphaproteobacteria bacterium RIFCSPHIGHO2_12_FULL_66_14. GTDB lineage: Bacteria > Pseudomonadota > Alphaproteobacteria > Reyranellales > Reyranellaceae > Reyranella. Next base: position 3,814 of record MEMN01000042.1, on the reverse strand, counting down.
ACATGTCGACGAGGCGCTGAGCGATCGAGCCGCGCGTCATGACGTTGCCGCATAGGATGAAGAGCGGGATCGACAGGATGAGCTCCTTGTCGATACCGACCCACATGTCCTCGACGATGAAATCGAGCTGGCCACGCCCCCACACCATGTGGATGTAGGCGGCGACCGCCAGCAGCACGACGATCAGCGGCTGGCGCAGGACGAGCAGCAGGACGATCAGCCCCACGAGCAGCAGGCCGTTCATTCCTGGAACTCCGGCGGGCGCGGACGGATCGCGGGCCAGGCGGCGTAAACGAAGTAGCGCAGCGCTGCCGACAGGAAGCCGATCGGGATGGCCGACTGCAGCGGCCACACCAGCCAATCGAGCACCGGCATACGAAGCTGGACCTCCGCCGTCGAGATCACAAAGACGACGCCGAACCAAGTGAATCCCAGCAGGAACAGGCCGGTGATCAGATCGGCAACGCGGTCGAGGGTCGGGGCCCAATGCGGCGGCACCCAGCCGAACGCCACGCGCGGAACCAGATGGCTGCCGGTCGCCGTGGCGATGCCCACCCCCATGAAGCTGCCGATGATCAGCGCGATCATGGCGAGGCGCTGGGCAGCGAAGATGCCGGTAGGGCCGATGTCGATGCCGAGCGCCGCCAGTGCCGGGCCGAGGATCTCGCGCCCGAATACGTCGACCACCATGATCAGGGCGATGAAGGCGAAGCAGACGACCGCCACCCAGCATTCGACCCTGTGCCACGCGGTCAGCAGGCGGGGAATCCATGATGGCACGGTCGATGGTCCGGGTTCAGCCCCGGCTGCAGGCGCTTGGTTCATCGATGTCGAAGATCGGGGGAGATGCGAGGCCGGCGCACGCTGGGTGCGCCGGCGGTTCGATCAGGTTCGATCAAGGACGCGCCGGTGATCAGGCGCCGCACTTCTTCTTGGCGTCTTCCATCAGCTTGAAGAAGGCCTCGGCATTGCCACCCACGGCCTTGACGATCTGCGGCCACGCCGGCTCGAGTGCCTTCTGCCATTTCGCCCGCTCCTCGGGCGTCAGGGTGACGATCTGGCCGCCGTTCTTGAGGTGCAGCTCGAGGATCTTCTCCTCGAAGCCGCGGATCTCGGCGCGCAGCTGGGCGGCCGTGCGCTTCGTCACTGCCGCCTGCAGGGCATTGCGCTGATCGGCGCTGAGCTTGTCGTAAACCGTCTTGGACATCACGACGATGCCACCCGAATCGACATGATTGGTGCGCGTGTAGACCGGCGCGATCTTGCCCAGGCCCGACGGCACGTAATAGGTGACCGGCGCGTCGGACACGTCGACCAGGCCGGTCTGGTGTGCCGAGGCCCATTCGGTGATTCCCAGCGGATTGGGATTGGCGCCGAGCGCCACCCAGAATGCCGCCGCCGTCTTGGTCGGCGCCGAGCGCGCCTTCAGGCCCTTGACGTCGGCCGGCGATTTGAACGGCTTCTTGCCGACGATGTTGCCCGAGCCGACATGCGTCCAGCCGAGAAACACCACGCCCTTCTGCGCCAGCGCGTTCGTCGTATAGGGAATGAGATAGTTGTCGTAGACGCAGTCCTGCTGCCGGGCGCTGTTGAAGAAGAACGGCAGGCTGGTCAGCGACAGCTCCGGCACCAGGGCGGCTGCGGCGGCGACCGAGAAGCCACCCAAATCGATGCGGCCGCGCGCGGTCTGCTGCATCGTGTCCTGCTCGTTGCCGAGCTGGGCGTTGATGAAGGGGTTGATCTTTATCTTGCCCTTGCTCTCCTCGTTGACGTCCTTGACGAAGCGGTCGAGCTGCATCACCCACGGCGTCTTGGGCGGTGCGCCGGTCGTGTAACGGAACTCGACGGGCTTGTCCTGCGCGAGCGCAGCGCCGGCGAGCGCAATTGTCAGCGTGGCGCCCACGGTAGCGAGCGCACCAGTCAGTCGGGTCATGTCGACGTCTCCTCCTCCTGCACACAGGCCGGCGCGCTTGCGGCGCCGTTTCTCCCATGCGCAGTCTGCCGATGTTCGCGCGCAATGGCGAGCGCGAAGTTGGCGGCAGCGTCAGCTTTGCGTGGTCTCGCCGACGTCGGGCTGGTCGGCTTCAGCCGGATCGACCGCCGCCGGATCGACCGTCGCGGCCTTCGCCGCTTCGGCCGCCGCCCCGGCCTTGGCCTGCGCCTTCTTCTTGGCAGCGTCCTCTCGAGCGGCCTTGCGGCGCGCCTTGTCGACGGCGTCGTTGAGGTCCTTCAGCGCGCAAAGGCCCAAGGTGACGGGATCGCGCGGCCGCACGTTCTGCATGTTCCAGTGCGAGCGGTCGCGCACCGACTGGACGGTGCTCTTGGTCGAGCCGACCAGCTTGGCGACCTGCGAGTCCTGCAGTTCGGGATGAATCTTGAGCAGCCAGGCAATGGCGTCGGGACGGTCCTGGCGCTTGGCCACCGGCGTGTAGCGCGGCCCCTTGGAGCGCGCGACCGGCATGGGCACATCGCGCGGCGTAAGCTTCAGCTGGGCGTCCTTGTCGGCTTCGGCACGCTTGATCTCTTCCTTGGTGAGCTGGCCGTTGGTCGTCGGGTCGAAGCCCGTCATGCCGCCCGCCACCTCCCCGTCGGCGATCGCCTGGACCTCGAGCGGATGCAGGCCGGTGAAGGCCGAAATCTGGTCGAACGTCAGGGTCGTGTTCTCGACCAGCCAGACGGCGGTCGCCTTGGGCATCAATACTTGCGACATAAATACATTCTCCTGCGCCCGGATATAGAGGCCGCTTCCGCCCCCGCCAACCCGAAAAGCGCCTGCCCCGACAATTGATATGGGGCCTGAAAAAGGAAACGGCCGGGATTTACCCGGCCGCCCCTCGATTTTTGAGCGAAGCCTGACGCTTCGGATCGTCTTACTGGATGACGATCTCGACGCGGCGGTTCTGCGGCTCGCGGACACCGTCCGCGGTCTTGACCAGCAGGCCCGCTTCGCCGCGGCCGATCACGGCAATCGCCGTCGCCGGCACGCCTTCACGCACCAGGGCGTCCTTGACCGTGTTGGCGCGGCGCAGCGACAGCGCCATGTTGTAGGCTTCCGGGCCCGACGTGTCGGTATGGCCGGTCGCCGTGATGCGCGCGTTGCCCTTGGTCTTGTAGGCGGCGGCCGCCTGCTTGATCGTGTTCAGAGCCTGGGCCGACAGGTTCGAGCGGTCCCAATCGAAGAACACCATGAACGACGGCGGCGCAACCATCGGCGGCGGCGGCGGCGGCGCGGCGGCGGTCTCACCGAACTTCAGCTGCAGGCCGAGCATGACGCTGAAGTTGTTGTTGGTCCAGTTGGCGCCGTTGACCGACGGGTTCGACGTGCCGTAGTAGCGGCCATCGAGGGCGACGCGGAAGTTGGTGTCGACGTTCCAGGCCAGACCGACGATGCCCTGATAGGCAAACACCGTGCTGCCCAGCGAGCCGTTGCTGTCGACCAGGCCGAGACCGGCGCCGGCGCCGATGTACGGCGTGATCACCGAGGCGGGCATGAAGTCGTACAGCAGGTTGGCCATGATGCCGAGCTGGCCGACCTGGCCGTTCAGCGCCGTGCCCGGAATATTGATGTTGGTCGGGTTGTTGCGATAGATGCCTTCCAACTCGACGCGCGGACCGACGAAGTCGTAGCCGATCACGCCGCCGGCCATCCAGCCGGTGCCCGGCGTCACGCCCACGGTCGCCGGAAGCGCCGGGTTGTTCGGGGCGGCGGTGAAGTTCATCAGCCAGTTCAGGCCGCCTTCGGCGCCGATGTAGAAGCCCGGGCTCGGAGTCTGCGCCTGAGCAATGACCGGCAGCGCAACGAACGCAGCGGCGG
>MEMN01000041.1:8348-8807 GCA_001767945.1 Alphaproteobacteria bacterium RIFCSPHIGHO2_12_FULL_66_14 | reverse complement strand
CCGGCGAGCTTCAGGATGGCGGAGAAATCCGGCGAGAGGTTGCCGCCCAGCACGCGCAGCCCACCGGTCGGCTTATAAGGCGTCTCGACCGAGTAGACGATCTTGCCGTCGGCGCGCTTGGCTTCCAGGCGCTTGATCTGGGCCGCCAGCGTCTCGCCGGTGCAGGTCATGACGGCGCCGTTCAGGAGGCCGGCGTCGAGCAGCTCGCGGGCGATCACCTGGACGCCGCCGACGTTGTCGATGTCGACCATCGAATACTTGCCGTAGGGGCGGGCATCGGTGAGCACGGGCACGACATGCTGCGAGAGGTGGTTGAATTCCTCGGGCGTGATGATGTCCTTCCAGAAATCGGCGTAGCCCGCGGCGCGCGCGATCTCCGGCGCATGGAGCGTGACGTTGGTCGAACCGCCGATCGCCATGGCGACGATCACGGCGTTGCGGATCGAATCGCGCACCACG
>MEMN01000041.1:4797-8296 GCA_001767945.1 Alphaproteobacteria bacterium RIFCSPHIGHO2_12_FULL_66_14 | reverse complement strand
GCTCGTCGGCGAATTCATGGGTGCGGCGCGGATCGTCGGACGGCGGCGCCACCATGTGCAGCGGCTGCATGCCGACCACGCCGATGAAGGTCTGCATGGTGTTGTAGGTGAACATGCCGCCGCAGCTGCCGATGCCGGGGCAGGCGTGGAGCGCGATGTGCTGGCGGAACGCCGCGTCCGGGTTGCCCGCGACCTGGTAGGCGGTGACGAGGTCGATGGTCTCGCCCGTCTTGGGGTCGTGGCCCGGGTGGATCGGGCCATCCGACATGATGATGGCGGGCCTGTTGTGCTCGAGCAGCGCCGCCAGCGTGCCGACCGGCGGCTTGTCGCAGGCCACGACCGCGATGGTGCCGGCAAGGCCGGTGGCGCTCAGGTGCTCGCAGAGGGCATCGTTGGTCACCTCGCGGCCGATCAGCGAGTAGCGCATCTCGCGCGTGCCGTTCCGGATGCCGTCGGAGGTGGCGATGGTGAACTCGGGCTGGACCAGGCGCAGCTTGAGCTGGCCCTGGCCGGCGCCGACCCGTGCCTTCAGCCGCTCGTGGATGGCGTCGACCTTGGCCAGGACGCCAAGATAGCACTGGCTGTCGCCCTTGGTGCCGACGACGCCGACCGACGGCTCGTGGATCAGGTCCGGGTCGGTCCCGAGCGCCCGCGCGACGCCGATCGTCTGGCTGGAGCGGCCGGGATGGCGGTCGATCAGCACAGAACTGGGGAGGACGTTGGTCGGTTTCATTGCGCAGGCCCTTGCAGTGAGATCGTTCAATCAGGGCGCGGAAGATGCGCCAAACCGAGGGGGCGTGGCAAGATTCGACAATGGCGGACCTCATGAAAGCAAAACGCCCGGATCCTGCGATCCGGGCGTTTGCGCTTAAGTCTTCCGACGGAAACAAACTCACCTCATGCTGAGGAACGAGCGCAGCGAGTGTCTCGAAGCATGGGCTACACGCACCATGTCTGTTGCCCACCCTTCGAGACGGCCCTTCGGGCCTCCTCAGGGTGAGGTAGCTGCGATTCCGTCAGCGCCGCTGGCCGAGGAACATCATGAGGAACTGGAACAGGTTCACGAAGTCGAGGTAGAGGCTCAAGGCGCCGAAGATGGCGACCTTCTCGGCCGTGTCGGTGCCCCAGGCGGCGGCGTATTGGTCCTTGATCTTCTGGGTGTCGTAGGCGATGAGCCCTGAGAAGATCAGGACGCCAGCGGCGGAGATGACGAAGCTCATCGTGCCCGACGGCCAGATCATGTTGACGAGCATGGCCAGGATCAGGCCGATCACGCCCATGAACAGGAACTTGCCCATCGCCGAAAGGTCGCGCCTGGTCGTGTAGCCGTAGAGGCTGAGGGCGCCGAAGGCGGCGGCGGTCACGAAGAAGGTGCGCGCGACCGAGGCGCCGGTGTAGGTGAAGAGCAGGATCGAGAGACTCACTCCCATCAGGGCGGTGACCGCCCAGTAGACGGCCTGGACCGACCCGACGCTCATGGTGGCGGCGCGGAAGGAGACCAGCAGCAGGAGGCCCAGCGGCGCGAAGATCGCGACCCAGCCCAGCATGGTCAGGCCGGCGACATAGCCTTCCGCGGTCACCTGGAAGAAGATCGACGCGAGCTGGGGCACGCTGAACAGGCCGAAAGCCACGATGCCGGACAGCGCGAGGCCCGACGCCATGTAGTTGTAGACCCGGATCATGTGGGCGCGCAGGCCGGCGTCGAACGTCGCCTGGTCGGCAACGGTGCCGGCTCTGCCGAGTGCGTTGAAGTCCTGGTTCGCCATCTTGATCAACCTCCGCGGGATCCCGCATTCAGAGTCTCGTCGTCCGACACAGTGGTGACCGAGACGATGTAAATCAACAGGGCGAATCAACAGGAACAGCGAAATGATCGGCGCGTGAGCCGGCGGTTCCGCCACAGAAACGCCCAAGTCGCCCAGATAGAGTGAGTCTCGCGAGATCAATCCTGGAGAGAGCAAGAATGCCGCCGCATGCCGTCGATGTTCATGTCGGGACGCGCCTGCGCCAACGACGCACCCTGCTGGGCATGAGCCAAACCAAGCTCGGGGGCTCCGTCGACCTGACCTTCCAGCAGATCCAGAAGTACGAGCGCGGCGCCAATCGCATGGGGTCGAGCCGGCTGTTCGAATTCGCCAAGGTTTTGGATGTGCCGGTGTCGTATTTCTTCGACGAGATGCCAGCTAGCACGCAGGCCGCCCGGCCAATACGGGGCCGCGGGCGCAACGGTTCCGGAGAGAGGGGCTTCGGCGAGAGCGGCACGCCCTTCGAGCGGGAAGGAGACCCGCTGATCAGGCGCGAGACCCTGGAGCTGGTGCGCGCCTACTACAAGATCCGGGCAGTCGGCGTGCGCGGCGGCGTCGCGAAGATGATCAAGGCCCTCGCGGCCGCCCAACCGGCGCCCGCCCTGAAGAAGAAGCGCAAGGCGCAATTGCGCGCGAGGTAGCCGCCCTCAAGCCGCCAGCCGCTCGTGGATGCAGCGTTCCAACCTGTCGAGGTCGAAGGGTTTGGCGAAAAACGGCACGGCGGCGCCGAGTTCCCGGGCGACGTCGCCCTTTATGGAACGGCCCGACATCAGGACGATCACGACCGCCGGACGTTCCCGGAGAATCCATTTCGCCAGCTCGATGCCGCTCATGCCGCCGGGCATGCTGATGTCCGACACCACGACATCGACACGGGTGCGCTCGAGATGCTGGATCGCGCCGTCGGCGCTGCGGGCCTGCAGCACCGCGAAGCCCAGCTCGCGGAAGTAGTCGGCGATCGCCGCGGTGATCACCCATTCGTCGTCGACGACGAGCAGCGTCGGCTCGGGTGCGGTCGCCGCATCCTTCGCTGTTTTCGGGGCTGCTTTCCGGGCGTCCAAGGGTCACCTCCCGCGTGGAAGTACGGCACTTTGTCCGGCTTCGGACACAGGAACAACGGCGGGCCCGGCCGCGAGGTTCCGGGCCCGGCGGCAGAAAGACCTCGCGCGCTCGACCGGGGGTTGAGCCCGATGGAAACGGCGCCTGTGGCGGCGGGCTGGCCGGGGCAGTGCGGCTGATCCTGGCGTCGCCGGCGCTGCGGCCAACTCCGACAGATGTGCCGCGTCCCCGCGTCAGGCGGCGGCGGCCTCGCGATAGGGCATGTCGCCGAGGTAGTTCCTCTTGCCGATGCCGACGCCGTTGTGGCGCAGGATCGCGTAGGCGGTCGTCACATGAAAATAGAAATTGGGAATGACGTGCTGGACCAGGAATTCCTGGCCCGACAGCGACTTGCCGTTCCAGCGCGGCTGGGTGATCCGCCGCTCGGCCGCGCCGGCGAAGGCATCGGGCGCGAAGCCTTTCAGGTAGGCCGTGACGCTTTCGAGGCGCGCCGTGATCTCGGCCAGCGTCTGCTCGGTGTCGGCATGCACCGGCGCGTCCCTGTCGCGGCCGGCGAGGCGCGCGGCGCCGAGCTTGGCGGTGTCGCAGGCGGTGCGGATCTGCTGCACCAGGCTGAACTGGTCGGGCGAGAGGCG
>MEMN01000041.1:213-4771 GCA_001767945.1 Alphaproteobacteria bacterium RIFCSPHIGHO2_12_FULL_66_14 | reverse complement strand
ACTTCTTCTCGGCCGCGAATTTTTCCGCCTCGCCCAGGATGGCGCCGAGGTTGGTCAACATCTTGGTGAACTGGGTGACGACGATGGCATGGATCATGGGGGCGTGGTTCATGGGATCTCCGGTGGAGGGGCTGGTTTGGATGGGGAGCCGGCTATGGCCGCTTCAGGCGCCGGCGCGGCTGGACCACGCGGGCGGGCGGATGGCCGAGCAGACGATCGAACTCGCGCTTGGAGACACCGTAGCATTCGCACGACCGCTGCTGCAGGCCGCGGCGGTCGAGGATGGTGACGACACCGCGGCGGTAGCGGATGAGGCCGGCACGCTGCAGCGTTCCCGCCGCCGCCGAGACCCCGGTGCGCTGAACGCCCAGCATCATGGCCAGGAACTCCTGGGTCAGCAGGAACTCGTCGGAATGCATGCGGTCGTGCGTCATCAGCATCCAGCGGCAGCAGCGCTGCTGCAGCGTATGGAAGTGGTTGCACGCCGCCGACTGCGCGACCTGGTTGAAGAGCGCATGGGCATAGCGGTGCATCACCGCCCGCATCGATGTGCTGCGCGCCAGCTCGGCGCTGAACCGCGCCGCCGTCATGCGCAGGCCGGCGCCCGGCACCTGGACATAGACGCTGGTCGGCGCCCGGTCGTCGCCCAGCAGCAGGGGCAGGCCGACCACGCCCTCGTTGCCGATGGTGCCGACCTCGGCCGCCTGGCCGTTCTTCATGGTGTTGACCAGCGAGCCGACGCCGGTCTCGATGAAATAGACAAAGCCGAGCGGCTGGCGGGCACGATAGAGCGACTGCCTGTAGCCCAGTTGCACACGGTGAAGATGCGGCAGGAGCCGCTGATAATCCCTGGACGACAGCAAACCGAGCAACCGGTTGGCGGGAGCGTCCGCGGCCGTGCGCCTGGCCACCACGGCGTTGTCCTTCCCCATTGTGTTCGGTGGGCGTCAACAGGCGCGCATCGGGAGGCTTTGTCGAGCCCATTCGGTCGTCGGTCGTCCCTGCGACGGAGGCTTCGGGGGCCGATATTGGACATTCCTACTATGTTGAATGCCGGACATATACCGTCCGGTAGCGGACATTAGATGTGGACTCCGCACGACAAAGGGCGCGTAGATTGGTTGCCTTTCAAGACAAACAAGTCGCCGAACGCCGGGAACGGCCGACCGGCGGGGTGTTCGTCCAAGAACCGACATTCAACGAATTGCACCGACGCTACCTGGCGGATGTCCGCTTCAGGTTCTCAGGAGACAACGGTCCGGCAAAATTGCTGGAGATAGTGAGGGCGACATGCCCCGCGAAAACATCCCGCCCGGCGTGGGCGCCTCCCGGCAGGCCGGATTGGAAATCCCGGAGTGGCGCACGATCGCAAGCTACGAACGCGAGCTGACGGCGCATAGAGACACGGAAATCCGGCTGCGGAAGGCCCTCGCCCGCGACCAGGCCCTGCTGCAGGAGAAGGACGAGCTGATCCGCCAGCAGGAGGTCCTGAACCAGGAGTGCCATCACCGGCTGCTGAACAACCTGCAGATGATCGTCGGCCTGCTGTCGCTGCAAAGCCGGACGGAAAGAAATGCCGAGGCCTCGTCCCGCCTGTCCGTCGCGGCCAATCGCGTGGCCGCGATCGCCGGACTCCACCGGCATCTCCAGTCCATGGCGAGCACGGAGACCGTCGAATTCAAGAGATACCTCGCCGAGCTCTGTCGCGACCATTCGACGATGTCGATGTCGGAACAGCGCCCCGATCTGCTCATCGTCGTCGAGGGAATCGAGGCGAGACTGCCGACCGCGACCGGCATTCCCCTCAGCCTCATCGTCAACGAGCTGGTCACGAACGCCATCAAGCACGGCAGAGGGCGCATCACGGTGAAGCTCGAACCGCATCCGGCAGGCGGCTACGCCCTGTCGGTCAGCAACGATGGCTCCAGCCTGCCGGAGGGATTCGATCCGGACGCCTGCAGCGGCCTCGGCATGAACCTGGTCTCCTCGCTGGCCCGGCAGATCGGCGGCGAACTGCGGATCGATCGCGGCGACGAGAACCAAGGCACGAGATTCACGGTGCTGTTCAAATGAGCACGATCCTGATCGTCGTCATCCTGATCCTGCTGCTCGGCGGCGGCGGAGGTTACTACGGCTACAACCGCTACGGCGGACGCGGGCTGGGCGGCGTGCTCGGCCTGGTGCTGCTGATCGTGGTCGTGCTCTGGCTTTTCGGCGGTCTTCGGACCGCCTGACGGCCCGAAGCTTCTTTCCATCGGAGGAGCCGTACCCTCCTCCGGTCGCTCCCCTCGGGGCCACGCGTCTGCTCCCCCGAGCAAGTGGCTCCGAGGGAGAGCATTCATGCACCCCTGCCAAGAGATCGGCCCGGTCCACGTCCAAGATGAACGCCGCCATCTTCGTCGAACGCGGCGGCATCGTTCTCGACTCAAACCGGGGCCCGATGTCGGCCCCCTTGATGCGCCGATGCGATCACGCCGGGCGGCCAGGCGCCGAATGCGAAGCCTAGCGCAGCGCGACCAAATTCGCCGCCGGTCCGCCGACCGAGACAGCCACCCCGACAATCGCCACGGTACAGAGAGCAACGGCTGCCATGCGCAACCAGAACATCAGCTCTTGTCGCATCGTCGCCTCCCGATCATTCGGCCCGATGATTCGGCTCGAGAGCCAGCGTCTCCAATTGGAATCCTGACAGGCACGGCCGCCCGAGTCACGGCGACTTGTCCACCGCGCATCCACCGCGCGGGGGGCTCGCCGACCGGCCGTCCGCGTCGGGCAGGTTTCAGATCCTCCGCCACAGCGGCCAGGTCGCGGCGAGCGCGGCCAACCCCATCGCGCCGGTGATCGCCGTGGCCTCCGGCGCGCCGATCCGGTCGGCGAGCCAGCCCAGCCAGACGAAGCCGATCGGCCCGGTGCCGATGCAGACGGAGAGCACGCCCAGGATGCGCGAGCGCATTTCCACCGGGGCCGCGAGGTAGACGAGCGTGGCCTGCAGGGTGGCGAAGGCGGCGCCGGCGAGACCGGTCAGCAGCAGAGCGGCGCCGGCCAGCAACGGCGTGGGAGCGAGGGCAAAGGCGATCAGCCCCACCAGATAGGCGGCCACGCCGCCGACATAGGCGCGGGCATGCCAGCCCGGCACCAACCACAGCGCCAGCACGAGGGCGCCCGTGAAGGCGCCGACGCCATCGACGCTGGTGAGGAGGCCGACGCCCTCGGGGCCGAGGCGCAGCCGGCCGGTCCCGATCACCGGGATCATGCTGGTGAAGGGCCAGGCAAAGACATTGTAGATGACGGTGACGGCCATGATGGCGCCGAGGCGCCGGTCGGCAAAGACGAGCGCCACGCCCTCCCAGGTGCGGGCCAGCACCGCGCCGGCGCCGGGCGAGGACGGGATACGGCTCCGGACCATGAGCGTGGCCGCGACGGCGGTGGCGTACATCACGACGCCCAGGAGGAAGGCACCCTCGATGCCGACGCCGGCCAGCAGCAGGCCGCCCGCGGCGGGGCCGACCATGCGGCTCGCATTGGCAGCACCGACGTCGAGTGCCATGGCGGTGGCCATGCGGTCGCGGCCCATGACCTCGCCCATCATCACGCGGCGCAGCGGATTGTCGGTGGCCCAGCCGCAGCCGTTGATGAAGCTGGCGACGGCGAGGTGCCAGACTTCCAGCGTTCCCGCCCAGGCGATCCCGGCGAGCGCGGCCGAGGTCGCGGCCAGGAGGCCGACGACGCCGGCCAGGGTCAGGCGGCGGTCGAAGCGTTCGGCGAAGGCGCCGAGGAAGGCACCGAACAGGCCCATGGGCAGCAGGCGGAGCATGCTCACCATGGCGACGATGAAGGCCGAGCCGGTCTGCTGGTAGACGACGATGCCCATGACGACCGTCTCGAGCCAGCGCACGGTGGTGGCGACCAGGCCGACGTACCACAGGCGCCAGAAATCCATCGGGCTGGCGCGCAGCACGTGCCGGAACGACAGGTCGGCCGTCTTGGTCTCGCTCATGCGGGCATTCGTTGCGCCGGGACCGGCAAGCCCTCCCCGCGCCGACTGTCGCCCACGGCAGCGCCGATGTCTCCTGCCGCGCTTCGACTACCTGCCCATTGAATCGACGGGAACCAGATGGGGGATCAGGAGCTGCCGCGCGCGGCGGCTCCTCGTTTGGGGCGGCGGACGGCGCGGACCTTGCCGCTGGCGCCGCCGCCGCAGAAGAAGCGGTCGCCGCCGTCGGACTCGAGTCCCGACACGCCGGTGCCGGCCGGCAGTTCGAGGCTCTCCAGGACCTCGCCTGTTTTGGGATCGATCCGCCTGACGTCGCTCTCGTCGCCTTCCCAGGTGCCGTGCCAGAGCTCGCCGTCGACCCAGGTGACGCCGGTGACGACGCGCTTGGATTCTATGGTGCGCAGGATCTTCCCGGTCTCGGGATCGATCTGATGGATCTTCCTGGCGCGATGCTGGCCGACCCAGAGCGACCCTTCGGCCCAGGCCATGCCGGAGTCGCCGCCGTTGCCGGGCGCCGGGATGGTGGCGAGCACGCGGCCGGTCTCGGGATCGATCTTGTGGATG
>MEMN01000041.1:0-195 GCA_001767945.1 Alphaproteobacteria bacterium RIFCSPHIGHO2_12_FULL_66_14 | reverse complement strand
AACAGGTGCTTGCCGTCGAAGGCCGTGCCGGCGTGCGAGGCGACCTCGATCGAGCGCTCGACCTTTCCGCTGGCGGTATCGAAGGCGTTGAGCCTGTCGCCGGCGGCGATCCAGACGTGCCGGCCGTCGAACGTCACGCCGTTCACGCGGTCGACACCGGGAAAGGGTCCATATTCGCGGAGGATTTCTGCGGCT
>MEMN01000040.1:9877-9969 GCA_001767945.1 Alphaproteobacteria bacterium RIFCSPHIGHO2_12_FULL_66_14 | reverse complement strand
TCCTGCAACAGCTCAAGCGTGAGCTCGGCATGAGCTACCTGTTCGTGAGCCACGATCTCAATGTCGTGCGGTTGCTCTGCGACCGCGTGCTG
>MEMN01000040.1:8917-9819 GCA_001767945.1 Alphaproteobacteria bacterium RIFCSPHIGHO2_12_FULL_66_14 | reverse complement strand
CCAAGCACCCCTATACCAGGGCGCTGATCTCGGCGATCCCGCAGGCCGAGCCCGAGCAACGCGCCGGCCGCCTGCGCCTCGGCGGCGAGCCGCGCAGCCCGATCGATCCCGATCCCACGGTCTGCCGCTTCTACGGCCGCTGTCCCAAGGGCACGCCGCGCTGCGCCGAGGAAATGCCGCTCTTGCATCCGGCCGGTGCGGCGCGGCAGGTTGCCTGTCACTTCGCTTGAGGGGAGGAAAGACGTGGCCGATGACAAGCCCGACGTTGCGCGCCTGGTCGACGAGGCGGCCAAGGCGATCGGCCTGCCGATTGCGCCGGAATACCGCGCCAACGTGATCCTGAATTTTGAGCGCTCCTTGATGATCGCGCGACCGCTGCTCGAGGTCGATCTCGACGACGAGCTGACGCCCGGCCCGGTGTTCCGGCCATGAGCGATCCGCTTTCCAAGACCGCGACCGCGGCCGAGATCGCGCGCGCCGTTTCCCACGACAAGGTGAAGGCGGCCGCTGTGATCGAGGCGGCGCTCGGGCGGATCGCGGCGGCCGAGCCCACGATCAATGCCTTCACCGACGTCGTGGCCGATCGTGCGCGCAGGCGTGCGGTCGAGGTCGACGCCGGCAAGCATCATCGCGGCCCCCTGGCCGGTGTGCCGTTCGCGGTAAAAAACCTGTTCGACATCGAAGGCCTGCTGACCCGCGCCGGCTCCAAGATCAACGTCGACGGACCGAAGGCCGGCCGCGATGCCGCACTCGTGCGCAGGCTCGAGGCGGCCGGTGCCATCCTGGTGGGCGGCCTCAACATGGGCGAGTACGCCTACGATTTCACCGGCGAGAACGCGCATTACGGTCCCTCGCGCAACCCGCGCGACACGACGCGCATGACCGGCGGCTCGTCGGGCGGC
>MEMN01000040.1:861-8846 GCA_001767945.1 Alphaproteobacteria bacterium RIFCSPHIGHO2_12_FULL_66_14 | reverse complement strand
GTGCCGCTGGCGCTGGGCTCCGACACCAACGGCTCGATCCGCGTGCCGTCCTCGCTCTGCGGCCTGTTCGGGCTGAAGCCGACCTATGGGCGGCTCAGCCGCGCCGGCTCGTTCCCCTTCGTCGATGCCTTCGACCATCTCGGACCGATCGCGCGGTCGACCGAGGACCTGGCGCTGTCGTTCGATGCCATGCAGGGCGCCGATCCCGACGATCCGGTGTGCACGCACCTGCCGCCGGAACCGACCCTGCCGCATCTCGGCGAGGGCATCGGCGGGCTTCGCATCGCCATTGCCGGCGACTATTTCGCCAGGGGCGGCGAGCCCGAGGCATTCGAGGCCGTGGCGACGGTGGCGAAGGCGCTCGACTCCACGAAGACCATCGTGTTGCCGCAGGCCGCGGCGGCGCGGGCGGCGGCCTATGTCATCACCGCCATCGAGGGCGGACAGCTTCACCTGCCGCGGCTCCGTGCGCGACCGCAGGATTTCGATCCCGACACGCGCGAGCGTTTCATGGCGGGCGCCCTGCTGCCGGGCGCCTGGTATGTGAAGGCCCAGCGCTTCCGCCGCCAGTATCGCGCCAACGTCCTGAAGCTGTTCGACGAGGTCGACGTGATCCTGGCGCCGGCGACGCCCTGCACCGCGCCCAGGCTCGGCCAGGTCATGATGAAGCTGGGCGGCGTCGACCTGCCGGTGCGCGCCAATCTCGGGCTGTTCACCCAGCCGATCTCGTTCGTCGGCCTGCCCGTGGTGGTGGCGCCGCTGCAGCGTCCCGGCGGCCTGCCGATCGGCGTCCAGATCATCGCCAAGCCCTACAACGAACGGGCGGCCCTTCGCGTCGCGGCTTTTCTGGAAGCGCAGGGCGTCGCCAGCGCGCCGCCGGCCTGAGGAGTCGACATGGAAATCAATATCCCCGAGGTCGTGGGCGAAGTGACCGCGGCCTTCAACCGTTACGAGACTGCGCTCAACACCAACGATGTGGTCACGCTCGACGGCTTGTTCTGGAAGAGTCCGCACACGCTGCGCTATGGCATCGGCGAGCAACTCTACGGCCACGACCAGATCGCGGCCTTCCGCGCCGGCCGCGACCCGGGCTTCGTGCTGAACCGGGATCTCCTCAAGCTCTGGATCGTGACCTACGGCCGCGACTTCGGCACTGCGAATTGTGAGTTCCGCCGCCATGGCGCAACCAGGACCGGCCGGCAGAGTCACACCTGGATGCGCACGGCCGACGGCTGGCGCATCGTTGCTGCCCACGTCTCGCTGCTGGGCGAAGCGACGATGATGAAAAGCTGAAAACGTCAGCCGTCACATGCTGCGACAAGTGGACCGGGTGCGGGGTAGCTGATACGATTCAGGCTTGGGATCGACATCGGCCATGAGGGGGCATCTCGTGAAGCGGATCGGTTTTTTGGTTTGCGCCATCGCAGGCATCGTCGCCCTTGCACAGTTCGAGACACAGGCCGAGGTCGTCAAATCGCCGACGCCGGTCCAGACCGAGACGAGCCAGGGGAACTGCGAACAATGCAAGCAGCTGGCCGAGAGCTGCAAAAACGCAAAGACGCCCACGGATGGAGCCACGTGTCGGGCGATGGCGATGCAGTGCAGGTGTTCGAAATAGCCTGGCCGGCTCATCTTCCGTTTGCTTTTTGCCAGCCCGCGAAATCGGCGAGAGATTGCTCGTTGGTCGGCGGATGTCTTCTTCGCGACGCTCATTATGCGTTCCTCCCAATCACAGGCTAGATTGGCGCGGGGATCGCGGAGTCAGCCAGAATGAAGCTTTTGCTTACGCATATGCCGCTGTCGCGTCGGAACTATTACGGCGCACGGGCGCTTGGCCGGTTGCAGGAGCTGGTCGAGGTCAAGCTGCATGAGGGCGACGCTCCGCTCGATCCCCGGGGAGTGATCGCGGCGGCGCGCGACGTCGATTTCATCATCGCCGACCGATCTACGCCGGTGCCCGGCGAGATCTTCGCCTCATTGCCCAAGCTGAGGGTCGTGATGCGCAGCGCCGTCGACATCCGCAACATCGACGTCGATGCGGCATCGGCGGCCGGCATTCTGGTGACCCATGCCGAGCCTGGCTTCGTGAAATCCGTCGTCGAATTGGCCTTGGGTTTCCTGGTCGATCTCTCGCGCGGCGTCTCGCGCGCCACCGCCGACTATCATGCCGGCCGCAAGCCCGAGATCCGCGTCGGCCGGCAGCTTTCGGGCAGTACGGTCGGCATCATCGGCTATGGCCGGATTTCCCGCGACCTTGCGCCGCTGCTCGCCGCCGTCGGCATGACGGTGCTGGTGTCGGATCCCTATGCCCAGATCGATGACCGCCGCTTCACCAAGCTGCCGCTGGACGATCTGCTGGCGCGCGCCGACTACGTGGTTTGCCTGGCCATCGCCAACGAGGAGACGGAGAACCTGCTGGGCGCGGCGGCCTTCGCGCGCATGAAACCCGACGCCTTCTTCATCAACATGTCGCGCGGCAATCTGGTGGACGAAGCGGCGCTCGCCGCAGTGCTGCGGGAAGGCCGCATCGCCGGCGCGGCGATGGATGTCGGCCGCGCCCCCGACCAGATGCCGTCACCTGACCTCGCATGCCTGCCCAATGTCATCGCCACGCCGCATGTCGGCGGCCTGACGCCGCCCGCCAGCGAAAGCCAGGCGATGGACACGGTCCGTCAGGTCGAGGCGCTGGTGAAAGGCGAGGTGCCGCCAGGGGCCGCGAACTTGGAACGCTGGGCGCGGCGCGACTCGAAAGGTGCCACCGGCTGACGGCATCGCTGCGCCGGACCACCGGTATTTATGCGCGCTCAGCGCATCCAATTATTGACACCTTCGATTTGCGGCGCCTAGGGTGGCGTACCAGTGATGTCAAGAGCACCCGGTGAAGGGTACCGACAGTGATCATGGGAGGAAGCAGATGAAGAATCGTGTCATGGCTGCCCTCGCGGCAGCCGTATCGGCGTTGATGGCGCTCGGCCTGTCGGCGGCGCCGGCGATGGCGCAGGCCAAAGTGTTGAAGATGCAGGCGACCTGGCCGGCATCGCTCACGCTCTTCGACAATTTCACGTACTTCGCCGAACGCGTCAGCAAGCTGTCGGGCGGCACGCTGAAGATCGAGGCGATGCCGGCCGGCCAGGTGGTCCCGGCCTTCGAGGTGCTCGACGCCACGCACAAGAAAGTGCTCGACGGCGCGCATGCCTGGGCGGGCTATTGGACCGGCAAGAACAAGACCGCGATCCTGTTCACCGGCGGTCCCGGCGGCACTTTCGGCATGGACTATATCGACGTGATCGGCTGGATGTTCCACGGCGGCGGTCTGGAACTCTATCAGGAGTTCTACCAGAAGGAGCTGAAGCTCAACGTCGTGGTGCTGCCGATCCTGCCGGCGGGGCCACAGGCCTTCGGCTGGTTCAAGAAGCCGATCCAGACCATCGAGGACATGAAGGGCATGAAATGCCGCCAGACCGGGATGGCCGGCGAGGTGTGGCAGGCGCTCGGCTTCACCGTCGTCAACATGCCCGGCGGCGAGATCATCCCGGCGGCCCAGCGCGGCGTCATCGATTGCGCCGAGTGGGTGGGCGGCATCGAGGATCTCAAGCTCGGCTTCCAGAACGTATGGAAGTATCACTATTCGCCGGGCGTGCACGAGAACGTCACGATCGGCGAGCTGATCATCAATGGCGACGTTTGGAAGGACCTTTCGCCGCAGCATCAGGAGATCATCAAGTCGGCCGCCAACGAGGCTTTCCTGGTGTGGTGGTCGAAATGGCAGCTCCAGAACGCCGATGCGCTCACGGAGATGCAGGAGAAGCACGGGGTGCACGTCCTGCTCACGCCACCGGAGATCCTGCTGGCCTTCATCAAGAAGTGGGACGAGATCGCGGCCACCGAGTCGGGGAAGAACCCCTTCTTCAAGAAGGTCCACGAATCGCAAAGGGCCTACGCGTCGAAGGTCGTGCCCTACAAGCGGTTCTATTTCCCGCCCTACTCGTTCATGGCGAACTACTACTTCCCGCCGAAGAAGAAATAGGCCGAATCGAATCGGGGGTGGCCGGCGGGCCACCCCTTTTTTGTCCAACGTGAGCGACTGCGGCTTTCGGGGCATGCCACGCGACGGCCGGCGGGCAATGCCGAGGGAGAGCGAAGGGGGACACATTTGACCGACATGTCCGGCGGGCCGTCGCCCGCGCTCTCGAAGTTCATCCGCTCCATCGACTGGTTCACCGACCGGACCGGCATGGCGATCGCCTGGCTCGTCGTGCCGCTGGTCGGTGCCGTCACCATCGAAGTCGTCTCGCGCTACTTGTTCAATGCGCCCACGATCTGGTCGTTCGACCTGACATACATGCTCTATGGCGCACTTTTCATGCTGGGTGCGGCGTTCGCCTTGCACAAGGGCGCGCACATCCGTACCGACTTTTTCTGGGAGAAGTTCTCGGTCCGCAAAAAGGGCGTGATCGATACCATCTCCTATGTCGTCTTCTTTTTCCCGAGCATCGCCATGCTGTTCATCATCAGCTGGAACGAGGCCGTCTATGCCCTGCAGATCAACGAGATGTCCGATCAGACGCCGTGGCGGCCGATCCTGTGGCCGTTCAAGTTCGTGGTTCCGATCGCCTGCCTGCTGCTGATGATCCAGGGCATCTCGGAGTTGCTGAAGAGTTTCTACATGGCCCGCACCGGCGTCGAGCTCGAGCACAAGGAAAAGATCGAAATATGACTCCGGATGCCCTGCTTGGCCTGATCATGCTCCTGACGTTGCTCGGCGCCATCTTCATCGGCGTGCCGATCTCCTTCACGCTGCTCTTCCTGGCCTTCAGCTTCGGCTATCTCGGGATGGGTCACGTCGTCGTCGATCTGGCCTACTTCCAGACCATCGGCATGATGAAGGAGGAACTGCTCGCTGCCGTCCCGTTGTTCATCTTCATGGGCTTCCTGACCGAGCAGGCAGGGCTGATGGAACGGCTGTTCACGGCGTTTCGCATGCTGCTCGCGCCCATGCGTGGCGCGTTGTTCCTGGTCGTGATCCTGACCGCCGCCGTCTTTGCGATGGCGACCGGCATCGTCGGCGCTGCCGTCACGGTGCTGGGCATCATGGCGTCGCCGATCATGACCAAGGCGAACTACGATCCACAGCTGTCGGCCGGCGCGATCACGGCTGGCGGCACGCTCGGCATCCTGATCCCACCGAGTGTGATGCTGATCGTCATGGGGCCGGTGCTCGGTGTGTCGGTGGCCGATCTGTACGCCGCCGCCTTCGGGCCCGGCTTCCTCCTGGCTGCCGCATACATCACCTATCTGCTGGGCCGCAGCTTGATCAATCCCAAGCTCGGCCCGCCAGTGCCGGTTGAGGAGCGCGTTCACTCGCTCGGCGTCATGCTGACCGAGGTCGTGCTCGGCACGGTGCCGCTGCTGGTGCTGATCACCTTCACCCTGGGTTCCATCCTGGCCGGCTTCGCGACGCCGACCGAGGCCGCCGGCGTCGGCGCAACGGGCGCGCTGATACTGACTCTCCTTTACCGGCGGTTCAGCTGGGCGAGCCTGCAGCGGGCGCTGGTCTCGACCATGTCGACCTCCAGCATGGTGCTGCTGCTGGCGGTGACGTCCAACGTTTTCGGCGCGGTCTTTGCCCGCCTCGGGACGGCGAACTGGATCACCGAGTCCCTGCTCGGACTGCAGCTCCCGCCGACCATGATGCTGATCATGGTCCTGGTCCTGATTTTCCTGCTGGGATGGCCGTTCGAGTGGCCCGCCATCATCCTCGTGTTCCTGCCGATCTTCTATCCCGTCGTGAAGGCGATGGAAGTCGACATGATCTGGTTCGGCGCCCTGGTCGCGGTGGTGCTGCAGACCGCCTTCCTGTCGCCGCCCGTGGCGATGTCGGCATACTATCTCAAGCAGGTGGTGAAGGGGTGGAGCCTTGCCACCATCTACGCCGGCATGTTCCAGTTCATGATCATCCAGGTGATCTGCATCGGCCTCATCGTCGCGTTTCCGCCCATCGCCACATGGTTCCCGAACCGGCTTCTGGAGGCCTCGCGAACGCAGGTCATTCCCGAGGAGCACAAGAAGATCCTTGAGCAGCAGCGGACGGCCCCCTCGCTGGAAGATGACGAGTACTCGCGGTCACGACGGCAGTAGTGCAATAGCCCCCGTCCTGTGAGCGACGGGACCGCGCGCGCCGACGACGTGATCTGCCTCGCCATCGCCAACGCGGAGACCGAGAACCTGCTGGATGCGG
The DNA here is from genome assembly GCA_001767945.1 of Alphaproteobacteria bacterium RIFCSPHIGHO2_12_FULL_66_14. Taxonomy (GTDB): domain Bacteria; phylum Pseudomonadota; class Alphaproteobacteria; order Reyranellales; family Reyranellaceae; genus Reyranella. Next base: position 2,608 of record MEMN01000040.1, on the reverse strand, counting down.
CGGCATTCGCCCGCATGAAGCCGGACGCTTTTTCATCAGCATGTCGCGCGGCAACCTTGTCGACGAGGCGGCGTTGATGAAGGTGTTGACCGAAGGCCGCATCGCGGGCGCCGCCATGGATGTCGGCCGCGCGCCCGACCAGATGCCGTCCCTCGAACTGGCCGGTCTGCCCAACGTTATCGCCACACCGCATGTCGGCGGCCTGACGCCGCCCGCCAGTGAAAGCCAGGCGATGGACACTGTCCATCAGGTCGAGGCGCTGGTGAAGGGCGAGGTCCCTCCGGGTGCGGCCAATCTCGATCGCTGGACGCGCCGACCTTAAGGGAGGGGCGTTCGAAACCTTCCGACAGGGCGCACGTTACTTCTACGCGCTGACGGAAAGGAGGCGAACAATGGACAAATCCGTGGACACGTCCCCTGGCCTTGCCGCCGTTCGCATCCCGGACGATGAGGTCGACCTGTACAATGTCTCCGAAGGCGGCTGGTACGCCGTCGATGAGGAGGACAAGGCCGTGCTTGGCCCGTTCGAAAGCCTCGGCGAATGCGACCGGGCGATCCATGATCGGATTGCCCTGGTGACGCCATCGGCGTCACCAGCTACCCGGGCCCACATTACATAGGCATGGCGCCAGCGTGGTTGAAAAGCCGTGCCGAGGGGCTACGGTGCTCGCATGCGCACGCCCAAGGACCTGATCGCCGTCCATGTTCCGACCGAGGATCTGGGCGACTACAATCTCACCCAGACCGGTTGGTATGCGCTGGATGACGGCGATCATGTCATCCTGGGCCCGTTCGAGAGCCTTGCCTTGTGCGAGCGAGCGATCCGCGATCGGCTACAGCCGACGACGGGAGTCTGACGTTAACCGTCGTCCCGACCGAGGCCCGGAGGGCCGAGTGGAGGGGCCTCGCTTCAACGAGATGGGCCCTGCGTCTCAGGCCGAGACCCCTCGACTGCGTTCGCTTCGCTCGCCTTGCTCGGGGTGACGCTGGCGCGTCAGTTCCCCGGCCCGCGTTCCATCGAGAAGGGCTGCCAGCGCTGGAGCTTCGACTTCTCCAGCACCATGGGATTGACGCAAGCGCGCGGCCACTTGCCGCCCAGCACCAGCGCCATCTCCGCGCCGACGCGGCGCTTGCGCGCGACATCGAAGCGATTCGATGCCGAGGCGACGTGCGCCGTCAGGATGACGTTGTCCATGCCGAGCAGCGGATTGTTGTTCCCGACCGGCTCGGTCTCCAGCACGTCGAGGCCGGCGCCGGCGATCCAGCCTTCCTGCAAGGCCTTGATCATCGCGGCCTCGTCGACCGTGGAGCCGCGGCCGGTGTTCACGAACAGCGCCGTCTTCTTCATCTTCTTGAAGTGCGGCTCCTTCATCAGGTGATGCGCGTCCTTGGTGCCAGGCGCGTGCATCGAGATGATGTCGGAGCGCTGCAGCAGCTCGTCGAACCCGGCCGGCTGCACGCCGTAGTCGGACATCACCAGTTCCTCGATGTAGGGATCGTAGGCCAGCATCTGGAAACCGAAAGGTGCTGCGCGCTTGGCGACGGCGCGCGCGACGTGGCCAAAGGAGATGAAGCCCAGGGTCATGCCCATCAGACGGGGGAACTGGTAGAGCATCGGCCGCGCCTTGGCCCAGTCGCCCTTGCGCACCATCTGGTCCTGCACCACCAGCCGCCGCCAGCTCGACAGGATCAGGGTCATGGCATGGTCGGCCACTTCCTCGATGAAGGTGTCGGGGCAGTTGGTCAC
>MEMN01000040.1:0-758 GCA_001767945.1 Alphaproteobacteria bacterium RIFCSPHIGHO2_12_FULL_66_14 | reverse complement strand
GTGATGCGCGGCCGTCCCTTGCCGTAGATCGCATCGGCGTCGACGGCGGCGGCGGCAAGCTCGTCCTCGCCGCCCTTGACCTCGACGATCTCCGCGCCGATGGCGGCCAGCGCCTCCATCTCCAGGGAATGATCCGCGCCCGGCACTCCGGTGCCCGGGCCGGCGGTCGTCACGATCTTGAAACGTGCCACGTGTTGTCTCCTCCGCTCATTTGAGCGCACTCTAGCGCAAATCGACGTCTCTCCAACCACGGTGAAACCAGCATGTCCGCGGCCAAGAATGTTCTGTTGATTGTCGTCGACCAGTGGCGCGGCCTGATGCTGCCCAAGCTCGGTGCGGACTATCTGAAGCTGCCGAACATCGATCGCCTTTGTGCCGAGGGCGTGACGTTCCGCAATCATTTCACCCAGGCCGTGCCCTGCGGGCCGGCGCGGGCGAGCCTGCTCACCGGCCTCTACATGATGAATCACCGGGCGGTGCAGAACACCATTCCGCTGGCCGATCGCTTCACCAACCTGGCGCATGAGCTGCGGCGCGGCGGCTATGACCCGGCGCTGGTCGGCTACACCACCACGACGCCCGATCCGCGCAAGACAGCACCCAACGATCCGCGCTTCTTCGTGCTGGGCGACATCATGGAGGGCTTCCACCCGGTCGGCGCCTTCGAGAACCGCGACGCCTACTTCGGCTGGGTGGCGAGCCAGGGTTTCAAGCTGCCCTCCACCCGGGAGGACATCTGGCTGCCGCAGGGCGGCGGC
>MEMN01000039.1:62238-62378 GCA_001767945.1 Alphaproteobacteria bacterium RIFCSPHIGHO2_12_FULL_66_14 | reverse complement strand
ATGTAGCCGTCTGGGTCGATCGTGGCGACGTCGCCTGTCGCGAACCAGCCGCCTTCACGCAGCACCTTGCCGCCTTCACCCCTGAAGTAGCCCGCGGTGATCCAGGGGCCACGCACCAGCAGGTCGCCGAAGGCCTTGCC
>MEMN01000039.1:50277-62174 GCA_001767945.1 Alphaproteobacteria bacterium RIFCSPHIGHO2_12_FULL_66_14 | reverse complement strand
CCCTGCTTCAGGCGCAACGCCAGCAGATCGGCGGCCGGAAGCTTGAGATGCTTCTCCTTGGGATGGTTCACGGTGCCGAGCGGGCTCATCTCGCTCATGCCCCAGGCATGCAACACTTCCACGCCATAGTCCCTGGCAAAGGTCTCGATCATCGCCGGTGGCGCGGCCGAACCGCCGATCACGGCGTACTTCACCGTCGAGAGTTTCAGCTTGCTGGCCTGCATGTGCTGTAGCAGCGCCAGCCATACCGTCGGCACGCCGGCGGTGAAGGTGACGCCCTCGGTCTCGAACAGCTCGTGCAGGCTGGCGCCGTCGAGCGCGATGCCGGGGAACACCAGCTTGGCGCCGACCATCGCCGCCGAGTAGGGGAGGCCCCAGGCATTGACGTGGAACATCGGCACCACCGGCAACACGACTGACCGCGCCGACAGGCCGAGCGTGTCGGGCAGCGCCGCGCCATAGGCGTGCAGGATGGTCGAGCGGTGATGATAGAGCACGCCCTTGGGATTGCCCGTGGTGCCCGAGGTGTAGCAGAGCGAGGAAGCCGTGCGCTCGTCGAACTCCGGCCACTCGAAAGTGCCGGGCTTGCCCGCGATCAGCTCCTCGTAGACCAGCAGGTTGGGGATCCTGCAATCCTTTGGGAGGTGCGCGCGGTCGGTCATGGCCACGACGTGGCGGACGCCCTTGAGCTCCGGCAGCAGCTTCTCGACCACCGGCAGGAGGTTGAGGTCGACGAACAGGAGCTGGTCGTCGGCGTGATTGACGATGTAGACGATCTGCTCGGGGAACAGGCGCGGATTTATGGTGTGGCAGACCGAGCCCATGCCGGAGATGCCATAGTAGAGTTCGAAATGGCGGTAGCCGTTCCACGCCAGCGTGCCGATGCGGTCGCCCGGCTTGATGCCCAGTGCCGTCAGCGCCTCCGCGGCCTTCTTCGCCCGCACCCGCGCGTCGCGGTAGGTATAGCGGTGGATGCCGCCTTCGAGCGTCCGCGAGACGATCTCGGTGTCGCCATGGTTGAGGGCGGCGTGGTCGATGAGTTGCTGGATCAGCAGCGGGCGGTCCTGCATGAGGCCGAACATCGGCGGATTTCTCCCGGTCGTCTTATGGTGGGTTGTCTGGCGAGGTTGAGATATTTGGCCTAGGTTTGATACTGCCATCCTTTGGGGGAGAATCGGCGATGCGGTCAAGATGGAGCATGGTGGCGGGCGGTGTGGCTACTGCCTGGGCATGCCCGGCTGCGGCGCAGGTAGCCTCCGGCGGCGGTGCGACCGACTCTTTTCTGCATTTGATCTCGGGACGGCTGGAACTCGCGATCTCCCACCTGCCGACGATGGTGGAGCATCTGGCGCGCCTGCCGCAGATGGTGGGCGGGCGGGCAACCCTGCTGCTGGCCGGAATCGTCGTCGCCGGCCTGGCGGCTGAATATGTCATGCGGCTGCTGCTTCGGAGGGTACGGCTGAGCGGCTTCGGCCCGCTGGGTGGCGATTCGGCGCTGCACGGCTTCTGGCGCGCCGTCGTGCTCGATCTGGTGGCGCTGGCGGCACTATGGGTCGCGGCCCGGCTGGTCGTCGCCCCGGTTGGCGACGACAACAGCGTCGCCGACCAGCTGGGACATCTGGTCCTGCTGGCCTTGATCTACTGGCGGGCGTTCAACCTGGTGTTTCGCGCTTGGCTGCGGCCGGACGCACCGGCCGGCCGCATCGCGCCGGTCGATGATACGACGGCTCGGCGGTTGCTGATCGGGCTCAACCTGATGGTTCTGCTGCCTCTGATCGCCGACAACGCCCAGCGTGCCCTGCTGATCACCGGCGCCGGCCGGGAAGCGATGACGGTGGCTGCCATCCTCTATGTGCCGGCGATCTCGGCGGGCCTGCTCGCGGTCATCTGGTACTGGCGCCGCGACATGGCGGCCTGGTTGTCGGCAATGGTTCCGGAAGGTGGTCTCGCCCGCAAGCTGAAGCTGGATGCCGCGCGCAACTGGTGGATGGCCGGCCTCGCCTTCTACGGCCTGACTGCCGTGGCGGAAGTCTATGCGGCCTTGACCAACAACGACGGCGCGGCAAGGGGCATGGATCTGATCGAGTCGGTGTTGATCGCACTGCTCCTGTTCGAGACCCTGATGTACCGGATCACGCGGCATATCGTGTCCGAGTTGCCGATGGCGGGCGACGTGGTGGCCGACTGCCTGCGGCTGGCAGTCCGTCTCTATGCCGCGATCCTGATCGTCGGCGCCTTCATGGTGCAGGTGCTGGCGGCGGCGACGCCGGCCGAGTGGGTGCCGCACGACCGGGGAGCCAAGCTCGCCGCCATCAGCGCCGTTGCCATATACGCCCTGTGGCGGTTCATGAAGTACCGCATGGATTCCTACATCGCCGCCAATCCGCTGCCGTCGGCCGACGCCGCCGGCGACAGCGAGGACGAGGTGCGGATCGCGGCTTCGCGGTTGCGCACCCTGATGCCGCTCCTGCGTGTCGTGGCCGGCGGCGTCATTGCCGTGGTCGGCGGCTTGCTGGTGTTGTCGGAACTCGGCATCAACATCACGCCGTTGATTGCCGGTGCCTCGGTGTTCGGCCTGGCCGTCTCGTTCGGCAGCCAGTCGCTGGTGCGCGACATCGTGTCGGGCGTCTTCTTCCTGGCCGAGGATTCGTTCCGCATCGGCGAGTACGTCGACTGCAGCAAGGTCAAGGGCACCGTCGAGGGCTTCAGCGTCCGTTCGCTCAGGTTGCGCCACCAGAACGGCCAGTTGCACATCGTGCCGTTCGGCCAAGTCGGCCACATCACCAATTTCAGCCGTGACTGGACGGTGGTGAAGTTCAATCTCACCTTCGCCCAGGGCACCGACGTCGAACTGCTGCGCAAGACCGTCAAGAAGATTGGCCTCGACATGATGGAGGAGCCGGCCTTCAAGCCGATCCTGCTGCAGCCGCTCAAGATGCAAGGCGTCGTCGACATCAAGGACAATCAGGTGATCGTGCGCTTCAAGTTCATGTCGCGACCCAAGAATCCGACGACGATCCAGCGCATGGCGGTCCGCCGCATGTACGACGCATTTCCAGCACTTGGCATCAAGTTCGCGCAGCCGCTCTACCAGGTTCCGGTGCAGGCGGCCCCAGTGCCCGTGCCCGCGCCGTCCGCACCTCCAGCCGCCAAGGCGGCCGAGTAACAGACCACGTATCGCGATCGAGGAGAGACGAAATGGAAAAGCGCAAACTCGGCAAATCGGACATCGAATTCGCCCCCATCGCCTTCGGCGGCAACGTCTTCGGCTGGACGGCCGACGAGGCGACCTCGCACAAGCTGCTCGACGCCTTCGTCGATGCTGGGTTTTCGTTCGTCGACACTGCCGACGTCTATTCGCGCTGGGTGCCGGGCCACAAGGGCGGCGAGTCCGAGGCGATCATCGGCAGCTGGCTGAAGAAGGACCCGGCCAAGCGCCGCAAGGTCCAGATCGCCACCAAGTGCGGCATGGAAATGCCGTCCAAAGGGCAGGGCCTGTCGCGAGCCCACATCGTGAAATCGGTCGACGCTTCCCTGAAGCGACTCAATACCGACCGTATCGACCTCTTCCAGTCGCACAAGGACGACGCGACGACGCCGCAGGAGGAGACGCTCTCGACCTACGGCGAACTCGTGAAGGCCGGCAAGATCGGCGCCATCGGTGCCTCGAACTTCGACGCCAAGCGCCTCGCCGAGGCAGCTTCGATCTCCAAGGCCAAGGGTCTGCCGCGCTACGAGAGCCTGCAGCCGCACTACAATCTGATGGAGCGCGGCCTGTTCGAGGGCGAACTCGAGAACGAATGCCTGAAGGAGGGCATCGGCGTCATCCCGTACTATTCCCTGGCCAGCGGGTTCCTCTCCGGCAAGTACCGCACCGAGGCCGATGTCGGCGACGCCAAGCGCGGCGGTGGCGTCAGGAAATACATCAACCCCAAGGGCATGGCGGTGCTGGAGGCGCTGGACGAGGCGGCAAGGAAGCACAACTCCAACCCGACGCAGGTGGCGCTCGCCTGGCTGCTGCAGCGAAAGTCGATCACCGCGCCGATCGTGAGCGCCACCAGCCTGGCGCAGCTCAAGGACCTGATCGCCTCGCCCGGCATCAAGCTCGATCCCGATTCGGTCGCCGCCCTCGACAAGGCGAGCGCGTCGGCCTGACAGGAGAGCCGTCCATGCTCGTCTTCCGCCAGCTGTTCGATCCGACTTCGTCGACCTACACGTATCTGCTGGGGTGCAGCGCCTCTGGCGAGGCGGTGCTGATCGATTCGGTCTTCGAGCAGGTGCGGCGCGACGCGGCGCTGGTTGCCGAGCTTGGCCTCACGCTCACATGGACACTCGACACCCACGTCCATGCCGACCATGTCACCGGTGCCTGGCTGCTGAAGCAGCGGCTGGGCAGCCGCATCGCGCTTGCCGCCGCCTCGGGTGCATCGGGTGCCGACCGCCTGCTCGAGGATGGCGACCGAGTCGAGTTCGGCAAGCGTGCGTTCGAAGTGCGCGCCACGCCCGGCCACACCAACGGCTGCCTTACCTACGTGCTCGACGATGAAAGCATGGCCTTCACCGGCGACTGCCTGCTGATCCGTGGCTCGGGCCGCACCGACTTCCAGCAGGGCGATCCGCGCGCGCTTTATCGGTCTGTGCGGTCACGCATCTTCGCCCTGCCCGAAAGCTGCCTGCTCTATCCGGCGCACGACTATCGCGGCCTCACGGTCAGCAGCGTGATCGAGGAGAAGAAGTTCAACCCGCGGCTGGGCGGCGAGGTCGGCGAGAACGACTATGTCGGCTACATGAAGAACCTCGACCTGCCGCACCCCAAGAAGATCGACGAGGCGGTGCCGGCCAATCTGCGCTGCGGCCAGCCCGGCAACGAGGCGAAGGACTCCGGGGAGCCGACCTGGGCGCCGCTGCGCTTCACCTTCGGCGGCGTCTGGGAGGTCGAGCCGCCCTGGCTCGAAGAGAACCTGGCCAAGGTCCGCGTGCTCGACGTGCGCGAGCCATCCGAGTTCGCGGGTCCCCTCGGACACATCAGAGGGGCGACCCTGATCCCGCTGGGCGAGCTTGCCGCCCGCGCGCCCGAACTGCCGAAGGACAGGCCCGTCGTCGCGGTCTGCCGCGCCGGCAGCCGCTCGGCGCATGCCACCGCCATTCTTCAGAAGGCGGGTTTCGCCGACGTCGCGAACCTGCCGGGCGGCATGCTGCGCTGGCGCGCCGAAGGCCGCGCCGTCGAGGGCGGATCGATCTAGAGCCTACTGCGCGGCTTCGGTCTTGGGCTTCAGTACCTGTTGCGCCGCGATCGTGGCCGCGGCCGAGCCGCTGTTGTCGGAGCCGCCGGCAAGCTGCACCGTCGGGAAGGCGAAGTGGATACCGTTCTCGTCGAACGCCTTCTTGATCATGGCATTGGCCTTGCGCCGGATGACGAACTGCTCGCCCGGCTTGGTCATCATCTTCATGCGGATGTTGATCGAGTATTCGCCGAACTGCTCGATGCCCTGCAGCTTCAGCGGCTGGAGAATGTTGGGGCCGAGGTCGGGATCCTTGGCGAGCTCGAGGCCGATCTGCTTGATGATCTTCTTGGCCTTGTCGACGTCGGAATCGTAGGTGATGCCGATCTGGTCCTTCACGATCACCCAGTCGCGGCTCATGTTCTGCACCGCGCCCAGCACGCCGAACGGGATGGTGAACAGCGGCCCGCGCTGATGCCGAAGCTTGACCGAGCGCAGGCTGAACGACTCGACCGTGCCCTTGTAGCTGCCGCTCTGGATGTACTCGCCGACCCGGAAGGCGTCGTCGAGCATGTAGAACATGCCGCTGATCATGTCGCGCACCACGGTCTGGGCGCCGAAGCCGACGGCGACGCCGACCACGCCGGCGCTGGCGATCAGCGGGGCGATCTCGACGCCGAGGGCGGCCAGCGCCATCAGGCCGGCCATCACCACCAGCACGATGAAGGCAATGTTGCGCCCGATCGGCAGCAGGGTGCGAACGCGTGCGCGCCGTCGCGTCTCCTCGGCGTCGGTCCCGGCCAGCACTTGCGCGTTGGTCAGCGCATTGTCGGCCAGCGCCTTGATCAGGCTCCAGGCCAGATCGGCGACCAGCAGGATGATCAGCGCATGCATCGAGCCGCGCAGCAGGCGGGTGAACGCGGTCTCGCGCTCGGCGAGCGAGCCCACATCGAGGCCCCAGCCCCATAGCAGGACCCAGATGCCGCCCACGATCAGCGCCGCGCGCAATCCCTGTTCGACGAAGATTGCCGCCACGGAGGTGACGACCGGGCTGCCGTCATCGCCCTCGATCGGGCGCATCACATGGCGGGCCGCGCGTCGTGCCGCCCGGATGGCGATGGGCAGGCCGATCGCGACCGTCAGGAACCAGAAAAGCGTCATCGCGGTGGCCGCCCAGAGCAGCCAGAAGGCGACCGCCGCGACCGAGGCCAGCCACCGGCCGGCATTGCGTCCCGACGCACCGTCAGCCGGCATCTCCGCCGTCGCCGGCGCGGCGGCCGGCTGGCGCCAGATGATTGCGATGGCGATCGCCACCAGGCCGATGCCGAGGATATAGGCCAGCAGCTCCAGCCCCGCGCGCGGCATGCCGTGCACGCGCAGCGCCGCGATCACCGCCCAGCCGACGGCGAACCAGCCGACGAAGCTCCCGAGGTGGCGATACCAGAAGCGCGCCGTCGTCGTGTCGAGGTCGAAGGCCGCGAGGTCACGGTCGGGACCGTCAGCCGGCCGCAGCAGCAGGCCCAGCACCAGCAGCACGAGCCGCAGCCCGAGGAGCGCCACGAGGAACGACACGCCGGCTTCGTGGATCGGTCCCGGCCATTCCTGGCCCAGCAGCACGACCATGGCGCCGATGGCGAAGACGCCGAGCGCCAGCGTCTCGAAGACCGCGTCGATGCCGATGCGCGTCAGGCGCTCGGCGACCCGGCGCAGCGGCTGCGATCGCCGCCGTGCCCGCATGCCGGCGGTGACGCGGCGGAATATCCACTCGAGCACGCCGCCCGCGACCAGGCAGGCGAGCGCGCCCAGCGCGATCCGGCCGGCGCCGGCGTCGCCCGCGGCGGCGCGGAAGGCCGCAGCCGCCCGCTGCAGGTTCTCCGGCATCGCCGGCACCGCCTGCGCGAGGTGCTGCGCATGCTCGCGCATCTCGGCGAGCCGCGTGGCGAAGAAGCGGGACGACTGCTCGGCCTCGGCGCCCGTTCCCGCCGCCGTGGCCGGCGTCGTCTGCGCCGAGGCGGGTCCGGCGAGCGCGAGAAATGAGAGAAGGACGACGATGAGGAGGCGGAGCGGCTGGCGGAGCAGAGGCATGATTTCCATCGTTTGGTCGACGGCTGCCACCATGCGCCCGGCGGCACGGCGTCGGCAAGGCTAGGCGAGGGGACCGGCGGGGTCGCTGTCCTTGAACGTCGAGATGCTGGCGAAGGAGATCGCCGCCGCCGCCATCATCATGAAGGCCGGGCTGAGGTCCATCGTCGTGCGGTCGATCAGCCAGGCCGCTGCGAGCGGCGTCAGCCCGCCCATGACGCCGAAGGCGATGTTGTAGCCCAGCGAGATCGCGGTGCAGCGCACGCCCCTCGGTGTCGCCTCGACCATGATCGCCGGCATGATGCCGAGCACGGTGCCCAGGATCAGCACGAAGCCCGCCTCGCCCAGCAGGATCATCGCGGGTTGGGGATGGTGCATCAGCCAGAACAGCGGCAGCGCGCCCGCGAAGCCCAGCGCTGCAGCCGCCAGCAGCAGCTTCTTGCGGCCGATGCGGTCGGAGAGCCAGCCCATGCCGAACATCACCGGCAGCAGCAGCAGCATGCTGACGGTGTTGAAGCCCAGTGCCCGCGCCGGTGCCAGTCCGTCGACGCTCTGCAGCCAGCTCACGACATAGAGGAACACCAGGTAGAAGCCGATGGCGTTGAAGGCCGCGAGCCCTGCAAGCCGCGCCACCAGCCGGCCGTGATGACGCAGGGTCTCGACCAGCGGCGGCGCGGTGTGTGCGGCAGACGCATCGCGCGGCGTGTCGACGATGTGGCGGCGCAGGAAATAGCCCGCCACGCCGACCAGCAATCCCAGCAGGAACGGCAGGCGCCAGCCCCAGGCGTCGAGCGCCGCTACAGGCATCGCCGCCGCCAGCAGCGCGCCCACCGCCGACCCCGACAGGATGCCCAGGGTGGCGCCACAGGAGGCGAGCGCCCCGATCGCGCCGCGGCGGCCAGGCCCGGCGCGCTCGACCAGGAAGACGAAGGCGGTCGTGGCCTCGCCGCCGACCGACAACCCCTGGATGATGCGCAGCATGGTGAGCAGGATCGGTGCGGCAACGCCCAGCACCTCGTAGCCGGGCAGGGCGCCGACCAGGAAGGTCGGCACCGCCATCGCCATCACCGAGAAGGTGAGCGCGGCGCGGCGGCCGAAGCGGTCGGCAATGTGGCCGACCACGATGCCGCCCAGCGGTCGCATCAGGTAGCCGACGGCGAAGATGCCGAAGGCCGCCAGCACCTGCGCCACCGGATCCTCGGCGGGAAAGAAGGTGCGCCCGATGGTGGCGGCGAAGTAGCCGTAGATGGCGAAGTCGTACCATTCGAGCACATTGCCGACGGTGCCGGCAGCGATGACGCGGCCCGAATGTTCGCCGGCGCTCAACCGCCCGCCACCGTGAAGGGGATCTCGCCCTCGAACTGGGGCATGCCGCCGACCCGCCAGTGCAGCGTGTAGGAGCCTGGCGGCAGGGTCGGGGCACGGGCGAACAGCACGTTCGGTGCCGATTCGAGGCGGGGATGGAGGACCTCGACCAGCTTGCCGTCGCGCAGGATGGCGAGCCGCGAATCGCCGTGATCCACCGGCCGGTCGAAGCGCACGAAGAAGGCGCTGCTGCGGCTGTCGATCGTGGCATGCGCCTTGGGTGCCGAATCGAGCACGCGCACACCCTGGGCCCATGCCGGTCCACCTGTCAGTACTGCGCCGCCCCCGGCGATCACGCTCCGCCGTCTCATCATGTCCGCCGCTCCCCCGCCGATGCCGTGCCCGACCATAAGCCCCGGCTCAGAACCCGTACAGCCGGCCCGGCGTGTCGACCAGAATCGTCCGCCGCGCCGCTTCGTCCGGCACCCACGTTTCGAACCACTTCAGGGTCTTGGGGTAGGTCGTCACCCGGTCGAGGCCGGTGTCGGCGTGCGGCCAGTCGCTGCCCCACATCAGCCGCTCCGGCCCGAAGGCTTTCAGCAGCATCGGCGTCGCCGCGGCCGCGCGCTCGGGCCCGACGCGGTAGGCGCCGCTCATCACCACCCAGACGCGGCCCGTCTCCGCCGCCTCGAGCAGCACCTTGAATCCCGGATCGCGCAGCGGCCCCAGCGTGCGGTCGAAGGTGCCGTAGTGCGGGATCACCACCCGGTGGCCACCGTCCAGCAGCATCGACAGAATCTCGGGCAGCCGCCGGCACTCGACATAGAGATGGATCGGCCAGTCGCGTTTCAGCGCCTCGGCCAGCATGTCGCGATAGGCCGACCACTGCGGCGTCGGCAGGCCGTAGATCGGGAAGCGCAGTCCGCGCACGCCGAGTCGCGCCATCTCCTCCCACTCGGCCGGGCTGGTCTCGATCGAGGGCGAAATCCACGGCACGCCGCACAGACGGTCCGGTTCGGCCTTCAGCGCCTCGAACAGGTAGCTGTTGTCGAAGCCCAGGAACGATGGCTGCAGGACCACCGCGCGGCCGACGCCATTCGTCTCCGCGAGTGCCAGCAGCGTCTGCCACGACGCATCGTAGTTGGGCGCGTAGCGCGCGTCGGTGGTGAGTTTGAGCCCGCGCACGAAGACATGGGTGTGGGTGTCGATCCACGGCGGCAGCGCAGCCTCCACGGCGGTGGCCCTCGCGGTGGCGGCAAGTGACGAGGCGAGAAGGGCACGACGGGACAGCATCGATCCCTCCGTCTGGCAGGCTTGCGCTGGATCAAGGCGCTGCTCCACCGTGGTGGCGCAATTGACGCCGTCCTGGCAACGCCGAAAGGAGCCTTCGGGTGGGCTTCCGCCATGTGTGAACTGTTCTGCCTTTCCAGCCGGCAGCCGACGCGAGCGACCTTCTCTCTGCAGGCCTTTGCAGCTCGCGGCGGACGCGGCGGTCACATGGTCGACGGCTGGGGGGTGGCCTTGCAGGACGGGCGCGACGTGCGCCTCTACAAGGAACCGGAACCCGCCAATGATAGCGCATGGCTGGCCTTCCTCCAGCAACGCGCGCGGCCGAGCCGCCTGCTCATCTCGCACATCCGCCACGCAACCCGAGGCGGCCTCACCCTGTCCAACACCCAACCTTTCGTGCGCGAGCTCGGGGGTCGCGTGCATGTCTTCGCTCACAACGGCCGGCTTGGGGGCATCGACGAGCGATTCGAGGGATTGCGGGGCCGCTTCCGCCCAGTCGGCGACACTGATTCCGAAGTCGCCTTCTGCCTGCTGCTCGAACGAATGGCGCCACTCTGGCAAGGCGGCGCCGAACCGCCGGTCGGCGACAGACTTCTCGCCGTCGCGGACTTCGCCGCCGAGATGCGCGCGCTCGGACCGGCCAACTTCCTGTACGGCGACGGTGACGTCGTCTTCGGCCACGGCCATCGGCGCATTCAGGCCGACGGCAGCATCACGCCGCCCGGCCTTTGGTGCCTGGGCCGGGATTGTGCTGTCGACGCCGATGCGCTGGCGCCTTCCGGTGTCACGATTGAATCCGGCGGCGAGGCGCAGAGAATAACCATGCTGGCGAGCGTGCCCCTGAGCGGGGAAGCGTGGCGGCCGCTGGCCGAAGGCGAGATCGTGGTCGTTGCTGACGGCGAGGTCGTACCCATGCCGCCGCGCTAGCCGCGCTCCAGCGCCCGCTCGAGCCGCCGGCTCAGCGCCCAGCCGAGGCCGAGGAACACCACCAGCATGACGAGGCCCAGGCCCGACGCCGCGTCGTTCAGGGTCTTCTCGGCGACGAAGCCGAAGGCATAGCCCGCCGACACCGTCGCCAGCGACCACAGGCCCGCCGCCACGAAGTTCAGTACCAGGAACAGCGGCCACGACAGCGACGACATCCCATAGGCGAGACCCGCGACGCCGCGGATGCCGTAGGGATAGCGGTGGATCAGGATCATCCAGACGTGATGCCGGTCGGCCAGCCGCGCCGCCGCCTCGACCGCGCGCTGCAGGCGCGGCATGCCGCCGAGCCAGCGCGTGCCGAAGCGCCGCCCGATCCAGAAGCGCACCACGTCGCCGATGAAGCTGCCGGCCCAGCACACTGCCACCAGCGGCACGAAGCTGAGCGCGCCGGCCTGCGCCGCGTAGCCGGCAAAGATCGCCAGCAGCAGCGTGTGCGCCGAGGCGTAGGCGAACATCAGGGTATAGGCCGCGTCGCCGTGGTGGCGGATGATGTCGAGGAAGGAGGTGAGGCTGGTCGGGAACATGCCCCTCTTCCCTACTGGATGCCTCCCCCAGTCTCAACCGTTGCACTGGCGGGGAAGTACCACCGTGTCCGGCCTTTGCGGTATAGGATGACGGCAATGAAACCCCATTCCGGCGATTCCCATTTCGGCGGGCCCTAGTGCAGGAGAAGGAGCTCCGCCTCGCTCTGGTGTGCTTCGGCGGCGTTTCGCTCGCCGTCTACATGCACGGCGTCACCAAGGAAATCCTGAAGCTCGTCCGCGCCTCCTCGGCGCTGCATGCCATCCGCGGCCCGGGACGCAGCACCGCCTCGTTCTTCGACGCCTACGATCGCGCCGACCCGGAGTACGATACCGAGGCGGTCTATTTCGATCTCCTGCGCGAGGTCGGGCGCACGCTCGACCTGCGCGTTGTCGTCGACGTCATCGCCGGCGCTTCGGCCGGTGGCATCAACGCCACCATGCTGGCGCGCGCCCTCAGCCATGACCTGACCATGGGCGCGCTGCGCGA
>MEMN01000039.1:49414-50262 GCA_001767945.1 Alphaproteobacteria bacterium RIFCSPHIGHO2_12_FULL_66_14 | reverse complement strand
TGGAGCAAATGGTTCCTCAAGCCGGTCATCTGGGCCCTCGGCGTCTTGCGGCCGTCGCAGCCGATCGAGGATCCCGAGGTCCGTCGCAAGCTCTCGCTGTTCGTGCGCTCGCGCTGGTTCAAGCCGCCGCTCAGCGGCGCGCGCATGGCCGAGTTCATGTACGATGCCATGGCGACCATGGGCGCGCCCGGCGACCGTCGCGCCTCGCTGCTGCCCTCCGGCCAGAAGCTCGACCTGTTCGTGACGCTGACCGACCACTACGGCTACCAGCAGCTCATCCGCATCCATCAGCCGCCGCTGATCCACGAGCACGAGCACCGCCACATCCTGCGTTTCCACTACGAGCGGCGGCCCGACGGCGAGGTCGACAGCGACTTCGACCTGGCCGGCGTGCCGGCGCTCACCTTCGCCGCCCGCGCGACCTCGTCGTTCCCCGGCATGTTCCCGCCTGCCCGGGTCGCCGAGATTGACAGGCTGCTGGCGGGGAGGGGCCTGCCCTGGCCGCGTCGCGCCGACTTCCTCGCGCACAACTTCGCACCTTATATACGGCAGAGCGTCGACCCGGCGTCGGCCTGGTTCGTCGACGGCAGCGTGCTCGACAACCGGCCATTCCGCCAGGCCATCGCCGCCATCCGCGGCCGCCCGGCCTATCGCCAGGTCGACCGCCGGCTGCTCTACATCGATCCCGATCCGGCGCCGCCGGGCGCACCGGTCTTCCACGACGAGCCCGGCTTTTTCGCCATGCTGTGGAGCGCGCTCTCCGACCTGCCGAGCACGCAGCCGGTGACCGACGAGCTGAACTGGGTCGACGAGTTCAACGACCGCGTCGAGCGGCTGCGCGAGATCGT
>MEMN01000039.1:42854-49388 GCA_001767945.1 Alphaproteobacteria bacterium RIFCSPHIGHO2_12_FULL_66_14 | reverse complement strand
CGGGCTTCGCCTACGAGGGCTATGTCCGCCTCAAGCTCGCGTCGGTGCGCGCCTTCGTGGCCGCCATCATCGCCGAGCTGCGCGGCGCACCGTTGCGCTCGCCGCTGGCCTATGCCATCGCCGAGACGGTCGACGCTTGGGCGGAAGCCGCGGGCAACGTCTACGACGGCCCGGCGCCCGGCCCCGAGGAGTCCGGCGCTGCCGCGCCGCGCTGGGTCGCCTTCCTGCGTGCCTTCGACGTCGACTACGCCCGGCGGCGCCTGCATTTCATGATCGAGGGCCAGAACCGCCTCTACCAGACGATCGATCGGCCGCCGTTCGAAGGCCTCGACCCGGCCGCCGTCGACGCGCTGAAGCGCGCCTTCTACGATCGTCTCGACGTGCTGCAGCGCCGCGAACGGGCGCCGTTCGACGATCCCCGGAGCCGCGATCTGGTCGAGGGTCTGTTTCGCGCCGCCCCGGCGCCGGCGGCCGGCCTCGAGGAAAGTCGCCGTTTCGCCCGGCGTTTCGCCGAGCGCCACAGGGGTGAACTCGACGCGCTGATGGATCATCTGGCGCGTGTCATCGACCTCGAATCGTGCGCCGGCGACATCGACGCTTTGCTGGCGGGGAGCGCCGCGCAGCATTGGCATCCACAGGAGCGCCGCGAGGTCATCGTCGGCTACCTGGGTTTCCCCTTTTGGGACGTGCTCACCTTTCCCGTGATGAGCGGCCAGGGCGCGGGCGAGTTCAACCGCATCCTGGTCGATCGCCTGAGCCCGCAGGACGCCCACAGTCTCGGGCGGTTCGGCGGTTCGGCGAGCCTGCGCGGTGTCGGCTTCGGCCATTTCGCCGCTTTCTTCTCGCGCGCTTATCGCGAGAACGACTACCTGCTCGGGCGCCTGCACGCCTTCGACCGCCTGGTCGACATCGTCTGCGATTCCGCCGGCTTCGATCCCGGCGGCGTGCGGCGTGCGGCGCTCGCCTGGAAGAGGCGCGGCTTCACCACGATCCTCGACGCCGAGGAGAGGCACCTGCCCAACAGCGCCGACCTGATCGCGGCGCTGCGCCGCCATGTCGACACGCTGCAATAGGGGCGCGGCCCGGCAAACCTAGAAATAGTGGACGTCGAGCTCCGCCCAGCGCGTCTGCTGGTCGTTGAACACCACCGGGAACAGCTCGCGGAACAGCCGCTCGATGCGCGGATCGGCGGGGCCGGTCGCGTCGGTCCAGGCCGTCGTATAGGACAGCATGCGGTCGTTTCGGCAATAGATCGCATAGACGTAGAACCTGCCCGGCTTGCTGGGGCGAAAGCGCATGTCGGTGCCGGCGCACACCGGATCGGCGTTGAGGTTGAGCGCCGGATCGAACACCAGCACGAGGCGATAGTCCGGACTGGGCGGCGGCGAGGGACGGTTGTAGGTGAAGGTGAGTGCCGGTTGCGGCTTGGCCGCCTGCATCGCCGGCAAGAGGTCGCGCGCCACGGTGGCCGGATCGGTGCCGGGGAAGGGATTGCCTTCCAGCACGACCTGGAACGGCTTGTTGTCGGTGGCGGCCCAGAACTCGCGGTAGTCGTACTGCGGCGCGTAGTAGGTACCGCCGATGGTGGCGGCAAGGGCCAGCGCCGGCAGCGCGGCCAAGGCGGACAGGGCGGCGGTGATCCTGCGAGTGAAACGCATGGCAAACTCCTGTAAGGGGCGAAGGCTAATGCCGTCAGCTCGCGCCAGACAAATCAGTCTTCCGTGATGCGATAGCCGACGCGCAAGTGCTGCCAGTCGGACTTTCGCGGCTCCCCGTCCGGTTTGCAGAACTGCCGGACGGCAGCGCCCAGGCAGCACTACCGTCCGACAGTAACGTCCCGCGCGAAGAACGGACTTCGGTATCCTTGGGGGGAAGCAATGCGCACGATTGTGTGGAGTATGCTTGCGATTGCTGGCGTCGTTGTGTCGGCGTCGCCGGTGCAGGCTGAGACGAAGCTCGGCTACAGCACCTATCTGCCACCGACGCACGTCAACAACACCGCCGGCATCGAGCCGATGGCGCGCCGCCTCGAAAAGGAAAGCAACGGCGCGATCAAGATCGAGATGTTCACCGGCGGCTCCGTCGCCAAGGCGATGGCCGCCGTCGATTCGATCCGCGACGGGCTGGTGGCGGCCGGCCTCGACCTCATCTGGATGGGCGTGCTGGTCGTCATGCTGCTCGAGATCGAGCTCCTGACGCCGCCCTTCGGTCTCAACGCCTTCGTCATAAAATCGGTGGTGGGCGATACCGTATCGCTGTCCACGATCTTCCGCGGCCTGCTCTGGTTCATCGCCGTCGACATCGTCGTCGTGATCCTGCTGGTCGCTTTCCTGCAGATCAGCCTCTACCTCCCCAGCCTGCTGGAGTGAGGGCGCGGCGGGGCCCATGTCTCGTCCTCTAGGAGCGTATTGAGCAGGAGAGGGGTTTGTCGCCCGCTGCGTCATGGCCGGAATCGCGGCGGAGTGGGCGAATGAATCCTTAGTCCAGTGCGTCAGTCCGGTTACAGGCCCAGGCAGACGGCCAGGAACGTCGGCCCGCTCTCAGGCAGCCGGTGATCAATTGGTGACCCCTGCCGGAACTGATATGGACGGCGAGTTTTCTCCAGTTCGCAGTCCTATAGTTGCACGGTGTGTGGAGGCGTCGACTAGGCGAGGATTTGGGCCCTGGCTCTTTCGGCGCAGTAAAGGGAACAACTTGGGGCAGATCGTGGAGCTTGAAAGAAGCAGGCAGAAGCGTGTCGTCCGACGAGGGCGCGTGTCGAAACGGCCTGTTCCATCGTCCCTTTCTCGTACGCCGAGGGAGTCGATCGTTGGTGGGAATTCCCGCGCAGCGATCGTCCTCAGACCAGGTGCCCGGAATGGTTACCTAATCGCGAGGAGAGGACCATGGACATGCAATCCCGGCAGACTGCGATGGAGGCCGCCACTGAAGCGTGGCCTGCGGCCGAGGAGCTTCCGGTAAGAATTGTCGCCGTCGATGACGACGAGTCGTATCGTGACCTGCTGTCGAACGAACTCGCGGAACGCGGCTTCTCGACGACCGTCTTCCCCGATGGTCGATCGTTGCTCACGTCGCTTGATGTTGCAACGGCCGCGGACATTATCGTCCTGGACTGGAGCTTGCCGCCGCCCTCGGGTCCGGATCTGCTGCTTCACCTGAAGCGCCTTGGCATCAATATCCCGGTCGTATTCCTGACCGGCCGTCCCTTGATCGCCAACGAGACATTTGCGCTTGCACGCGGGGCGCTTGACTTCGTGGACAAGTCGCGCGGTCTCGAGGTTCTCGTTCATCGGTTGCGGCTCGTGGCTCACGCCAAGCAGCCCGATCTGCAGCGCAGGACGGTGAAGAACCTGGAGTGCGGAAAGCTCATCCTGCAGCCTCATGTCAGCCGGGCGCTGTGGGCGGGTGTCGACCTCGACCTGACGCTCGGCGAGTTCAAGATCGTCCATCTGCTCGCGTGCAACCGGGGCCAGCATGTGACGTATCGTGAAATCTACGATTGCCTACACTATCGGGGCTTTATCGCCGGGAGCGGGGAAAATGGCTACCGAACCAATGTTCGCTCCGCTATCAAGCGGATTCGCGGCAAGTTTCGCGAATGTGATCCGGCGTTTGCGGAGATCGAGAACTTCACGGCCGTCGGCTATGTCTGGGGACGCGGCTGTGGCACGTCGATGGCCGCCTGACCGGTCGGCGCGGCTGAAGCTGTGGGTCGCGTTCGGCCTGCTGGCGACCCTGTCGCTCGTTGGCATCGGAGTCGTCGCCGAGCTGATTGGCGGCCACCACTACTATTCACTGCCGCCGGCGCCGTCACTTGGGCAGTCGTTCAGGGATGACGCCGCCGCAGCGTCGCGCTGGGCGTCCTCGACCAGCGCCGCGGCTGTGGCGTCCAAAGGCACGTCTGCCAAGGCGTCATCGTTTGCGGCCCGGCCGGTTGTTCCAACATCCGTTCAGGCCCCGGCGGTGGCGGTAGTCGTGCCCGTCGCCGAAGTCGCGACCGTGACGCCGTCGGTTTGGCGCGAGCCTGAGATCAGGATCGCCTTCGCCGCGGCGATCCTTGGGTTCGCCGTCGCGATGGGCCTCGTCCTGAGCGTCGCGCTGAGTGGCGGTGTCCGCTTCGAAGGTACGCTCGCGGCCGATCATGGCGGCGTGGCGCGGGAAGTCCGCCGCCTGGCGGAGCAGGTCAGGCGCGATGCCGACGATCTGGCCCATTCGCTGCGGACGCCGATCGCGATCATCAGGACCTACACCGAAGCCTTGAAACATGCGGCTCTGCCGGACGATGCGCGTGTACGGCGTGCCCTCGAGGCTGTCGAGGTCTCGAGCGCACGTCTGGTCTCGCTGACCGACGATGCCTGGCAGAAGGGTGATCGACTGGCGCAGTTGTTCTTGGCCACGCGTGAGCCCGTCGAGTTCACGGGCGCCCTTCGCGAGACTGCGAACGAGTTCGCGGCAAACGGCCCCTTTGCCTGCCACGTCGAGGTGCACGGCGATGCGCCGTTGCAGGAGCCCGTCGTGCTTGCGCCAGCCGGCGTGGTCGAGGAGCTCCTCGACTGCATTCTCTACTCGTTCGTCGACGAGGCGGCGCCGGCGACCGCGTTGACCGCGCGCGTCGTCATGGCGGGAGACGGCGTCTTGGTGTGCATGGCGCGCCAGGGGACGGCGCCCTCGACGGCCGCCTTCGACGCGGCGGCAGCCCACGATTGTGTTGCACTGGTCGATGCGGCAAGGACCGCGTCGCTGCTGCAAGGCGAACTGACGGCCATTCTGGAAGGTGCTGTCGTCCACGCCGTCACCCTGACGCTGCCGGCGCGCGGCGTCTGAACGGATCCGACGGCAGTTCGCGCGCCGTGCAGGTGCGCGGCGGCAGGATGGAGCATGCCGTCCGGTCATCGTGGCTGGGCGATATGGTCTGCTGCGAACGACATCTCGCTGATCCGCGACGGCGGTCGAGGCCTGGACCACACTTGCGGGCGCGCATTTCATGTCACAGGGCGCGCGTTTCACATCACAGTTTGATCACTCGCGCGCCACCGGCACCCGCTGTTACGCCGCATGCGACCCTGCTGGTTCTCTTGCAGATGGAGTAGCGGACATGGCCGTGGCTTTTTCTTCCCAGGAAGTGATTGGCGGCCTGGAAAATCCGACCTCGATCCAGTTCGGACCGGACGGAAGGCTCTATGTCAGCCAGCAGGACGGCTTCATAAAGGTCTACACGGTCTCGCAGCCCACGCCCGGCCAGTGGGTGGCGACCGAGGTCGAGACGATCGGCCTCATCCACGATATTCCCAATCACGATGACGACGGTTCGCTGAATGGCGCCATCGTCGATCGCCAGATCACCGGCATACTGGTAGCGGGAACGGCGGACAATCCGGTCCTTTACGTGACGTCGAGCGATCCGCGCATCGCAAACTTCACCGACTCCAACCTCGACACCAACTCCGGCATCCTCACTCAGCTCACTTGGACCGGCACGGACTGGGCCAAAGTCGATCTGATTCGCGGCCTGCCGCGGTCCGAGGAGAATCACTCTCCCAACGGGATGGCGTTGAGCGCCGACGGCACCAAGCTCTACCTTGCGCAGGGCGGCAACACCAACAATGGCGCGCCCTCGCTGTTTTTCTCCAACACGCCGGAATACGCGCTGTCGGGCGCGCTGCTCGAGATCGACCTTGCCGCGCTGGATGCCATGGCCAGCAAGACCTTCACTTACGCGTCCGGCGTCACCAGCCTCTACAAGTACGATCTGCCGACCCTCGACGATCCGACCATCGCCAACGATGGCACAGCCGGCAACGAAGATGCGGCAGGCCTCGATATCGGTGGGCCATTCGGTGGCGATGATGGCCTCAATCAGGCAATCCTGCCTGCCGACGCGCCCTTGCGAATTTACGCCACCGGCCTGCGCAACGCCTTCGACGTCGTCGTGACCCAGGACGGACAGATCTTCACCATCGACAATGGTGGCAACCAGGACCTCGGCGGTACGCCGATCCTCGATGACGAAGGCCAGCCGACCAACGAGGTGAACAATGGAGGTGTCGGCAGCCCCGACTTCCTCTACCTGCTGGAGGATGGCGGCTACTATGGCCATCCCGATCCCATTCGGGCCAACCAGACCGGCAGCGTGCTGTCCTACGCCGACGGCGCCGAGCCCCAGGTCATCGGCTCGGTACCGAACGCGGCTGAAGCCGTGCCCGACGGCGTCCAGATCGCGCCGGGCTTCGTGATCGATCCCTCCAAGTTCACCGCGCTTGCGGCTCGACTTGCCGAGGAGGGACAGTTCGCCGTCGGCGATGGGTCGCTGGCTCAGTTCGCCGCCTCGACCAACGGCCTGATGGAGTACACGGCCACATCGTTCGACGGCGAGATCACGGGCGACCTCATCACCGCCTCATTCGACGGCACCATCAAGCTGATCCACCGGGCTGCCGACGGCGTCACTGTGACCGGCGTCACGACGTTGGCGACGCCGGGCGGCATTCCGCTCGATGTAACCCAGGGGCCGGACGGTTCCATCTGGGTGACCCA
>MEMN01000039.1:39719-42839 GCA_001767945.1 Alphaproteobacteria bacterium RIFCSPHIGHO2_12_FULL_66_14 | reverse complement strand
AGGACTCCACGGCGGCGGATCCGGACATCGACGACGACGGGTTGCTGAACATCATCGATCGGTTCCAGGCCGACGCGGCGAACGGACTCAACACCGTCCTGCAGGGTAGTGCGAGCTACAACTGGAATTTCCAGTTCGGCGCCGGCGACAGCGCGCCGGGTCCGATCGGACTCTTCCTCGGGTTGACGGGCCACATGACCGACGGCAGCCGCGATTTCGTGGCCCCGGTCGCGGAGGGCGGACTCGACCTCGGCAACGTGAAGATCGGCACGGCCGCGGGCGGCGGTCTGGTCGTGATCGAGGAGGTGTCGAACGGCACGGCCGGTGGCGCCCCCAACACGGGCGAGTTCCTCTTCCAGACGGGTGTCGTCCTTGCACCAGATGTCGAGGCGTTCGACGTCAAATGGACCGCCATCAATCCCTTTCCGGGAATGCCGGAAGGGCCGACGGTCCGTCAGCTGGGCGGCTTCATCGGCACCGGCGATCAGGACAACTTCCTCAAGGTCGTCGCCGGTCCCAACGGCACGGGCAACATCGAGTTCACCCTCGAGAGCAATGGCGTGACCGTGGCGACGCAGACGTTGAACGCCGCCGGCCTCTTGACGGCGTCTTCCGGCAGCAGCCTCGTCTTCGGTCTGGCGGTCGATCGTGCCACCTCGATGGCGACGCCGTCGGTCACTTACGCCGGATCGGGCGGACCCGTTACCGTGACGGGCGACGCGATCGATCTTGCGGGGACATCGATCCTGGCGGCCATCGACGGCGAATTCACCGTCCAGGGTGACGCCAGCGGCCTCGCCGTCGGGCTCTGGTCGAGCAATACCGGCGAAGGTAGCCAGACCACGTTCCAGGCGGCCTTCGACGACATCCTGATCACGACCACGGCGGCCGGCGGCGACCAGTTGATCAAGGCGGTGAACGTCGGGGGCGGTCAGGTCACGGTGAGCAGCGGCCTCGTCTACGAGGCCGATGGCGGCCCGGCGACGGGCGGGGCGGAGAGCCAGGTGTTCACGTCCGGGGCCGACATCGCGGGCACGGTGGACGATGCGCTCTACAACAGCGAGCGCTGGACGCCGGGTGGCAGCTACACCTACGAGGTGCCGGTGGCGAACGGGACCTACCGGGTCGAGCTCGACTTCGCGGAGATCTACTACGGCATCACCGGCGCCGGCCAGCGGGTGTTCGACATGGCGCTGGAGGGCCAGGCGCTGGCGCCGCTGCAGGACATCGACATCTACGGGCAGGTCGGGGCGAACACGGCGCTGACGATCAGCCAGCTTGTGACGGTGTCGGACGGCTCGCTGTCGATCCAGGTGGGCCCGGGCGGCAGCGCGGCGGGCAACGTGGAGAATGCCAAGCTGAACGCCTTCGCGGTGTTCGGGACGGGGGGCTCGGAGCCGCCGTCGCTGTCGATCGCGGCGGCGAGCGCGATCAAGAACGAGGGCGATGGCGGCAGCACGGCCTTCACCTTCACGGTGAGCCGGACGGGCGAGCTGTCGGGGACGTCGGCGGCGGCGTGGGCGGTGAGCGGCAGCGGCGCCGCTGCGGCGTCGGCGTCGGACTTCGCGGGTGGCGTGCTGCCGTCCGGGACGGTGACGTTCGGGTCGGGCGAGAGCAGCCAGACGATCACGGTGAACGTGGCGGGCGACGGGACGGTGGAGGCGGACGAGGGCTTCACGGTGACGCTCTCGGCGCCCAGCGCCGGCACCACGATCGCGACGGCCAGCGCCGCCGCCGCCATCCTCAACGATGACGACGCAACACCTTCCGCAGCTTCGGCGAAGCTGCAGATCACGCCGGGCACCCCGGTCAACGCCAGCACCTACAACCAGCCGAGCTACGAACTCACCAACCTCGGGGCCACCGCCATCACGTCGCTGACGATCGACCTGCACAACAGTCTGATCGCCGGCAATGTCTTCGATCCCCTCGGCACTTTCGGTGACACGACCGCCCTCGACTTCACGCCCTACGCAAGTCCGGTCCCCGCAACCTGGAGCTTCGGCCCGTCCGAAGTGACGGAGGGCGGCTACAAGACCCTGTCGGTCAACTTCGGCAGCGGTGGTCTTGCCGCCAGCCAGACCTTCGGCTTCAGGATCGATGCCGATCCTGCCAGCATCGACGGACCGTCCCCGGGTCCCAACGAGGCGGGCTCGATCTCGGGTTTCGAGCATATCGGCGCATCCGTCACGATTGGTCTGTCGGACGGCTCGCAGCAGACAGTCGAGGTCTTCACTCAAGGCACCGCGGGCGGTGGCACGGCGACGTTTTTCCCCACCCTGCTGCCCGAGCCCGTGCTCTCGATCTCCACCACGGGCGGCGTGCCGCTCGTGACCGACTCGGTCGGCGGTATCCTCAAGGCCAACCTGCCGGGCCTCAACGACCTCGCCGGCAGTGCCGGCGACGATATCCTGGTCGGCGTGACGGGAACCGCCGGCCAGACTGTGCGGCTGTCGATCTCCGAGATCGGTGGTCTCGGCCTCGACATCCCGCTCGGCAGCCACGAAGGCAACACGGTCCTGCAGGACCCGATCTTTGTCGATGTCGTCCTGGGCGCGGACGGAACGGCCAGTGTCCCGATCGCCCTGCCGGCCGAAACGCCCGCGGCCTCGCTGGAGGCAGGATCGGTGTCCGCCCGTTTCGCGATCACCGCCGCGATCGTCGATCCTGTGAGCGGGGAGGCGAAGAGTCTCGTCTCGAGCACCCTGGTCGTGAAGGACAGCGCCAACAGCTTCATCTCGGAGACGGTACCCGACACCTTCACCTTCCGCGAGGGCTTCGCGACCACCGACATCTTCGCCTTCGTCGCCACGGGCGCAAACCACGACGTGATCGAGCTCGAGCAGGCCCTGTTCCCCGGCATGACGGTCTCGGACTTCCTGAACAGCGGCGCCCTGAGCGCGGGTGCGGGGGCCGGGGACGTCGACATCACCGTGCCTTCTGACGCCGAGATTCATCTGCACGACCCGGGTGGCACGCTCACCGTCGCGCTGCTGCAGGCGCATCCCGAAGACTTCCGGTTCGTCTGAGGCCCAGGGTGGGACGGAGCGTCGCCACTCCCGCCGCATCCCGCAGCGACCTCCTGGCGGCGTTGCGGCGAAGCCGGTCCGCTCTCGCGGG
>MEMN01000039.1:38786-39693 GCA_001767945.1 Alphaproteobacteria bacterium RIFCSPHIGHO2_12_FULL_66_14 | reverse complement strand
ACGTGCTGGCGCTGGCGAGCTCGCTCTACATGCTGCAGCTCTATGACCGCGTGATCCCGGCTCACAGCCTGCAGACCCTGGTGGCGCTGACCATGCTGATGCTCGGGCTCTTCGTGGCGCTGGGCCTGTTCGAATGGGTGCGTACCCGGATCATGAGCCGCCTGGCCATGCGTCTCGATCGCGCGCTGCGCCGCCGTGTCTTCGCGATCGTCCTGGCGCTGCCGCTGTGCCGGCGCGATGGCGGTGATGGCGCTCATCCGATCGGTGACCTCGACCAGGTGCGCGGATTCCTCTCCAGTGCTGGGCCGGTCGCGCTGATGGATCTTCCCTGGATGCCCTTCTATCTCGCCTTGGTATATCTGCTGCACCCCTGGCTGGGACTGCTTGCCCTCGCCGGCGCGCTCGTTCTTGTCGGTCTCACGATACTGACCGAGATGCGCAGTCGCGCGCCCACGCGTTCGGCCGCGGCCACCGCCGGACAGCGCCGCGTCTTCCTCGAGGCCGGACGGCGCAATGCCGAGGTCGTGCGCGCCCTCGGGATGTCGGGCCGCATGTCGGCGCTCTGGTCGCAGCTCACCGACAGCCATCTTGCCCACCAGCTCGCTTCGTCCGACATCGCCGGCGGTTATGCTGCGGCATCGCGCGTCATGCGTCTCGCCATCCAGTCGGCGGTCCTGGGTCTCGGCGCCTATCTCGTGATCGTCGGCGAAGCGACCGGTGGCGTAATGATCGCGGCCTCAATCCTCAGCGGCCGGGCTCTCGCGCCGGTCGAGTTGGCGATCGCCAACTGGCGCGGCTTCCTCACGGCACGCCATTCCTTTGCACGCCTCGCGTCGTTCCTCGTTGCCCACCCCGAGCGCGTCACCGCCATGGCGCTACCCAAGCCCGCGCACAGCCTCTCGGTCGA
>MEMN01000039.1:5066-38763 GCA_001767945.1 Alphaproteobacteria bacterium RIFCSPHIGHO2_12_FULL_66_14 | reverse complement strand
GCCTGGCCTTGGCTCAGGGGCACCGTGCGCCTCGACGCCGCCGCGCTCGATCAGTGGTCGCCCGATGCGCTCGGCGATCACATCGGCTACCTGCCGCAGGACATCGAGCTATTCGACGGCACCGTCGCGGCCAATATCGCGCGACTGGCACCCGCGCCGTCCGCGGAGGCCGTCATCGCGGCCGCGCGCGCCGCCGACGTCCACGACATGATCCTGCGCCTTTCCGAGGGCTATGAAACGCGCATCGGCGAGGGCGGGTCCGCCCTGTCGGCGGGGCAGCGGCAGCGCATCGCCCTGGCAAGGGCCCTCTACGGCGATCCGTTTCTGGTCGTCCTCGATGAGCCGAATTCGAACCTCGATGCAGCCGGAGACGCAGCCCTCACGCGCGCGATCCTCGGCGCCCGGGCGCGCGGCGCCGCCGTGGTCGTGATCGCCCATCGCCCATCGGCCTTGGCAGGATGCGACCAGGTCCTCGTCCTGGCTGACGGGCAGGTTCAGGCTTTCGGGCCCAAGGACGAAGTGTTGCGCACCGTGCTGCAGCCGGTCGCGGCGCCGCCTCAGGCACCTGGCCGCTTCAGGGTCGTTGCGGAAGGTGCGCCATGAGGGAGCCGGACAATGTGAGGGATGGTCTGCGCGGCTATCTGGGGGCGGGTCTTGCCGGTGTCTTTCTGTTGGTCGGCGGCGTCGGCGGATGGGCCGCCACGGCCAGCCTGGCTGGCGCCATCGTCGCGCCCGGCACCGTGGTCGTCGATACCAACGTGAAGAAGGTCCAGCACCCGACCGGCGGTGTCGTGAGCGAGATCCGCGTGCGGGATGGCGACGCGGTCGGGGCGGGCGACATCGTGATGCGTCTCGACGAGACCATTGCGCGCGCCAGTCTCGGCGTCATCACGACCCAGCTCGACGAGCTGGCGGTGCGCCAGGCCAGGCTCAAGGCCGAGCGCGACGAGGCGGAGCTTCTAACCCTGCCGGCCAGTCTCCAGGAGCGCGAGGCGGCGCCCGAACTCATGGAGATGATCGCCGGCGAGCGCACCCTGTTCGAGAGCCGTCGCTCGGGCAGGCTCGGGCAGAAGGCGCAGCTCGCCGAACGCATCAATCAGCTCGACGAGGAGGTGGGCGGCCTCGAGGCGCTGCTCGACTCCAAGGTGCGCGAACTCGCGCTCGTGACCACCGAGCTGGGCGAGAACCGCAAGCTCTGGAAGCGCAAACTAATACCGCTGGCCAAGTATACGGCGCTGCAGCGCGAGGAGGCGCGCATCGCCGGCGAGCGGGCCAACCTCGTCGCCACGATCGCGCGCACGCGCGCGCGCATCGCCGAGACACGCCTCCAGGTCATCGGACTCGAACAGGATCACCGCACCGAGGTGATGAAGGAGCTGCGCGACGCCCAGGCCAAGTGGGCCGAACTGACGGAGCGGCGTGCCGCGGCCGAGGACATGTTGAAGCGCGTCGAGATCCGCGCGCCGCGCGCCGGGATCGTGCACCAACTCGCGGTCCACACCGTGGGTGGTGTTGTCGGCCCGGGCGAGCAGGTCATGCAGATCGTTCCCGAGGGCGAGACGCTGGTGATCGAAGCGCGGATCGCGCCACGCGACATCGACCAGGTCCACGTCGGGCAGGACGCCGTCATCCGCTTTCCGGCCTTCAACCAGCGCACGACGCCTGAGTTCGGCGGCACCGTGACCCACGTCGCCGCCGACCTGACCCGCGATCCCCAGACTGGCGAATCCTACTTTGCTGCGCGCCTCGCGCTCGCCGCCGATGCATTGCGCCAGGCGGGCGCCGGGACGGAGTTCAGGCTTCAGTCCGGCATGTCGGCAGAGATCTACGGGCGCACCGTCGACCGCACGGCGCTCTCCTACCTGGTCAAGCCTTTGACCGACCAGATCGCAAGGGCCTTCCGCGAACGCTGACCGACCGTGCGGCAGAGGCGGGGTGGCCGGCTCAGGCGGAACTTCACGCTCCAGGGTAGGCCGGTCGCGAAGTGGTAAAGGCCCACGGCGGCGGATCCGATGGCCAGCCGGTTGCACAGGAGTTGCCACGCAGTGCGCAGCAGGTGGCCCGCGGCCAGTCCGTCGAAGCGCAGGGCGTAGGCGCCGAACACGGCGGCCTGCACGCGTATCGCCACCTTCATCATCCGCGCGAACTGGGCGCGGTCGAGCCAGTTATCGTGCTCGACGAACGGCACCGGTGAATAGATCAGGCGGCAACGGTGCCACAGCAGCCGGTAGGCAAACTCGGTATCCTCGCCGGTGCCGATGCGCGAGCCCGGCCCCAGTTCCTCGATGAACAGGCCGACCCGATGGAACGCTTCCTTGCGGAAGGACATGTTGTTGCCGCCGCCCAGGACGAGATGCGGGATGGCTGGCCGGTCCACCGCCAGGCGCGTCGTCGATTCGTTGATGGCGGGGCAGATCATGTCGCCGGCCTCGTTGACGCAGTCCCAGCCCACGTCGCCGCGGCGCCCGTAGGGCACCACGCGGCCATAGACGCCGAGCGCGCCGGGATCAGCGGCGAATTCCGCCCGGATCGACGCCAACCATTCCCGGTCGCACACGCAGTCGTCGTCGGTGAAGACCACGATGTCGGCGCGCGCCGTGCGGACCGCGATGTTGCGCGAGATCGCCACGCCCACCGTGTCGGTCCAGATGTAGCGCAGCCTGGGATCGTCGATGTCGGAGAGCGCGTCGCGCGTCGCGCTGTCGGTGCTCTGGTCGACCACGATCAGCTCGAACTCGCGGAACGTGTTGGCCAGGATGCTGTCGACTGCACGGCGCAGTTTGCCGGCGCGGTTGCGGGTGCAGATCACGGCCGAAAGTGCGGGCATCATGGTGGTGGGCTCGCAAGTTGACTCTACAGGAACGTGTGCATCGTCGCCGTTGTCGGCGCGCATGCCGAGTGTTCAGGGTGTGGGGCCGCGGCCACGCCGGCGTCGCCCAATGTCCCATTCCCGTCACACCTTGCCGGTTGACGCCACGCCATGGTCACTGGCCGCCCGCGGCCCGGCGTCCACAATGCCGCCATGGCCGCCGTCGCCGAGACCGACCAGCCTGCTGCGCTCCCCGACGCCGCGGCGCGCGCAGCGCCGGCGCGGCGGCGAATTGC
Organism: Alphaproteobacteria bacterium RIFCSPHIGHO2_12_FULL_66_14; assembly: GCA_001767945.1. Lineage (GTDB taxonomy): Bacteria > Pseudomonadota > Alphaproteobacteria > Reyranellales > Reyranellaceae > Reyranella. The sequence goes on along the minus strand of MEMN01000039.1, from coordinate 35,658 downwards.
GACCAACTTCCTGACCTTGGCCGGGACCAGCGTACTGGGCCTGGCCATCACCATCCTGATCAGCGTCTATGTGCGGCGGGTGCTGGGGCCGGCCGCGACCGGCCAGGTGATGTGGGCGATGGCGGCGGTCGGCTACCTGACCGTGCTGGCGACACCGGGCCTGGCGACGGTTGGCCAGCGCGAGATCGCGCGGGCGCCGGAACGTGGCGAGCGCCTGCTGGCGCTGGTGCTCACGCTCCAGACCCTGCTGGCCGCACTGGTCTACGGCCTGGTCCTGGTCGTTGCCGCGTTCGAGCCGCGCGGACCGACCGTCGGCCTGCTCCTGGCCGTTCAGGGGCTCGCGCTGTTCCTCGCTGCCTGGAATAACGGCTGGGTCCTGCAAGCGCACGAGCGCATGGTTGCGCCGAGCCTGACCGCTCTCGCCTTCAACGCCCTGCAGCTTCCGGTGTTGGTAGTGCTGGTGAATGCGCCCGACGATCTCGTGCTTTATGCCGCGATTGCCCTGCCGTTCACCTTTGCCGGCATCGTCTGGAACTTCTGGTACCTCTCGCGTCGCCGCCTGGTGCGGCTCAGGGCGTTGCGACCCACGCTCGCTGGCACGCGCGGCCTGTTCCGCGAGGCCTGGCCGCTGGCGCTGGCTCAGGCCGCCGTCCTGGTCACGCTGCACAGCGGAACCCTGGTGCTGGGCGTCACCGATGGCGACGAGGCCGTCGGCCAGTTCGCCTCGGCCTTCCGCCTCATGATGGTGGCTGCGGTCATCACCGCCGCCCTGTGGAACGCCTACTTCCCCGCCTTTGCGCGCTCCCACGATAAGCCGGCAGAGGCGGCGGCCCTGTCGCGCGAGTATCTCGGGCTGCTCGCCTGGATGGGCCTGCCGGTTGCCGCCTTGGGCTGGGCGCTGGGCCGCCATGTCATCGAGCTGCTCTATGGTCCGGCCTTCGCGCCCGCCGGCCGCTATTTCGAATGGTTGTGCCTGGCGATCGGACTCACCTTCATGAACTACGGATTGGTCGCGACCCTGGTGCCGTGGGGACGCGGCGACCTGCAGTTTCGCATCACCGCCGTGGCTGCGGTCCTCAACCTGGTCCTGTGTCTCGTCGCGATCCCGATCTACGGGCCCTGGGGCGCCGTCGCGGCGACCCTCGCCTCCGAGCTCCTGATCGTCGTGCTGGGTCTCGTCGTGCGCCGTCGCATGCACCTCTTCTGGCATCCGGTGCTGCCTGTCGTCGCGCCGCCGCTTTTCTGTTCGGCCGTCGTCGCCGCGGCGCTGGTGGCGCTGCCGGCGTCGCTCGATTCGCTGTGGCCGGTGCAGTTGCTGGCCGGGGCGTCCGTGCTTGCCGCGTGCCTTGCATTCTTTGAAGGCCGGGCGTTGAAGGACCTGTGGCACACTTTCAGAACGCGGGGATGAACCGCGGCGGCGCTCAAGGTGCGTTGCTGGCGGTCTTGGGGGAGTGCCTTTCCTTCAGGCGTTCCAGCAGTTTCCAGCTGGGCGTGCCGGAAAGCGGCAGGCCCGCGCGCTCCTCGTATTTCGTGATCGCCGCCGTTGTCATCGGTCCGGCGACGCCGTCGATTGGTCCGGGGTCGAGGCCCAGGGACTTCAACAACTCCTGAAGTTCCATGATGGCGCCTGCGGCCAGGGCTTCGGCGACGGTCGCCTCCTGGACGGGAGCCGCGAGAACAGGGGACGGCTCCAGGCTGGCGGCCACCGCGCGCGGTTGGATCGGCGTTGGCCTGTCGGCAGCGACCGACGATGCCACCGGTGGCGGCGGCGCTGCCTGGAGAGGATGAGGTGTCGACGGGGAAGCTGCTGCGACGATCGCCTTCACCGGTTCCGGCGCGGAAGCCGCGGCCTGTGCGGTTGGCGCCGGGGCGCCTCCGCGAAGGTCGGGAAAGGACAGGATGCCGGCGGCGGCCAGCCCGGCGCCGAGGCAGAACGAAACGGCCGGCAGGAGCATCCTCGGCCGATCGAACCACCAGGCAGGCCGCGGCGAACGAAAGCTGCCGGCGCTGCCGCTCGACCGGCCCGGCGGGACCTCGCGAAAGCGCTCGGTGAGCTGGCGGGAGAAGGCCTCGATCACGGGGTCCGCGGAGTGGGACGTTGCGCTGCCAGAGGGATCGCGCCGGAGTCCGCCGTTCAGCGGATGGTCATCGAGGCGATCGGGCGCAGCGCGCTCCGGCACAGTCGGCGTCTCTCTGCGCATGACCATCTCCCCCGGTGATCTAGTTCCGGAGTCGATGATGCGCCGCGTCATGTGTCGCGGTCCGTGACCAGATTGGATCAATCCGCCGAGGCCGGTTCAGCCCGGGGACACAGGCCGGCCCACCATGCCGCGGATGAGATTGGCGTACCAATGCGCCGAGGCCTTCGCGGTTCGTTTCTGCGTGAGCGGATCGACATAGACCAGGCCGAAGCGGGAATCGTAGCCCGCGCCCCATTCGAAATTGTCGAGCAGCGACCACACGAAATAGCCGCGGACGTCGGCGCCGGCCGCCATGGCGTCGTGCATGGCGCCGATATAGACGGCGAGAAACCCGATCCGCTCGAGGTCGATCAGGTGGCCGGTGGCATCGAGCGTCTCATGACTGCCGGCGCCGTTCTCGAGGATGTAGATGGGCAGGCGGTAGCGCCGGTCGAGGTCGATCAGCGTGTCGCGGAAGGCCGCCGGATCGACCTGCCAGCCGACCTGGGTCTTGGGTACGTCGTCGGGTGCGTCGGCCCAGGCGAATCCCAGCGGGGCGTTGCCGTCGGCCCGGGCGAACACCGGCGAATAGTGGTTGAGCCCGAACCAGTCGGTCGGGCGGCAGATCCGTTCCATGTCGCCGGCCTGGATGTAGGGTTCGATGGCGCGCGCCAGCGCCGGCGGATAGTGGCCGAGGTGCTGCGCCTCGGCGAACGCCTTGTTCCAGTATTCGTCGAGCAGCGTTGCCGCTGCCTCGTCGCCCGCGGTGCGGCGGACGGGGCGCGCCGGCTGCACGTTGTGGGTGGCGCCGATCGACGCCCCGGGCACTGCGGCGCGCAGCGCATCGACGGCGGCGCCATGTGCCAGGTTCACGTGATGGATGGCCTTGTGCAGGGCCGCGGGCTCGGTGAGGCCTGGCGGATGCCAGGCGAGGCCGTAGCCGAACAGCGTGAACACCGCCGGCTCGTTGAAGGTGACGAAGCGCTTGACGCGATCGCCGTAGCGGCGCCCGACCAGGGTCGCGTAGTCGGCGAACCAGCCCGCGATGTCGCGGTTGAGCCACCCGCCCTGGTCCTGCAGCGCCTGCGGCAGGTCCCAGTGGTAGAGGCAGAGCCAGGGTTCGATGCCCGCCGCCAGCACACCGTCGATCACCCGGTCGTAGAAGGCGAGCCCGGCTTCGTTGGCGGCGCCGCGCCCGGCAGGCAGGACACGTGGCCACGCCACGGAGAAGCGGTAGGCGGTGACACCGAGCTCGCGCATCAGGGCGATGTCCTCGGCGTAGCGGTGATAGTGGTCGCAGGCGACGTCGCCGGTGTGGTTGTTGTTGATATGGCCGGGGATGCGACTGTAGTCGTCCCAGATGCTGGGGCCGCGCCCGTCGGCCTGCGCGCCGCCCTCGATCTGGTAGCTCGACGTCGAGACGCCCCAGACGAAATCGCGCGGCACCAGGTGGCGCTCGAGTTCGACCTGGGCGGGCGCGCCGCCGGTGTCGCCTCTCTTCATTGTCATCGGGCGCGCCATTCCTGCCGCAAGGGTGCAGGGGCGATGGTAGGGCAAGCCCTGCACCGCGTCATGCGGTCGGTGGACGCGGGCTTCCGCGAGGCGCGATGATTGCCTCCACTTGGGGGAGGGAACGTGAAAAGCTCCCGGCCAATGTCGGGGGCACAAATGCGATTTCGCCATGGGATTCTGTTGTCGACGATCGCGCTCGTGGTTGCGGCGAATGTCCTGGGCTTCAGGCCGCTCCCGGCGGCGGGCCAGACGCCGCAGCAGTTCGAATTGTGCGCGGCCAGCCTGAAGCCGGACCTCGTCTCCGATGGCCCGACGCGCGACCTCATGATCGCAAGCTGCACCGTCCTCATTCAATCCGGCAAGTTTGCCGGCGACCGACTTGCGAAAGTCTTCCTGACCCGCGGCGGCCTGTACCTCGGCAAGTTCGACTACGATCGCGCGTTCGCCGATTCCCAGGAGGCCGTCCGGCTCGATCCCCGGTCTGCCGCGGCCTTCCGCCTGCGGGGCTACTCGTATGGCGAGAAGAAAGACTACGACCGCGCCATTGCCGACTACGACGAGGCGATCCGGCTCGCTCCCGACGATCCGGACGCCTGGTTCAGCCGCGGCGTCGTCTATCGCAGCAAGGGCGACATCCGCCGCGCCATCGCCGACTGGAACGAAGCGATCCGGCTCGACCCCAAATTCATTTCCGCCATCTATGGCCGCGGCTTCGCCTACCAGGCCACCGGCGACTACGACCTTGCCATCGCCGACTACGATCTGGTCATACGGCTGGGCTCCGAACACTACCCCCATGTGTTCAGCTATCGGGGCAATGCCTGGTTCGGCAAGAAGGAGTACGACCGCGCCCTGGCCGACTACGAGGTGGTGCTGAAGATCAATCCAAAGCACGCCGTCGCACTCTACGCCCGCGGCATGACGCGCAAGCGCAAGGGCATCGCCGGCGGCGACGCCGACATGGCGGCCGCCATGAAGATCTCGCCCACCGTCGCCAGGACCGCCGGCGCCTACGGCGTGAAGTGAGGCGATTGACCGTCCGCGGCCGGCGGCACAGGCTGGGCCCTGGTCTTCTGGGGGGAAAGTCCATGTGCCTCGTCAACCGTGCGCTTTGCGCCGCCGTCCTGGCCCTTGCCGGGCTCGCCGCCTGGCCGGCAGCGGCCGAGCCCACCCTGGAGACGGTGAAGAAGCGCGGCGAGCTGGTCTGCGGGGCCGACGGACGGCTGCCCGGCTTTTCATTCGTCGACGAGCGGAAGGAATGGCGGGGCCTCGACGTCGACCTCTGCCGCGCGATTGCCGCGGCGGTGCTGGGCGACGCGCGCAAGGTGAAGTTCGTGCCGCTCTCGACGGCGCAGCGCTTCCGGGCGCTGGAGGCCGGCGAGGTCGACGTGCTGGCGCGCAACACCACCGTCACCCTGCAACGCAGCGTCGGCGCGAAGATCACCTACGCTGCCGTCAACTATTTCGACGGCCAAGCCTTCCTCGTCGCCAACAAGCTCGGCGTCAAGCTGCTGACGTCGCTGGGTGGCGCCACGGTCTGCTTCACCCGGAACACGACGCACGAAACCCACATGGTGAACTGGTTTCGCGCCCGCAAACTCTCCCTGGTTCCGGTCGGCTTCGACACCCAGGACGCCATGTTCGATGCGTTCTTCGCCAGCCGCTGCGTCGCGGCCACCCAGGACTCCACCGCGCTCGCCGCCGCGGTCGTGCGCCGCGGCAAGGCGGCCGACTACACCGTGCTGCCGCAGGTCATCTCCAAGGAGCCGCTCGGCCCCTTCGTTCGGACCGGCGACGAGGCTTGGCTGGAGGTGGTGCGCTGGACCCACTACGCCATGCTCGAGGCCGAGGAGCGCGACATCACCCGGTTCAACGTCGACCAGGAACGGCGCTCGACGGACGCCGAGGTGCGGCTGCTGCTGGGCGTGGTGCGGGGCAACGGCAAGGCGCTCGGCCTCGACGACGACTGGGCCTACAACATCGTCAAGCAGGTCGGGAACTACGGCGAGAGCTTCGAGCGCCATCTCGGCGCGGGTTCGCCGCTCAAGCTGGCGCGCGGCGTCAATGCATTGTGGAGCCAGGGCGGCCTGATGTATCCGCCGCCGATGCGGTGAAGCGTGAACTTGTCGAAGGCGATGCAGCCGACGCCGCAGCAAGCCTTTTGAAGAAGCTATCTCGACGTCTTGAAGAGGAGAGGGAAAAGGAACGGGAGCAAAAGGACAATGCTGTGCCGACATCTGCGATGCCCGCCGCTTCTATAACTGTAGCTGGCTCCTAAGCGGCAATACCGCAGCTCTCACCTGGCTTGGCTTAGTGGATTGCACACACCGGTCGACGGGACGACGCGACAGGAAAAAGCGCTACGACTGGCGATCCGCTTCCAGCAGGGCGATGTCGACCAGCGCGCCGACCAGGTCCTGGCCGTGGCGTTTGGCATCCGCCGCCAGCCGCCGGTTGACCGAGCCGATCTTTCTCGGTCGTGCGCCCTTGCGCTCGAGCCATACGACGAGTTCGTCGCCCTTTTCACCACTGCGTGTGGAGAGCCGCAGCGGCTCCCGCAGCTGCCCCGGCCGCTTGGGCGGGAGCGGAGCGGTCTTGCCTTTCGGCAGTTTGCTGCGGGGCGGCGCCATTGGGGGATTGGTAGCCAATAGAGGGCCGGGGCGCCAGCACCGCCAAGTCGCACCCTGCGTGAAGATGATCGTGAAAATAAATCAATGAAATCATGATGTTGTCACAGAGTCTTCATGGCGCCGACAAGGCCGCGGGTGTTCAATGGAGCCATGCAGCCAATCGACATCGCCGACACCCTGGACCGCTTCCAATGGGACGCCCTGCGGGCGCTGGGCGCCCCGTCGCCCGACTCCAGCCGCCTCTGCGGCGCCGCCGTCGAACAGCTCCTGCGATCGGACCTGCTCGAGCTGCGCGACGACCGCCCCTCGATCACGCCCAAGGGTCGCCAGGTGGTGGTCTGCGGCTCGCCGCGGCTGTGGAATTCCTAGGGTGCCGCCGGGGCCGCCACCGCGCCTCAGAGGCCGATCGCCACCAGCAGCGTCTTGACGGTCATGAAGATCAGGATGATCGAACCCACGGTCCACAAGGTGGCGCGCATGTCGTGGGTCTGGCCGGTGAAATAGGCGGCGAAGTGCAGCAGCCGCGACGCCACGTAGCCGTAGAGCAGCAGGCGCGCCAGCAGCAGCGACGGCTCGGTGAGGACGTAGAGGAAGCCCGCGACCAGGAAGAACGGCAGGTTTTCCAGGTCGTTCATCTGGATCCGCCGGATGCGGTCCACGCGCTCGTTGGGCTCGAGCTGTTTGGGATCGGGGGTGGGATTGAGCGGGGTCTTCCGCAGGTCCTCGGGCGAGCGGAAGCCACCCTTCTCCTGCATCATGCGCACGACGGTGAGACACGACATGCCGACGGCCTTGAGGATCATCAGCGTGGCGGCGATGGCATAGGTCGCAAACAGCGGGTTCTGCAAACTGAGCTTGTCCATGGTCGTCCGTCAGCCTCCCTGGAATGTCACGGCCCGGCCGCCCGTGCCGCGAGCCGCGCCTTCTGCAGGTTGATCTTCCTGTAGTCGGGGTTGCCCGTCACTTCCCGGCCGACCCACGGCGGCGGCGGATCGATGTCCTCGCGCGGCAGTTCCACCTCGGCCAGCGGGATCTCGTAGTCGTATTCGGCATCGTCCAAGGCTGCCGGCCTCGGCCTTGACGGTTGGCGTGGCGCGCTCCGTAGAGCTGTCCTAGGGGCCACCCGTATCGAGGCGTCCGTCCCGCAGTTGAAAGATGCGGTCGAAGCGATCGAATATCTTCTCATCATGCGTGACGGCGATGATGGCAGCCTCCTGCTCGACCGCGAGTTTCCGCAACAGGTCCATGACGATACCCGCGCGTTTCGAGTCGAGTGCCGCGGTCGGTTCGTCGGCAAGGATGATGCGCGGCCGATTGGCAAGCGCGCGCGCAATGGCGACCCGTTGCGCCTCGCCGCCCGAAAGTTTGGCCGGAAAGGCGTTTCTCCGGTTGCCGACCTCCAGATAGTCCAGCAAATCGACGGCCCGCTTACGTGCTTCGCCACTGTCTAGGCCGGCGAGATTGAGCACGACGGCCACGTTGTCCGTGGCGTTGAGGAATGGCAGGAGGTTGTGGAATTGGAAGATGAAGCCGATCTTGTCGAGCCTCAACCGTCGCAAGTCGGAGCGGAGCCACCGGCCATCGTAAACGACGTCGCCGTCGAGTTCCATCCTGCCGCCTGACGGTTCGAGAATGCAGCCAATGGCGTTGAGCAGGGTCGTCTTGCCCGAACCCGACGGTCCGAGGAGCGCCACGACCTGACCGGGAAAGACCTCCAGCGACACCTCCCTGAGCGCGTCGATGCGCGTTTCTCCCTCGCCGAAGTGCTTCGACACATTGCGTATTCTGACCAGTGGTTCAGGCACCCGGGGCTCGGTCATGGCTAGCCTCCGAGCGCTGTCGCGGGATCGACCCGCAAAGCCGCGCGTACCCCGAGGCCGCTAGACAGGAGGCAGACCAGGAAAACGATGCCCGCCAGCACGAGCACGTTGTCCGGTTCGAGCACGACGCGACGGGGAAAGTAGTTCTTGACGGTCAGGATCAGCGTCGCCCCGATCCCGAAGCCGATGAAGCCGAGCGCGAGCGCCTGCTGCACGATCATCCCGATGATCGTGCGATCAGGCGCCCCGATGAGCTTCAGGGTCGCGATCTGCTTCAGTTTCTCCATGGTCATCGTGTAGATGATCAACGCGATGATCACTGCCGACACGACGAGCAGCAGCGATGTGAAGAGGCCGATCTGGCGGCGGGCCCGATCGACGAGCGAACCCGTCAGAATGGCCTCCTGCCCCTCCTGCGTGATGGCCGCAAGATGCTTCCAGCGTCGAACCGATTCCGCGACGCTGTCGGGTGCCACGTTCGGCTGAACGCGCGCCACCACCGCATTGACGGTGTCCCGGACCGCCGCGCCCGTTCCGCGTGCGAGCTGCACCCGGTAGGCCGGCGGCGCGAGGTCGAACTGCAGTTTCTGGGCATCGAGAAGCGTGATGTAGACCGCCGGGTCGCCGCCGGAATTGACCTGGTGCTCCGTCAGGCCGACGACGCTGAAAGTATTGCGGCCAAGCGCGATGCGATCGCCGATCCCGAGCCCGGTGCTGCGGTCTGCAACGAGTTCATGATGGCTGCGGACGATGCCGCGTCCGGCAACGAAGCGTGGCGGACCACCGGGCCTGCCGAGCTCGTAGCCGATCACGTAGAGCCGCAGCTTCCCGGCCTGATGCTCGGTCTCGACCGTCTGGTACGTGATGCTGCCGGCCGCGGCGACGCCACCGACGCGGGTGATGGCCTCACGCGTGTCGCCGGGGATGCGGGACGCCTCGGCGAAAGGCCCGCGGGTGCCTGATTCGACGACCCACAGATCGATCCCGGGGGCGCGCGCGATCGTGAGCGCATCGACCACGAGACCGCGGTAGATGCCGATCATCGCCAGGACCACTCCGAGCAGCAGGCCGAGCCCGGTGCACGTCAGAAGAAACCGGCCGAGCTTGTGGCGGACGTCGCGGTAGGCGAGGTTCACCTCCCGGCCTCCTTGACGATTCGGGCCGAACGGCCTTCGACGAGCCCCGGGTCGATCGCCGCGACGACCTGCGCCTTGTCGGGCAGACCGCCGACGACCTCGAGCCGCCCGTCCTCCGTACGATACCGGAAGGTGAGCACGCGGCGCGCCAGCCGGCCATCCTCGACCGTCCAGACCGTTCCCTTGGCCCCGTCGAAGCCCTGGACCGCCGCCTCCGGCACGAGCAGAGCCCGATCGAGATGGGCGACGGTGACCAGCACCTCGGCCTGCTCGCCGAGATAGAATTGCGGCGCGCACTGATCGCATTTGACGTAGACGCGCCGTTCCTCGCTGGTGCGGTCGCTCTCGACGCCGATCCGGACCACCTTGGCCTCGAAACGTTGCTGCGGCTGGGATCGCAGGCGGACGATTGCGGGCTGTCCTTCCGCGATCGGCCCGGCACGGGATTCGTCGATGTAGGCGAGCACCCACACGGTTTCGGGTGCAACCAGGGAAATAATCGGGTCGCCCGCCTTGATGACGGTGCCGAGTTCCTTGAGCCGCTCGACGATCATGGCGTCGAACGGCGCGGTCAGTGTGTAGTGTGCGAGGAGGGCTTCCTCGATCTGCAGCTGGGCCCGCGCATCGGCCAGGAGGGCCCTCGCGACCTCGACCTCGCTGAGCGTCACGGTGAGGTCCGCCTTGGCGACGTCCTCGTCGCGCTGGGACTCCTCGGCGCTTTCCTCGGACACGACGTTGCGGCCGACCAGCTGCTGCTTGCGCCGGTTCGTGGCCTGCTTCTTGGCAAGCACGGCGCGCGTCTTCTCGAGGTTGGCGTCCGCCTTCCTGATCCCTGCCTCGGCGCTGAGGACGATGGCCTTCGTTCGGGCGACCTTGGCCTCCTGTGAAGTGGCATGAAGACGTGCCAGGACATCGCCCTTCTTCACCCGGTCGCCGTGATCGGCATTCAGTTCGACGATCGCCGCGCCGATCTCGAAGCCGATCTTCGAGACGATACGCGCTTCCACGGTGCCGAGACCGAAGACGCGCACGGGCACGTCCTTCTCGGGGGAAACGACCGTGACGGAAACGGGCCGGACATTGAGAAACAGGAAAATCGCGGCGGTACCCGCCGCCAGGGCAATGACCGCGAGAAGATAACGGAGCAGGCGTCTTGTCATGCGAGTGTCCTCCCTCGGGTCTCCGTGACCGGCGTGCGCGCGAAACCGCGGATCTGCAGCTCGAGCAGGCGGCTTCCTTCTTCGACCAGGCCAAAGGTTCGTCCGCTCAGAGACCATCGCAGGGCCAACCCCTGGACCAGCCCGATGACGAGGAAAGCGGCGTCATCAGGGTCGAGATCATCGCGAAACTCTCCGGTGCCGCAGGCTTCGATGATGGACTGGGCAACCAGGCCGTGAAGGCGGGTCATGAGGCCGAACAAGGCCTTTCGGAGGGCCGCGTTTCTGGAATGCAATTCCCGGGAAAAGAGGATGGCCGGGATTGCCGGCGTGGACTGGATCAGGCGCAGCTGCGTCGCGACGAGAGAGCGGACCCGGTCTGCTGGAGCGCCGCTGCGCTGGGCAGATTCGGCCCAGCTTGCTTCCATTCTCTTGCCGATGTGATCGGCGACAGCATCCCACAAGCTCTGTTTTTTGGGGAAATGCCGAAAGACGCCCGGTTGCGTGAGACCCACGGCCGACGCAACCGCCGCCGTCGTGAGGCGGTCGGGACCGACCTTGCCGGCCAAACGAAGGGTCGCCTCTATGATTTCCGATTTCCGGGCGTCGGCAGATTTCCTGGTTCGCAAGCGGTTGCCATTAGTTAGTGATCGATAACTAACTAATCGGATGAGCTGGAACCGTCAAGAGGTACAATGTGGTGCAGCCACAAGTGCTGGAGGGAAAGCCTCGCCCTGAATCGATCGGAATGGGTACCATCAACGATCCGGTCGGCACCGACGGAGGGGGATGGGACCAGACGCGTTGCTAATGACTCCGTCGGCCTAAGAGGCCGACACCTCAGATCCTGGGTCGCCGTGCAACCTCGGACCGACTTCACGGAGTCCGTGAAGGGAGGGAAGAAACAAGTGAACATTCATGTTCGGAATAGCTCTAGCTATTCGCCCGCGCAGTCTCTTGCTTCACTCGCCGCGCTCTTTCCCCGGCATGAGGTTCCTGCTGAGGATCCAACCGGACGGATTCAGCTTCGGTCAGAACGATCCTGGCCGATCCCAGCGATCCCGCTCGCCCGGCACAGCGACACCATCGCTGCTTATGCCGACGCGCTCGCAGCCTTGCGACGAAAAGAAACGTTGCCCCTCCGACATGCGATGTTGCATTGCAACATCGCATGTCGCCGCCCTGATCCCCCCGTCGTAGACCGCAGACCGCGCCCGCCCTCTCCCTTCCGGAGCGGTGTCGACGCCTGCCGCGACTCCCCGTCTTTTTCCCGACCGATCGTCCGACCCAGGCCTCCCGACCTGTGGCGCGGCATGGAGACCGTTCTTGTTCAAACTATCCCTGTCGCGCCTGCGCACCGACTGGCTCGGCAACATCAAGGGCGACATCCTCGCCGGACTGGTGGTCGCCCTCGCCCTGATCCCCGAAGCCATCGCCTTCTCCATCATCGCCGGCGTCGACCCCAAGGTCGGCCTCTATGCCTCGTTCTCGATCGCGGTGATCACCGCCATCGTGGGCGGCCGGCCGGGCATGATCTCGGCGGCAACGGCGGCCACCGCCGTGCTGATGGTGACGCTGGTGAAAGAACACGGGCTGCAATACCTGCTGGTGGCGACGGTACTGGCCGGCGTCCTGCAGGTCGCGGCGGGCTTCCTGCGGCTGGGCTATGTCATGCGCTTCGTGTCGAAGTCGGTGATGACCGGCTTCGTCAACGCGCTGGCGATCCTGATCTTCATGGCGCAACTGCCCGAGCTGATCGGCGTGAAATGGATGACCTACGTGATGGTCGCCGCCGGCCTCGCGATCATCTACGGGCTGCCGCGCCTCACCAAGGCCGTGCCGTCGCCGCTGGTCTGCATCGTCGTGCTGACGGCCGCCGCCATCGTGTTGCGCATCGACGTCCGCACCGTGGGCGACATGGGCGAGCTGCCGTCGACCCTGCCGGTGTTCCTGCTGCCCGACGTTCCGCTCACCCTGCAGACCCTGCTGATCGTGCTGCCCTATTCGGTGGCGGTGGCGGCCGTCGGCCTGCTCGAATCGCTGATGACGGCGCAGATCGTCGATGAACTGACCGACACCACCAGCAACAAGAACCGCGAGTGCGTCGGCCAGGGCGTGGCCAACATGGCGACGGGCTTCATCGGTGGCATGGCCGGTTGCGCCATGATCGGCCAGTCGGTCATCAACGTGAAGGCGGGCGGGCGCGGGCGGCTGTCGACCTTCTGCGCCGGCATCTTCCTGCTGTTCCTGATCGTCGTGCTGGGGCCGTGGGTGAAGAAGATGCCGATGCCGGCCCTGGTCGCGGTCATGATCATGGTCTCGATCGGCACCTTCAGCTGGGTCTCGATCAGGAACCTCAAGACCCACCCGCGTTCGTCGAGCATCGTGATGCTGGCCACGGTGGCCGGCGTCGTCCTCACGCACAATCTCGCCGTCGGCGTCATACTGGGCGTGCTGCTGTCGGGCATCTTCTTTGCTTGGAAGATCGCGCAGCTCTTTCGTGTCACCTCTGTCGCCGCCGACGACGGCGCGTCGCGGACCTACAAGGTCGAAGGTCAGCTCTTCTTCGCCTCGGCCGAGGACTTCGCGGCCGCCTTCGACTTCAAGGAGGCGCTGGAGAAGGTCACGATCGACCTCAGCGGCGCCCACATCTGGGATATCTCCAGCGTTGCCGCGCTCGACACGGTCGTGCTGAAGTTCCGCCGCGAAGGCGCGGAGGTGGAGCTGATCGGCCTCAACGAGGCCAGCGAAACAATCGTCGACCGGCTCGCCATACACGACGAACCCGGCGCACTCGACAAGCTCCGGGCGCACTGAGGTGGGGGAAATTGCGCACATGACGACGATCGTCGCCTGCGTCGACGGCTCTATTTACTCCCACAGCGTCGCCGACCATGCCGCCTGGGCAGCCAAGCGGCTGCCGGCCGCCGTCGAACTGCTGCAGGTGCTGGGACGCCGGGAAGCTTCGTCCGCCGACCTGAGCGGCAACATCACCGTCGACATGCAGCAGAGCCTGCTGGCGGAGCTGGCCACGCTCGACGCGCAGCGGGCCAAGCTGCTGCAGAAGCGGGGGCGCATGGTGCTCGAGGAGGCCAAGGCGCGCCTGCTGCAGGCCGGCGTCGCCGGCGTCACCGTCAGCCTGCGCAACGGCGACCTCCTGGAGACACTGGCCGAGCGCGAGGCCACCGCCGACCTGGTCGTGATCGGCAAGCGCGGCGAGGCGGCAGATTTCGCCCGGCTGCACCTCGGCTCCAACATCGAGCGCGTGGTGCGCAGCCTCAGCCGGCCGATCCTCGTCGCCTCGCGCGCCTTCCGGCCGATCGCGAAGGTGCTGATCGCCTTCGACGGCGGCCCGAGTGCGCTCAAGGCGGTCGATCACGTCTCGCGCTCGCCGATGTTCGCCGGGCTGGCGGTCTCGCTGGTGATGGCGGGCCGCGACGAACCGGCGGCGCGCCAGCGGATCGACGCGGCCGCGGCGCAGTTGCGCGGCGGCGGTCTCGCGGTCGAGGCGACGATCGAGCCCGGCCCCTCGGACAAGGCGATCGCCGCCGTGGTCGAACGGGCCGGCATCGACCTGCTGGTCATGGGCGCCTACGGCCATTCGCGTGTCCGCAGCCTCATCATCGGCTCGACGACGACGGAGATGATCCGGGCCTGCAAAGTGCCGGTGCTGTTGTTCAGGTGACGGCGGCCGCAGCGAGGCCGTGGTACTTCCTTCCTTGGGAGAGCCGGATGCCGATATCCGAGGACGAGCTGAAGGCCCTGCGGCGATCTCTCATCGAACGGCTTGCCGTTTTGCGCGATCTGCAGGACAGCACGGCCGAGGGCCGCAAGCCCGTCGAGCTCGACCAGACGTCAGTCGGGCGCCTGTCTCGGGTCGATGCCATGCAACGGCAAGCCATGGCGCTCGAGGTCGAGCGGCGGCGCGGCGAGGAGAGGCTTCGGCTCGAAGCGGCCCTGCAACGCATGGACGCCGGCGACTTCAGCTACTGCATCGGCTGCGGCGAAGAGATCGCACGCGGGCGGCTCGACGTCGACCCCACGGCCCCGACCTGCATCCGCTGCGCGTCCGCGAAGCCCCGTTGAAGACTGCGCCGTATAGCGTGGAATTTCGACCTTCACACCGCATGAGATTGCTGTCTTAATATCTCGCCTCCCACGCCACGTTAGAGCGGAATCGCTTCGGCGCTTCCTGGCGGTGGCCCCCGCTGCAGACTGCGGGGCAGTGGGAGAACTCCAAGATTCAAGCGTTCAGCGTCCATCTTTCTCCGCCGGCGATGCCATCGGCGCACGGAACGTGGACATCAGGAAGTGAGGCAGACCATGGTGCACTTTCCGGGTCCGGTGATCTCGCCGACGAGAGACATGAACGACATGCTCGAACGGCGGGTGACCGCGCACCCCGACGTTGGCATCGAGGACATCCGGCGCCTGCACCCACATATGCAGTCTGTTTCGAGGCGGGCGCTGGAGGAATTGGTCGCCCGGATCAGGCAACGCGGCAAGGGCCAGTTCAAACCGGTGACGACGTTTGGATGATCGTGAATTGGGCACCAGGCTTGGGCGCGCCGCCGGGAGTCGGTGCCAGCACTGCCAGCACCGAAGATTATCTTGAGATAATTTGACAGGTTCAGCAGGAAATGATAGGGTATTTCCTGTAAGCTGGCGGAAGTGCATCGGTGCTCCGGCCGGCCTTCAAATCCAACATTGAGGCGTCCGTGCCACCGGGTCTCCCCCTGGCGTGCCCAAAATGCTCTTCAGAGAGCGCCTGCGTCTCGGCATGGTCCTGACCATGCCCTCGACAACGAAGAACGAGACCCAAATTGCAAACTGCGCCGACGGCGAACGTCGGCCCCGGGTGACCGATTTGCGACGAGATTCTGGACAGGTTTCCGGACAAAACGCGTTACATTCGGGCGTCCACAAATAATGCGAGAAGGCCGTGATAACACGGCATCGAACGGCCCTTCAGGCCGTGAAAAAGCGTGTGGGACTTGGCCGGAGACATGGCCAGGGATTCGGGCAGGGAGTTTGCCCGCTCGCCGGCGACGTTTCAGCCTAGCCGATCCCGGGGATTCCGCTGTCCCGGCAGATCGACACCACCACCGCCCGGTCGGCGGCCGCGGTGCCGATCTCGACCAGCACGAAGATGGGCACCGCAGCCGTTCCCTTCAGCACGCCGACGAAGGGCGAGAGCCCGACGAGGCGGCCAGCGGTGTTGCGGCCGTCCACGGTGCCGCAGACTGCGATCACGCCACGGCTGTTCCGCGACGCCCCCATCTCGCCGAATTGCGCCGAGGCGCCGTCCTTCAGCCATCGGGTTACGCCAACCACGATGGCTTCCTGCTGTAGCGGCGACAGGGGTAGGGGTTTGCCCGCCTCGATCGGCTCGGGGCTGCTCACTGCATGCCCGCCGTTGCCCGGGAAGTCGAGGTTGATGGGATGATGCGCAAGGTCCGGCTGGCAGGCGCTGAAGCCCGCACAGGCGGCGGTCACCGCGATGATGCGGCCAGGAACCACGACGTGAAGCTCCCCCCAAGATCGTGCATCGGTTTTAGCGCCGTCGGTCGTTCCGCGATACGGCTTTCGCTATTTTCGTCCGCAAAACGACACAGCCTCCGGTCCGCGATTGCCGCCACGCAAAGCGCGCGCCAGACGTCGGAGGGCACTCCGCGACGCCGCCCGAAAGGGCGGGCGTAAATCCTTGGCGCGGCGTGGAAATTCACCGTTTCGCAAAGCCGTTTCCGGACGGCGTGTCGGACGGAATCCGGGCCCTTCGTGTCCGGTAATTTGCTATCTGTTGCGGCAGCACATCAGGAGGAACGCTCATGGCATCGCCACTTTTTGACCTCACCGGCAAGGTCGCCGTCGTCACCGGCTCGAGCAAGGGCATCGGCAAGTCGATCGCGATGCACCTCGCCCTGTCGGGCGCCAAGGTCGTGGTGTCGTCGCGCAAGGCGCCGGCCTGCGAGGCGGCGGCGGCGGAGATCCGGGCGGCCGGTGGCCATGCCACGGTGATCCCCTGCAACATCTCTGACAAGGCGCAGGTCGAGCGGCTGTTCGCCGAAACGAAAAAGCAGCTCGGACCGGTCGACGTGCTGGTGTGCAACGCGGCGTCCAATCCCTACTACGGGCCGAACGAGAAGCTGCCCGACGACGTCTTCATGAAGGTGATGCACAACAACATTCTTTCGAACATGTGGATGGTCAATCTCTGCCTGCCCGACATGCGCGCCAAGAGGGACGGCTCGATCATCATCGTGTCGTCGATCGGCGGCGTGCGCGCCAGCACAGTGATCGGCGCCTACTGCATCTCCAAGGCAGCCGACATGCAGCTCGCGCGCAACCTCGCGGCCGAGTACGGGCCCGACAACATCCGGGTAAACACCATCGCGCCCGGACTGGTGCGCACCGACTTCGCCAAGGCGTTGTGGGACGACCCCAAGTATCTCGAAAAGCGCCTGTCGACCGCGCCGCTGCGCCGCATCGGCGAGCCCGACGACATCGCGGGCCTCGCCGTCCTGCTCGCCGGCAAGGCCGGCGCCTTCATCACCGGCCAGACGCTCATTGCTGATGCGGGGGTGACGATCGGGGGCTAGCTATTTCTTGCGGAAAGTGACCACCAGCACGTCGCGATAGGCGGGTTGCGCGGGATTCTCCGGCTCGACCGGCGTGACGCCGTGATAGCAGCGCCGGTCGTCCACCAGCGCGGCGTCGAGCGGGTCGGTCAGGGTGAAGCTGCCCAGCGTCCGCTTGTCGAGGTCGTGCACCGTCGTCGTGCCGCTTCGGATGTTGCGGCGCGTGACCAGCAGCACCAGCACGTAGTCGACGCCGTCGCGGTGCATGCCTTCGGGCGTCGGCTTGCCGTTCTGACCGGACTTGGCCTCGATGCGGAACTGGTGGACCTCGGCATGCCAGCGCTCGGCGTCGGGGGCGAGCTTGCTGAAGAGGGCGCGGCAGTATTCCAGGATAGTGCGCATCGAGGCGCCGTCGCCGATCTCGTCGGTCACCGGCTTGAACCAGCGTTCGATGCCGCCGTTCAGCGTGTTGTAGTCGAGCCCCTGGTAGTGCGGCTGATGGGCCCCGCGCACGATCGCGCCCTGGCGCGGGGCGTCGTAGACGGCGAAGCGCCGGCGCCGGTAGCGCCCGCCATCGCCCATGTAGGTGTCGACCTCGAGGTCGCCCCAGCTCTCGGCGAAGGCCGGCCAGTCGGCGAGCGTGCCGAAGCGCACGAGCGCCGCGCGCATGTCCGAGGCTTCGACGAAGGCATAACCCGCGCGGGCAACCGCGTTGCGGATGCCCGTGGCGTTCTGCAGGCCGGTTCCGATCTCGCTCATGAGGTGAGCCTATCACCACGTCACGGGGCTGCCACATGAGCTATTGTCGGGGCCGACCCGGAGGAAAACGATGCCATATGCCAGGACCGACGACGGCGTGAGACTTTGGTTCGAGGAGACGGGGGCGGGGACGCCGGTCGTGTTCGTCCACGAATTCGCCGCCGACCATCGCTCGTGGGAAGCGCAGATGCGCCATTTCGGGCAGCGCTATCGTGCGATCACCTACGGCGCCCGCGGCTACCCGCCGTCCGACGTGCCGGAGAAACCCGAGAGTTATAGCCAGGACCGCGCCACCGACGACATCCTGGCGGTGATGGATCATCTCAAGATCAGCAAGGCGCATGTCGTGGGCCTTTCCATGGGCGGCTTCGCCAGCCTGCATTTCGGCCTGCGCCATCCCACGCGGGCGCTCTCGCTGGTCGTGGCGGGCGTGGGCTACGGCGCCGAGAAGGAACAGCAGGCCAAATTCAAGGCCGAGGTCGAGGTGGTGGCGAAGTCGCTGCTGAGCGAGGGCATGGCGGCCTTCGCCGAGAAATACGCCTACGGCCCCACGCGCGTGCAGTTCGAGAACAAGGACCCGCGCGGCTTTGCCCGGTTCAAGAAGGAGCTCGGAGAACATTCGGCGCTGGGCTCGGCCAACACCCAGATCGGCTGCCAGGGCCGGCGGCCCTCGCTCTACGATCTCGTCGACAGGATGCACGCCATGACCGTGCCGACGCTGATCCTGACCGGCGACGAGGACTGGCCGTGCCTCGCGCCGGCGCTGTTGATGAAGCGCGAGATCCCGTCGGCGGCGCTGGCGGTGATGCCGAACTGCGGCCACACCATCAACCTGGAGGATCCCGACCAGTTCAACCGGATCGTCGGCGACTTCATCGGCCAGGTCGATTCAGGTCGCTGGCCCAAGCGCGACCCGCGCGCCATGAGCGCCTCGATCACGGGGATGAAGACCTAAGCGGGCAGTGACGGCTTTCGTAGCGCCGCCCACTCGAGCAATTCGTCGAGGGCGGGACAGAGCGCGCGTCCCCATTCGGTGAGGGCGTATTCCACTTTCGGCGGGACCTGCGGATAGATCTTTCGCTCGACGATTCCGTCGCGTTCGAGTTCACGCAGTTGCTGGATGAGCATCTTCTGCGAGACTGCGGGGATCGCGCGCTCCAGTTCTGAGAAGCGCAGGACGGGGCGGGCGAAGAGCTGAAAGAGGATCACCATCTTCCATCGGCCCTCCAGCATCCTGAACGCTTCCTCGACTCCGCTGGCCGCCATGTCGGGCGTGACGTCCTTGAGCTTACCCGTAGGTGAGTACCCCACTTTTTTGTGCGTTCTTGCCATTTCCGCAGCCTAGCCAATATCGGAGGCAGACCCAACCCAACCAGCGGAGGGAGTCCCTCGTGTTCCCAATTCTGCCGACACCGATTGCCAAGTACTTCGAAGCCAAGAACCTGCACGCCATCGACGCCATGCTTGCCACCTTCTCCGACCTGGCGTCTGTCTGCGACGAAGGGCAGGAAATGGTTGGCCACCTCGCCATTCGCAATTGGATGGAGGAAACCACCCGCAAGTACCGCGTCACCGTCACGCCGACCGGCGTCGATCAGTCGGATGCAAAGACGATCGTGACTGCCTTGGTCTCGGGCACATTCCCAGGAAGCCCGGCCCAGTTGCGCTATCATTTCACCGTCGCAGGCGAGCAAATCACCCATCTGGCGATCGGCTGATGGCGGCACTCTGCCGACGATTCGACCTTAAGCCGTAAGCCCGCCGTCGCAGACGAACTCGGAGCCGGTCGAGAAAGTCGATTCGTCCGACAGCAGGAACAGGATCATGTTGGCCACTTCCTCGGGGCGTCCGAGACGGCCCAGCGGATGCAGCTCCTCGAGGAACTGCCGGCCAGTCATGTTCTCGACATTCTGGTCGAACCGGGGCGCGATCATCGGCGTGTCGATGTAGCCCGGATGCACCGAGTTGCAGCGGATGTTGTATTTCATCTGGGCGCAATGCAGCGCCACGTTCTTGGTGAGCGAGCGCACCGCGCCCTTGCTGGCCGAGTAGGCAACGGCGTGGGCGGCGCCGCGCAGGCCCAGCACCGAGGAGATGTTCACGATCGAGCCGCCGCCCGACTCGCGCATCGCCGTGATCGACGCCTTGCAGCCGAGGAACGTACCCAGAGAGTTGATGTCGTTGACGCGGCGGTACTCCTTGAGCGTGCAGCTCTCGATGTCGTTGCGCACGCCGATGCCCGCGGCATTCAAGAGGCCATGGAGGCCGCCGAACTTCTCGACCGCCGCCGCGACGGCGGCCTGCCAACTTGCCTCCTGCGCGACGTCGAGCAGCACGAAATGCGCCGCGGCGCCAAGTTCCGAGGCAATCGCCCGGCCCTTGGCCTCGTCGCGATCGGCCAGCACGGCCTTGCCGCCTTCGCGCACGACGAGGCGAGCAGTTGCGGCGCCGATGCCCGATGCGCCGCCGCTCAGCAGCACGACCTTGTCTTCAAGGCGCGGCAAGGAGCGACCTCCTCATCAGGCCCGATGTGATGGCGCCATCGGCCACGATCTCCGCCCCGGTGACGAAGCTCGATCGGTCCGAGGCCAGGAACAGCACGACCTCGCCCAGTTCGCTCGCTTCGGACATGCGGCCGATCGGGTGGCGCGCGCCGATGAAGGCCTTTCCCTGTTCGTGGCCGACCATCTGCCACAGCGGATTGAAGATCGCCGTGTCGACGCCGCCCGGATGCACCGAGTTGCAGCGGATGTCGTATTTCTGCTCGGCGCAGTAGAGCGCGACGCTCTTGCTCAACAGCCGCACCGCGCCCTTGGCGGCGGTGTAGGCGGTGGGGCCGGCCGAACCGATCAGGCCGGCGATCGAGGAGATGTTGACGATCGAGCCCCTGATGGCGGGCTTGCCCGGGCCGGTCTTCTTCATGCCTTCGATGGCGTACTTGCTGCCAAGGAACACGCCCTCGGAATCGACCGCCTGGACCTTCTGCCAGTTCTCGACCGTCGTGGTCTCGATGTTGCCCGAGCCGCCGGAGATGCCGGCATTGTTGACCATGATGTCGAGCCGGCCTTCGCGGCCCAGCACGTCGGCGAGCAGGACTTTCCAGGAGTCTTCCGAGGCGACGTCGTGGGCTACGAAGCGGCCGGCGCCGGCTTTGGCTTCCTGGAGGTCGGCCACGATCACCGTGGCACCGGCGCCTGCCAACAGCGTCGCCGCTGCCGCACCGATGCCCGAGGCGCCACCGGTGACGATCGCCACGCGTCCGGAGAGTTCACCACTCATGTCGGCGGAGACCATAGCGAGGTCGGGGCAACTGCAGTAGCCTCGTCTACAAGGAGGATCGCATGGCGAAGCTCAGGGGCAATCTTTTCGGCGCGATCGCGCCATTCGTCGCCGCGGCGTGCACCCAGACGGCCGGTGGTCCGCCGCCTGGCCTTACCGCGGCGCAGGGCATGGCCTATTGCACCAGCCTTGCGACGTTGTATTCCGAGTATGTCGGCGACATCGGGGATGACCTCGGCACCACCTATGGCGGCGGCGAGGAGGCCGACATCCAGGTGCGATACGCCATCGCCGAGTGCGAGGAAGGCAACACTGCCGGCGGCATCCCGACGCTGCAGCGGTACTTGCGCGACGCGAAGGTCCCGGTGCCGCCGCAGCCTTGAGCGGCTCGGTCAAAAGAAAAGCCCGGGCGGTTTCCCGCCCGGGCTTGTCGCATTTCGTAAGGTGGCCGCTCTATAAGGTGGCCGCTCTAGAAGAGCAGGTCGCCCTTGACCAGCACCCAGCGGCCGTTCTTGACCTGCTGCACCTGGGTGATCGTGGTCGCCAGGTGGTTGGTCGCGGAGAACTTGGTCGGCGGCGAGCCGAAGATGTCCTTGTATTCCTTGCCCGACTCGAGTGCGGTGAGCAGCTTCTGGCCCGTCAGGTCCTTGCCCGCCAGTTCGGCATAGTGGGCGAAGGTCATGACGACGTTGTAGCCGATGACGGCCTGGCTGTTGGGCTCGATGCCGAACTTCTTGAAGTAGGCCTCGCACCAAGCCTTGACGGCGCCGGTCGAGGTGTCGCGGTAGGGGATGATGAAGCCGGCGATGGCGTAGAGGCCTTCGACCAGCTCCTTGCCCAGTGCCGGAATCTCGAGAACATTGACCGGCGTGGCACCGAGCCAGATCGGCGCGAAGCCGATTTTCTTGGCCTCGGCCATCAGGCCGATGGTCTCGCGGATGACGGTGCCCATCAGCACCATGTCGCAGCCGTCGGACTTCATCTTGGCGGCCTGGGCGGAGAAGTCCGAGGCGCCGCGCTTGTAGGTGGTGACCGACGCCGCCTTCATCTTCATGGCGTTGAGCTGCTGGGTGAAGCCGTCGAACACGTTCTTACCGTATTCGTCGTCCTGGTACATGATGCAGACGGCCTTGGGCTTCTTCCATTCGACCATGTACTTCACGCCTGCCCGCGTGCTTTCGACGTAGGGCAGGAGGTTGCTGAACTTCAGACGCTCCTGCGGCTTCTTCGGGTCGAACTTGAAGGTGAATTCGGCCGCCGTCAGCGGGAAGAGCTGCGGCACGCCAGCGTCGAACAGCACGTCCTGCGAGGCCAGCACCGTGGGCGACCCCATCGGGCCGACCATGGCGAAGACCTTGTCCTTCTCGACCATCTTCTGGCTGGCGAGCACGGCCTTCTTGGGGTCGTACTGGCTGTCCTCGGCAATCAGCTTGATCTTACGGCCGTGGATGCCGCCTTTGGCGTTAACCTCGTCGACGCCGAGCTGCATGCCGTTCAGCACCGGCACGCCCCATACCTTGATCGGACCGCTGAGGTCCTGATGGGTGCCGAGCACGATCTCGGTGGCCGTGATGCCCTGGTTGGTAACCTTGGTCTGCGCGAGCGCCGGCAGGGCGGCGAGGCCGACCGCAGCGCCCAGCAGGGCCGGCTTCAACAGGTTAAGTCTCATTGCGTTGCCTCCTAAAAGCGGCGCCCGTCTCTAGATAGGGGAGAAGCGGGCGCCGACCCCCTCCCGTCCGGTGTTCCCCGGCTTGACTTCAATATGCCACGCCCGCGGCCAAATTAAAGGCCCGGTGCGGCGCCCGCTCACGCCGCCTGGGCGCGATACATGGCGTCGATTTCCGGCTTGTACTTCGTGTTCACGAAGCTGCGCTTCAATTTCATGGTCGGCGTCAGTTCCTCGTCCTCGGGCGTGAGCTGCTGCTCGATCAGGAAGAACCGTTTGATGGTCTCGACGCGGGCAAAGTTGGCATTGACCCGCTCGATCTCCGCCCAGATCAGGTCCTGCACCTCCTTGGCGCGGCACAGGCTGGCGTAGTTGGTGAACGGCACGTCGTGATCCTGGGCGAACTTCTCGACCGTCTCGCGCTCGATCATGACCAGGCATGTGAGGTAGGGACGCTTGTCGCCAATGACGACGGCGTCGCTGATATAGGGCGAGAACTTGAGCAGGTTCTCGATCTCCGACGGCGTGATGTTCTTGCCGCCGGCCGTGATGATGATGTCCTTCATCCGGTCGGTGATCTTCACGTAGCCTTCGTTGTCGATCAGGCCGACGTCGCCCGTATGCAGCCAGCCCTCCTTGTCGAGGGTCTCGGCCGTCTTCTCCGGCTGGTTCAGGTAGCCCATGAAGACCATGTCGCCCTTGATCAGGATCTCGCCGACCGGAGAGATTTTGACCTCGCCATAGGGCACCGACTTGCCGACGGTGCCGAGCTTGATGGCGTTGGCCGGCATCGCCGTGGCCAGTCCGCAGTTTTCGGTTTGACCGTAGACCTCGAACATGTCGAGGCCGAGCGCCAGGTACCAGCGGATCAGCTCAGGCGCGATCGGCGCCGCGCCGGTGAACAGCCAGCGGCAACGGTCGAGCCCGACCATCTTGCGGATGTTCTTCAGCACCAGCCAGTAGGCCAGCTGAAAGCGCAGCTTCTCGAACAACGATGGCTCGCGCCGTGCCAGGCGGGCGTCGGCAATGGCGAAGCCTGCGTCGATGGCTTTCTTGTAGGCCCACCGCTGCAGCGGCGTCGCATCCTTGAGGGCGATCATGATGCCGGAATAGAACTTCTCCCACACCCGCGGCACGGCACCGAACAGGGTCGGCTGTACCTCGCGGATGTTGTCCGGCACCGTCTCTGGGCTCTCGGCGAAGTTGCTGCACACGCCGGTGGCGACCGAGTAGTAGCTGCCGGCCACCCGCTCGGCAACGTGGCAGAGCGGCAGGAAGGCCAGCCGCTCGTCGCCCTCGTGCCAGCTGAGCGACAACTCGGGATGCATGCAGTTCTGCATGGTGTAGACGACATTGTGATGGCTGTGCATGGCGCCCTTGGGCGGCCCCGTCGTACCCGAGGTGTAGACCAGGATGGCGAGGTCGCCGGGCTTGCGCGAGGCGACGAGTTCGTCGAACAGGCCTTCCTTGCCGTCGGCGTAGTTGCGGCCCATGGCCATGAACTCGTCGAGCGACACGACCATGGGATCGCTGAAGGTGGTGAGGCCTTCCATGTCGAACACAACGATCTTCCTGAGCGTCGGGCAGCGTTCACGGACCTCGAGCGCCTTGTCGAGCTGCTCATCGTCCTCGACGAACAGCACCACGGTGCGCGAGTCGTTGATCAGGTATTCGACCTGCTTGGCCGAATCGGTCGGGTAGATGCCCGACGAAACGCCGCCAGCACAGAGGATGCCGAAATCGGCGTAGTTCCACTCCGGCACTGTGTTGGCCAGCACCGAGGCCACGTCGCCGGGACGGAAGCCGATCGAGTGCAGGGCGTAGGTGACGGCGCGCGAGCGGTCCAGCCACTGGTTCCAGGAGATGGCGTTCCAGATGCCGTAGAGCTTCTCGCGCATCGCCGGCTTGTCGCCGCGCGTCCTGCAGGACAGCACGAAGCTCTTGGGAAGGGTCTCCGCAACCGTCAGCGTCGCGTTCCGGGTCATGGTCTGCTTGCCTCCCTGGTCGTCAGCGCCAGTTCTTCTTCTTCTTCCAGCGGCGTTCGCCGCGCGCATTTTCTTCCTTGGCGCCTAGGTAGAATTCCTGGATGTCCTTGCTGCTCATCAGCCGCTCGCAGGTGTCGTCCATGACCACGCGGCCGACCTCGAGCACATAGCCGTAGTGCGCCGTCTCCAGCGCCATCTTGGCGTTCTGCTCGACCAGCAGGATTGACGTTCCCTGCTCGACATTCACCCGCTTGATGATGCTGAAGATCTCCTTGACCAGGATCGGCGACAGCCCGAGCGACGGCTCGTCGAGCAGCAGCAGCTTCGGCCGGTTCATCAGCGCGCGGCTGATCGCCAGCATTTGCTGCTCGCCACCGGACAAGGAGCCGGCCGGCTGGTCGATACGCTCCTTCAGTCGTGGGAAATAGGCGAACACCCGTTCGAGATCGTGGGTGACGCTGTCCTTGTCACTGCGCAGGAAGGCGCCCATCGCCAGGTTCTCGCGCACTGACAGGAACGGGAAGACCTCGCGGCCTTCCGGCACGTGGCTGAGCCCCAGCCGCACGATCTTGTCGGCGTCGATGCGCTGGATCGGCTTGCCCTCGAATTCGATCGAGCCCTTCTGCGGGTCGAGCACGCCGGAAATCGTCTTCAGGATGGTGGTCTTGCCCGCGCCGTTGGCGCCCAGCACGGTGATGATCTTGCCGCGCGGCACCGAGAGGCTGACGCCGCGGATCGCCATGATCGGGCCGTAGTAGCTCTCGATGTTGCTGACCTTGAGGATGGGCTCGGCGGTATCGGAATCGAGGGGCATGTTCACTCCGCTCAGGCGCCAAGGTAGGCCGCGATGACGTCAGGGTGCGCCTGCACCTCCGATGGGGTGCCCGAGGCCAGAACCTTACCGTAGTTCAACGCCAGCACGCGGTCCGACACGCGGTTCACGAGGGTCATGTCGTGCTCGACCATCAGTACCGTGATGCCGAGTTCGCTCCGGATGTCGCGGATCCAGAACGACATGTCGTCGGTCTCCTCGACATTGAGGCCGGACGACGGCTCGTCGAGCAGGATCAGCTTGGGCTCCGAGCAGAGTGCGCGGGCGACCTCGATCACCTTGCGCACGCCATAGGGCAGGCCGGCGATCAGCTTTTCGCGGTAGGCTTGGAGGTCGAGAAACTCGATGACCTCCTCGACCTTGCGCCGATGGTCCTTCTCGGCACGTCGCACCGACGGCAGGAACAGTATCTCCTGCCACATCTGCGTGGTGGCGTGGCAATGGCGGCCGACCAGCAGGTTGGCCAGCATGGTGGCGTTCTCGAACAGCTCGATGTTCTGGAAAGTGCGCGCAATGCCGAGCTTGGCGATCTGGTGGGGCGGCACCTCGGTGATGTCGCGGCCCTCGAAGAACAGCTTGCCGGAGGTCGGGTCGTAGAGCCGTGAGATCAGGTTGAAGATCGAGGTCTTGCCGGCACCGTTGGGCCCGATGATGGTGAAGATCTCGCCCTTGGAAATGCTGAAGCTCACATTGTCGACCGCCCTGAGGCCGCCGAACTGCAGCGAGATGCCGTCGACCGTGAACAGGCTCATCGGTTGCGCTCCGACTTCACGTAGGTCTTCTGCCGTTTGAAGGTCGCGCGCTTGTAGAGCGGGAACAGCTGGAAGAAGAGCTTCACCTTGAGCCAGCGGCCGTAGAGCCCATAGGGCTCGAACAGGATGAACATCATGATGATCAGGCCGTAGATCGCACCCTTGAGGCCGGCCGCCGAGCCGATCTTCGAGAGCTTTTCCTGCAGTTGCGCCGCGGCATCCTGGGCCATGCCGAACGACGATGCGACGCTGGCCGCAAGCACCGGTACGTCGTCCTTCAGCGCCGTCAGGAACGGATCGATCATGACCATGAAGATCGCGCCGAGGATCGCGCCGTGCACACCGAAGGCGCCGCCGATGATGATCACCATGATGAACTCGATCGAGAGCAGCAAGGTGAACATCTCGGGGCTGATGAAGGTCATCTTGTGGGCGAACAGGACGCCCGCCATGCCGGTGATGGCGGCGCTGACAGCGAACGACTTCACCTTGTAGGCGGCGAGGTCGATGCCCATGCTCTTGCCGGCGGTTTCGCTGTCGCGGATGGCGACGAAGGCGCGGCCCGTTGGCGAACGCAGCAGATTGAGCGCCACCAGGACCGCGCCGACCAGCACCAGCAGGCAGAGGAAATAAAAGGCCGAACTGTCGCGCGGCACCGGCATGCCGACCAGGTCGAGCGTCCGCACGCGCATGCCCTCGTTGCCATGGGTCACCGACTCCCAGCGCGCGAGGACTTCTTCGACGATGAAGGCGAAAGCGATGGTGGCGATCACGAGGTAGATGCCGGTGAGTCGGAGCGCGGGAAAGCCGACCAGAGCCCCGACCACGCCGGTCAGGACAGCCGCCACCGGAAAGTAGACGATGAACGGCACGCCATGGCCCTGCAGGAAGCCCGCCGTGTAGGCGCCGATCGCCAGGAAGGCGGCGTGGCCCAGTGAGGCCTGGCCGGTGAAGCCGGTGAGAATCATCAGCGCCACGCCGACAATAGCGTAGATGAAGACGAACACGAGCTGGCTCTGCAGGTAGCTGCCGAGCAGGAAAGGGGCAGCAATCAGCACCGCCAGCAGCACGCCGTACGACCACCAGTAGCCGCTGTGCTTGAGGATGCGGATGTCCTGGTCGTAGTCGGTCTTGAAGACGAAACGCATGAGCTCAGACCTTCTTGCGCATGCTGGGGCCGAACAGGCCATGCGGCCGGACCACCAGCATGACGAGCAGCACGATGTACGGCGCGATGTCCTTCCAGCCTTGCGGCAGGTAGAAGCCGGCGAGGCTTTCGATGACACCGATGATCAGCCCGCCGACCAGCGCGCCTGGGATCGAGCCGAAGCCGCCCAGCACGGCGGCCGGAAAGGCCTTCAGCCCGAGGACTAGGCCGACATTCGAATGGATGAAGGTGATCGGGGCCAGCAGCACGCCGGCGCAGGCCGCGACGGCGGCGCTGATCGCCCAGATCAGGGACACCACGCGCTTGACCGGAATGCCCATGTAATAGGCAGCCAGCATGTTCTCCGACGTGGCCCGCATGGCAGTGCCCATGCGCGTGTAGTTGAAGAAGGCGTAGAGCACGACGCACAGGATGACGGTGGCCACGATCACCGACAGCTTGTCGTGCGCCAGCACGAGATCGCCGACTTTCAAGACGCCGGCCGAGAAGGGCGTCTCGATCCGGAGATCGTCGGTGCCCCAGATCATGCCGGCGATCGAGCGCAGGAAATAGCCGAGCCCGATCGTCGCCATGACGATGGAAAATTGCGGGTAGCCGAGGATCGGCCGGATCAGGATGCGTTCGGTGGCCATGCCGAACACGGCCATGCCGCAGACCGCAAACAGGAAACCGAGCCAATAATCGAGGCCCATCAGCCCGATGAAGGTGAAGACGAAGAAGCCGCCCAGCATCATCAGGTCGCCCTGGGCGAAATTCACGACTTCGGTCGCCTTGTAGATGAGCACGAAGCCCAATGCGATCAGGCCATAGACGCAGCCGAGCGCGATGCCGCTCACCAGCTGCTGGATGAAATCAAGCATTCTCCTACCCTGTACTCCGGCCGTTTCCCGGCCTCGCGCTTGTCTTGTTTTTTGGCCTAATCTTGCGACGCGCGGCCATAAGACATGGCCGTGCATCGGGGAGTCAATGGATTTCCGCGGCCGGCGCGGTACTGTGGCTGAACCCCATCTTTCCCGTGGAGAATTCCATGTCGCTCGCCGCGCAGTTGCCCCCGTCGGGCGGGCCGCCGTCACCCTTCTACACCGAGGAGCACGAAGCCTTCCGCAACACCGTCCGCCGCTTCGTCGAGCGCGAACTGATGCCCCATGTCGACCAATGGGACGAGGCGGAGGAATTCCCGCGCGAACTCTACCACAAGGCCTCGGCGGCAGGCCTGCTGCAGCTCGGCTTTCCCGAGGCCTATGGCGGGGTGCCGACCGACCCGTTCTTCGGGATCATCAAGGCGGAGGAGATGGCGCGCCACGGCAGCGGCGGACTCAATGCCAGCCTCAACAGCCACACCATCGGCGCGCCGCCCATTGCGGCACTCGGCCCGGAATGGATGAAGCGCAAGGTCCTGCCCGAGGTTCTGGCCGGCGAGAAGATCAGCGCGCTCGCCATCACCGAACCGTCGGGCGGCTCGGATGTCGCCAATCTCAAGACCACGGCACGGCGCGAGGGCCGCCACTACGTCGTCAACGGCTCGAAGATGTTCATCACCTCAGGCATGCGCGCCGACTACTACACCGTTGCCGTCCGCACTGGCGGGCCGGGGGCGGCCGGCGTCTCGCTGCTACTGATCGAGCGCGACCGTGAAGGTTTCGCCCGGACCAAGCTCAGGAAGATGGGCTGGTGGGCCTCCGACACCGCGCAGCTCTTCTTCGACAATGTGAAGGTGCCGGTCGAGAACCTGATCGGCGAAGAGAACCGCGGCTTCATCGGCATCATGCTGAACTTCAACCAGGAGCGGCTGGGCATGGCGGCCGGCGCCTGCGGCTATGCGAAGGTCTGCCTCGACGAGGCGATCGCCTATGCGCGCGAGCGCCATACCTTCGGAAAGCCGCTGATCGCCAACCAGGTCGTGCGCCATCGCCTGGTCGACATGGCGATGCGCATCAATGCGGTGAAGTCGACGCTCGAGCTGCTCGCCTGGCGGGTCGGTCAGGGCGAGAAGCCGGTGGCGGAGATCTGCATGCTGAAGAACCTCGCGACCTCGACGATGGAGTTCTGCGCCAACGAGGCGATGCAGGTGTTCGGCGGCGCGGGTTACCTGCGCGGCGCCAAGGTCGAGCGCATCTATCGCGAGACCAAGGTGATGTCGATCGGCGGCGGCTCGGTCGAGATCATGAAGGATCTTGCCGCCCGCCAGATGGGGTTTTAGATGGACAAGGCCGAGCGCCTCCAGCTCTTCCAGATGTGGTTTTCCGACACCATCCCGCACAACAAGGCACTGGGCCTGCAAGTGATCGACGCCCGCCGCGGCTTCGCCTCCATGCGGCTCGAATGGCGGGACGAGCTGGTCGGCAATCCAGAGACCGGCGTGCTGGCAGGCGGACCGCTGACGGCGATGCTCGACGGCTGCTGCGGCATGGCCGTCGCCACCATGCTGAAGGAGCCGATGCCCTTCGCCACGCTCGATCTGCGCATCGACTACGCCAAGCCCGCGACGCCGGGCAAGGCGGTCATCGCCGAAGCGGAGTGCTACCGCATCACCAGTTCGGTGGCCTTCACGCGCGCCTTTGCCCATCATGGCGACGCCAAGGACCCGATCGCGGCCGCCGCCGGGACCTTCATGCTGGGCACCAAGGGCCAGGTGACGCAGGCGCAGTCGATCGGCGCGGAAACCAAGATATGAGTGTGTTGCTCGAGCGCCTGGCGGAGGTGCGCAAATCAGGCAACGTCGCGCAGCTCGCTGAAGCGATCCCCTATGCACGCTGGATGAGGATCGCGCCAGAGAACGGCACCGGCGAGCTCTTGACGCGCATGCGCTATCACGGCGACTTGATCGGCAACACCTTCCTGCCGGCGATCCACGGCGGCACGCTGGGCGCCATGCTGGAGATGGCGGCGATCTTCCATCTCCTGTGGGAGACCGAGACCGAGACGGTGCCGAAGATCGTCAACATCACGGTCGACTACCTGCGCTCGGCGCGGCCGGTCGACGTCATCGCCTCGGCCACGGTGACCAAGCAGGGCCGGCGCATGGTGAACGTCTTCGCCCAAGCCTGGCAGGACGACCGGTCCAAGCCGGTCGCTACCGCCAATGCCCATTTCCTGGTGAAGTCGTCGGACGACGCGCCGCCGTCGCTCTAGGAATCA
>MEMN01000039.1:3920-5033 GCA_001767945.1 Alphaproteobacteria bacterium RIFCSPHIGHO2_12_FULL_66_14 | reverse complement strand
ATGTCGAGATAGGTGTGCCAACCCATGGCGTTCAGCTTCACGAAGCGCTCCAGCACAGGGAGGTGGGTGAGCGTGAGCGCGGTGTCGCCACCCGCCGGCTTCAGTTCCAGGCTGAGGTAGGATTCGGGGTAGGGCGAGACCTCGTCGCCGGGGTTGAACACGTTCCAGCTATAGGCAATCAGCTGCGGCGGCAGCCACTGCGTGACGGTGCCGCGGATGTGGCCGCCCATCAGCGCGACGGCGCCGCCGATCCTGGGCTCGATGTGGCCCTCGCCGTACCAGCCCGGCAGCCTGTTGGTCTCGGTCAGCACCTGCCATGTCTGCTCGACCGGCCCGGGCAGCAGGCGCTCGAAGCGCACCATATGCGCATGGGTGAATTGCGCGTCTTCGCTCATGGACTTTCCCGTCTCTTGCAGTAAACAACGCCCGGCATGGATTACGATTCCCTCAGGACGCCGGACGACGCCATCGTGCGCGACGGCGCCGATTTCGAGGCCTACCGGCGGCCAGGCGACCTGATCGATTCAGAGCACTCCAGAATCGTGGCCTATGCAAGGCGCGTCGCAGGCCCAGGAACGGGTGGGGCATCCGACCGCGACCGGGCGCTCCGGCTCTACTACGCGGTCCGCGACGATCTCCGCTACGACCCCTACAACACGCCGATGAAGCGCGAGGCCTATCGCGCCAGCGCGACCCTGGCGGCGGGGCACGGCTATTGCGTCAACAAGGCCGGCGTCATGGCCGCGGTCTGCCGCGCCGCGGGCATTCCCGCCCGGGTCGGCTACGCCGACGTGCGCAACCACATGACGACCCGGCGATTGGCCGAGCTGATGGGCAGCGACGTGTTCTTCTATCACGGCTACACCGACGTTTGGCTGGACGGGCGCTGGGTGAAGGCGACACCGGCGTTCAACCGGGAACTCACCGAGCGCTTCGGCCTGAAACCGCTCGACTGGGATGCCGCGGGCGATTCGATCTACCATCCGTTCGATCTCAGCGGCCGGCGGCACATGGAATATCTCGCCTACCGCGGCGTCTTCGCCGACATTCCGTTCGACGAGATCCGCGGTGCGTTCCGGCATTACTATCCGCGTATGACGCGCGCCCAGGAGG
>MEMN01000039.1:3786-3893 GCA_001767945.1 Alphaproteobacteria bacterium RIFCSPHIGHO2_12_FULL_66_14 | reverse complement strand
CCGAGGGTGCTGCGGAAGCCGGCAAGACGTGAGGCTCGCACCTCGGTCGAAGGGCTACATCGCCTTGCTGGTGGCACTGGGCAGCTTCGGCCCACTCACCATGAGTA
>MEMN01000039.1:1415-3769 GCA_001767945.1 Alphaproteobacteria bacterium RIFCSPHIGHO2_12_FULL_66_14 | reverse complement strand
CCGTCCGTCGGCAACGATCTTGGCGCCGCAGCCGACAATGTGCAGCTCACGCTCACGACCTACATGCTGGGCTTTGCAGTCGGCCAGCTGTTCTACGGTCCGCTCAGCGACCGCTATGGCCGGCGTCCCGTGCTGCTGAGTGGCCTGCTGTTCTTCACAGCAACGACCTTCGCCTGTTCCTTCGCGTCGTCGATCAGCGACTTGATCCTGCTGCGCATCCTGCAGGGACTCGGTGCTGCCTCTGGCTCGGTGCTGGGCCGTGCACTCACGCGCGACGCCTACACCTTCCAGGAAATGCCGCTGGTGATGAGCTGGATCTCGCTCGGCCAGAACATCGCGCCGTCGCTGGCGCCGACCATCGGCGGCTTTCTCGGCGAATGGGCGAGCTGGCGTGCGACCTTCTGGTTCGTCGGCGGCTTCGGCGCAATGCTGCTCGTGGTCACGCTCGCCGGGCTCGGCGAGACCAACAAGTACCGGAGCGATCGCGTCGACCTTGCCAGCTTGTTGCGCGGTTCGGGCGCGATGCTGCGCGACCGGCGCTTCCTCGGCCACGTCCTGCCGCTGGGCTTCGCCTTCGCCATGAACTTCGGCATGCTGGCGGGCGTTCCCTTCATTCTCCAGGAGAGCCTGGGCTTCAGCCCGCGCGAGTTCGGCCTGATCGTACTGCTGTCGGTCGGCGGCTTCGCCCTCGGCACCTTCGTGAACAACCGGCTGGTCGGTCGCGTCGCGCCGGTCGCCATCATCCAGTTCTCCGGCTGGTTTCACGTTGCGGCACTCATAGGCATGGCCGCTCTTTCGCTCTCCGAAGTGGCGACATGGTGGGCGATCATCGGCCCGCACATGTTACTGAGCTTCGGCACCGGCATGATCGTGGCCAATGCCAATGCGGGCGCGGTCGGCATTTATCCGCGGCTTGCCGGCACGGCCTCGTCGCTGGCCGGCCTTGCCCAGATGGGCATGGGCGCGATGGGCACAGTGACGGTGGCACTCCTCACCATCGTCGGCAGCCGCCATGTCGCCATGCCGTTGGTGATCGGCCTTGCGCCGTTTGCCATCGCGACGCTGCTCAGTGCGCGGCTGCTCAGGCCACGCGGCTGATGATCTCCGTCGGCGAGATCACTCCGCGCTGCAGCAGCCCCATCATGTTTGCGACCTTCTGCGGCGCACTGGCGCCCATCAGGATCGGCAGGCCGGGAGGCTGAGGGCTGCCCTTCGCCTGAACCTCAGCCATGCGCTCGCGGAGCTGGCGGAAGAATTCCATGGCGAAGTCGCGACGGCTGCGTTCTTTCTCGACCTTGAAGCCTGCTGCCGTCAGCAGCTTCGTGTAGTTCGCGGCCGTGTCGATGGCGTTGGTCGCCGGTTCGGACGACCACGGCACGGGGTAGGCGAACTCGCCGTCGCTTTCGCGCATGACATCGTAGATGGCGAAGACGCCACCGGGCTTCAGCACGCGGCGGACCTCGGTGAAGACGGCCTTCTTGTCGGGGATGTTCATGCCGACATGCAGCATATAGGCGCCGTTGAAGGTTGCGTCGGGAAACGGGAGCGCCGTCGCGCTCGCTTCGCGGTAGGACACCGCATCGCCAAGGCCGAGACGGCGCGACAGGCGGCCGGCTACGTCGACATATTCGGGTGTAAGATCGATGCCGTCGATCTTCCAGCCGCGTTCCAGTGCAAAGAAGCGCGAGGCACCACCGATGCCACAGCCGATGTCGAGCACCCGCGCGCCGTGCGGCAGGTCGATCTGGGCGGCGAGGTCCATGGTCGATTGCCGCCCGCCGATATGGAATTCGTCGATCCCGGCCAGGTCGGCATGGACGAGATTGTTGGGATTCTTGCCCGCCTCCTTCAGGGCGCCGAGGATCGCGCTCTCCAGGGAGCCATGAGTGTAATGCTGCGAAACGCTCTTCTCGTTGTTCATCGGGCGTCCTCCTAGCGAACGCACTGTTGCCGACATGCTGGACGGTGGCAATCCGGATGTCCATTCTCCCGCCGACAATGATGTAAGGAAACCGACAATGACGAACATGCTGAAGGACAAAGTCGTTCTGGTGACCGGTGCGGGCGGCGGCATCGGCCGCGAGATGGCGCTTCTGGCGGCCCGTGAAGGCGCCAAGGTGGTGGTCAACGACCTGGGCGGCGCGGTCGACGGCGAGGGCGGCGGCAGTGCGACGCCGGCGCAGAAGGTCTGCGACGAGATCGCGGCGGCGGGCGGCAAGGCCGTTCCCAACGGCGACAGCGTCACCGATCCGGCCGGCGCCGAACGCATGGTCAAGGCCGCGGTCGAGAACTTCGGCAAGATCGACGGCGTCATCAACAACGCCGGCATCCTGCGCGACCGCATCTTCCATCGC
>MEMN01000039.1:364-1394 GCA_001767945.1 Alphaproteobacteria bacterium RIFCSPHIGHO2_12_FULL_66_14 | reverse complement strand
ATGGTGATCGACGTGCATCTTAACGGCGCCTTCAACGTCAGCCGTGCCGCCGCCAACTACTTCAAGGAGCAGAAGTCGGGCGCCTTCGTGCATTTCACCTCGACCTCCGGTCTGGTCGGCAATTTCGGCCAGGCGAATTACTCCGCCGCCAAGATGGGCATCATCGGCCTGTCGCGCTCGATCGCCCTCGACATGGCGGCGTTCAACGTCCGCTCCAACTGCATCTCGCCGTTCGCCTGGACGCGCATGATCGGCACCATCCCCGCCGACACGCCGGCCCAGGTGGCGCGTCTCGAGCGCTCCAAGAAGATGACGCCGGCCAAGATCGCGCCGATGGCGGTGTTCCTGCTGTCGGACGCCGCCAACACCGCCGGCGTCACCTCGCAGATCTTCGGCGTGCGTATGAACGAGATCATGCTGTTCAACGCCAACCGGCCGGTACGATCCGTGCATATGTCCGATGGTTGGACGCTGGAGGCGATCGACGAGATCGCAGTGCCGGCGATGAAGCCCTACTTCACCGACCTCAAGCGCTCGCCGGAATACTTCACCTGGGATCCGATCTGATGGCTGTCGACAAGATGAAGAACGAACCGAAGATCGATGCCGACGAGGTCCTCGGCGGCATCGTGGAGTGGGTCAGCATCGAAAGCCCGAGTCACGACGCCAAGGCGGTCAACGTCGCGGTCGACAAGGTCGAGGGCCAGTTCCGCGACCTCGGTCTCAAGCTCGATCGCGTGCCGGGGGTCGACGGCTTCGGCGATATTCTCGAATGCAAGACGCCCCCGGAGTGGAACCCGGGCGAGGGCAAGGGCATCCTGGTGCTGGCCCACCTCGATACCGTTCATCCGATCGGCATGATCGAGAGGGACCTGAAGATCCGCCGAGAGGGCGATAGCATCTTCGGGCCCGGCATCTACGACATGAAGGCGGGCGGCTACATCGCCTACTACGCGCTGCGCCACCTGATCCGTCAGGGCAAGAAGCCCAAGCTGCCGGTCACCTTCCTGTTCATTCCCGAGGAGGAAGT
>MEMN01000039.1:0-279 GCA_001767945.1 Alphaproteobacteria bacterium RIFCSPHIGHO2_12_FULL_66_14 | reverse complement strand
GACAAGGTCGTGACCTCGCGCAAGGGCGTCGGCCGTTTCACGCTGACGGTGAAGGGCCGAGCCGCGCACTCGGGCGTGCGCCACGAGGATGGCCGCAGTGCCATTCTCGAGATGGCGAAGCAGATCGTGCGCATCGAGGAGAAGACCGAATATGCCCGCGGCATCACCTGCAACGTGGGGCTGATCCGTGGCGGCACCGGCGTGAACGTGACGCCGGCGGAGTGCGCGATCGAGGTAGATCTGCGTGTGCCCAGCATGCAGCTCGCCGAGGAGATGACG
>MEMN01000038.1:6367-15108 GCA_001767945.1 Alphaproteobacteria bacterium RIFCSPHIGHO2_12_FULL_66_14 | reverse complement strand
CCTGAAGTCGGCCTTGGAACGCGCCGGGCTGCCCGCCCCGCTCTCCGACAGGCCGCGATTGAGATAGGCGAGCGCCAGCGGGCCGCCGACGAGGGACCCGCTCTTGATCGCCTCCGTACAGGCGATCACCTTCTGTGCCGCATCGGCGCCCGTCAGCCCGTTGCAGATATCCACCGGACTGGGTTTGGCCTGCTGCGCCGGCTTGGCTGGCGCCTGACCATGGGCCGGGGAGACATTCCACCCCAGCAGGCTGGCGCTTGCAGCACAGGCAACCAAGCCAAGCGCAATGCGACCCACGTGACCCAACATGACGTACCTCTTGGCGCCGCCGGTGGCCCCCAATGCCGACCTGCGGTACGGCTTCATAAGTGACAGTATTTTCCGACTTTTCAAGCACCAGGAAGGCGTACGATGAAGGCGCCGGCACATGTCGATAGCGGGAAAGAGCAAAATGAGCGACCTCAAGCGGATCATCGGGCGCCCGTAATGAAAACCTTCACGACTGCCCAAGCCGTGGTGGCGATGTTGGAGTTAAACGGCATCGACACCCTCTATTGCCTGCCCGGCGTGCAGAACGATCCCTTTTTCGACGCCCTTTACGATCGGACCAACGCCATCCGCCCTGTCCATGCGCGGCATGAACAGGCCTGTGCCTACATGGCGCTTGGCCACGCCATGGCGACCGGCAAGCCCTCGGCCTACGTCGTGGTTCCGGGCCCCGGCTTCCTGAACACGACCGCGGCACTGTCGACCGCCTATGCCGTCAACGCCCCGGTGCTGGCCATCACGGGACAGATCCAGCAAGCAATGATCGGCCGCAATGTCGGCCTGTTGCACGAATTGCCGGATCAGCTCTCGATCATGCGTGGCCTCACCAAGTGGGCCGATCGCTTGCGTTCGCCCGCGGAAGCGCCCGGGATGATCAACGAAGCCTTCCGCCGACTGCTCTCAGGCCGGCGACGTCCCGTCGGCCTGGAATGCGCCATGGACACCTGGGCGCGACGGGCGCCGGTTGAACTGATCGCCGAGCCGGCGCGGCCCGATCCTTGTCCCGTGGACGAGGAGGCCGTGGAGCGCGCGGCCAAGCTCCTGGGCGCGGCCGCTCGACCGCTGATCGTGGTCGGTGGCGGCGCGCAAGAGGCCGGCGAGTGGGTTCGCCTGATCGCCGAGATGCTCGAGGCGCCCGTCATGACCGGGCGCATGGGCCAGGGCGTGATCGACGGGCGACACAAATTGTCGGTGACCATGCCGGCCGGCTATCGCTTGTGGGGCGAGGCCGATGTCGTTCTGGCCGTCGGCACGCGGCTGCAGCCGCAGCAACAGAACTGGGGCTTCGACGATGCGCTGAAGGTCATTCGCATCGATGTCGATAGCGAGGAGTTGGACCGTCAGCGGCGGCCGGAGATCGGTATCGTCGGCGACTCTGCCGCGACGCTGAAGGCTCTGGCGAACCGGTTGGCTAAGTACAACGCCAAGCGCAGCGGTCGCGCCGAATCCGTAGCCGAAACGAAGGCCGCTGCCACGAAGAGGATTCGCGAGACGCTAGCGCCGCAGATCGGCTACCTCGAGGCCATCCGCAAGGCGCTGCCCGAAGACGGCATCCTGGTCGATGAACTGACCCAGATGGGCTACGCCGCCCGCCTCGCCTATCCGACCTACAAACCCCGCACGTTTCTCTCCCCCGGTTACCAGGGCACCTTGGGCTGGGGCTATGCGACGTCGCTCGGCGCGAAAAGCGCCAGGCCCGACACGCCGGTCGTGTCGATCAGCGGCGACGGCGGCTTCCTGTTCACGGCGATGGAAATGGCCACCGCCGCGCAGCATGGCATCGGCGTGGTCGCGGTCGTGTTCAGCGACGGCGCCTACGGCAATGTCCGCCGCATCCAGCAGCAGTCGTTCAACAACCGCACGATCGCCAGCGACTTGCGCAATCCAGACTTCGTCAAGCTGGCCGAGAGTTTCGGTCTCGACGCGGTGCGCGTGAAATCGCCGGAGGAGCTGGAGGCGGCGATCTTGCGCGGCATTGCCAAAGGGGGCCCGATGCTGATCGACTGCCCCGTCGGCCAGCTTCCCGATCCGTGGCCGCTGGTGCAGGTACCGCCGATCAGGCCCCGTAAG
Organism: Alphaproteobacteria bacterium RIFCSPHIGHO2_12_FULL_66_14; assembly: GCA_001767945.1. Lineage (GTDB taxonomy): Bacteria > Pseudomonadota > Alphaproteobacteria > Reyranellales > Reyranellaceae > Reyranella. The sequence goes on along the minus strand of MEMN01000038.1, from coordinate 12,990 downwards.
TCTTGATCACGTCGGGGTCGGGATCGCAGCCGAGGCCCGGCCCTGTCGGGACGACGAAACGTCCCGTCACGGGGGTCACCAGTTCGCCGTAGAGGCTGGCTTCCAGATCCATGTGATAGCGCTCGATCATTCCGCCCGGCTCCCCGCGGGCCGCCATCAGCTGCAGGGTGGCTAGAAAGCCCGGCCCGAAGTACGGTGAGTGCGGCATCAACGTCACGCCCGCCGCATCGGCGAGCACCGCCACCTTCTGGAATTCCGTCACGCCGCCCACCTTGGTGACGCTAGGCTGGGCATAGTCGACCGCACCGGCGGAGAACATCTCGCGGAACTGAAACGACGTGCAGTTGTTCTCGCCCGCAGCCATGGCGACGCCGGTGCCGGCGCGCAGCCGCGCGATCGCGGTGAAGTCCTCGGGCGGAAAAATCGGCTCCTCCAGCCAATGGAGGTCGTATGGCCTCAGCTTGAGGGTCATATGGCGCGCCTCTTCAGGCGTCCAGGGACAATTCGTATCGACCATGATCGCGACATCGTCGCCTGCCGCCTCGCGAGCCGCCCTCACCTCCGCTTCCTCCGTTTCGTGCAGCTTGATATGGCCATAGCCCTGCTCGAGGGCCTGCTTGACCCGTGCTGCCACACGCTCGGGATCGCGATACTTCAGCAGGCTGGCATAGGCCGGCAGGCTGTCGCGACCGGCACCGCCCAGCAGCCTATGCAACGGCAGGTTTGCTGCCTTGCCAGCGATGTCCCACAGCGCGATGTCGAGGCCCGACAGGGCGAAGGTGGTGATGCCGTAACGGCCAAACAGATGCAGCATCTGCTGCAGGTCGCGCGACAGGCGGCCGATGTCGCCGGCGTCGCGACCGACGACGATGGGCGTGATCATGTGATCAAGAGCCGCCCGAACGGCGTCGGTGCAGCCGTAGCAGAATGCCTCGCCCCAGCCGACCAGGCCGGTGTCGGTCTCGACCCTGACGAGCAGGATGTTGTTGGTCGTCCAGTTGCGTCCGCCAAAGCCCGTCGGATTGCCGCCAAAGGTGAAGGGAACCTTGATCGAATGGCTGTCAATACGTGCGATCTTCATTCAACTTTGCCCTTCATGCGTATGTCGGCGAGCAGTTTCTCGGCAAAGGCCTGATCGGCGAGCCGCTTGGAGGTGAAGCGCGGGTCGCGGTGCGGCGCGTCGGCCAGGAAGTGGCTGGCGAGCCGGGCCGAGAGTGGCGGTGGCGTCGTGTCGTTCTCCGGCATTTCGACCTCGGCCATGGCGAAGTATGTCCGGCCGTCATCGTTCTTGAAGAAGTCGACGTCCCAGTGGAAACGCCCGTCTGGCCATGAGTAGCGGGTCTTGCACAACGACTCCCGGCGCTGCGTCCACAGGCGGTCGAAATCCGAGGCGACGATGTCCGTCTCGATCTCCACCACCTGTCCCGCGATCTCCCGTTTGTAGGTGAAGACATGAGAACGCTTGCCGTCGGTCTCCACCGATCGGATGCGCAGCCCGGGAGCATCGAGATAGGCTTGCCTCAGCAAGGAGCGCGTCACGCCGGGTACCTGCGCGAGGCGCGCTTCGAGTTTGCCGTCGTCGTCGAGGACAAATTTGCGTTCGTTTTCGATCGGCATGCTAGAATTGTTACCATGGCCACACAGACGATCGACGAACTCCCGACGCCCGCCCTCATTCTCGACCGGGCGATCCTGCGGCGCAACCTCAAGCGCATGAGTGACCGCCTTCGCGACGCAGGCGTTATGCTGCGTCCCCACCTCAAGACCGCGAAATCCATCCAGGTTGGCCGCATGGCTGTCGAGGGCCATGACGGCCGCATCACGGTGTCGACACTGGCGGAAGCGCGCTACTTCGCCGGTGGCGGGTTCAAGGACATCCTCTATGGCGTCGGCATCGTGCCGGCGAAGCTGCCTGCCGTCACCGAGCTGCGCCGGCAGGGCGTCAACCTGCGGGTGGTGACGGACAATCTGGCGGTTGCCAAAGCCATCGCCGCGGCCGCCACGGCAGGCGACACGTTTTCCGTCTTCATCGAGATCGACAGCGGCGCCGGACGCGCCGGCTTGCCCTTTCCGGAACTGCCGGGCCTGCTCGACATCGCCAAGGTCCTGCACGCCGCGCCGGGCATCGAACTGGCCGGCGTCATGACTCACGCCGGCCACTCCTATCATCAGAGCACGCCCGACGGCATTGCCGCCGTGGCAGAACAGGAACGGCGGGCCATCGTCGGCGCCGCCGAGGCGCTGCGTGCGGCCGGCATCCCCTGCCCGATCGTGTCCGGCGGCTCGACACCGACGGCCATGCACTCCCGCGATTTCACCGGCATCACGGAGATGCGGCCGGGCGTATATGTCTTCAACGACCTCGACCAGGAGTTCATAGGCTCCTGCGGCGCCGGCGACCTCGCGCTCTCGGTGCTGGCCTCGGTGATCGGCCACTATCCGCACCGCAACCAGCTCCTGGTCGATGCCGGCGCCCTGGCCTTGTCCAAGGACATCAGCGCCCAGGAGTTCCAGCCGAAGGTCGGCTTCGGCACCCTTGCCGGCGCGTCGGCGGCCGGCCTCGCGGTCGTCGATTGCTCGCAGGAGCACGGCTTCGTCGGTTCCGACGCTCCCCTGCCCTACGCCGGCCTGCCGGTGGGCGCGCGGGTCCGCATCCTGCCCAATCACGCCTGCATCACCGCGGCGGCCTACGATCGTTACTATGTCGTCGATAGCGACCTCGACGGCGGCAAGTCGGTGATCGATGTCTACGACCGCATCAACGGCTGGTGATGGCTACAGCGAGTTGACCGTGTGTCCGCCATCGACAGTCACGACACTGCCGGTCATGAACGCGCCCGCCTGCGACGCGAGCAGCAACAAGGCGCCGTCGAGGTGCCCGGGCTGGCCGATGCGCCGCTGCGGTATACGCTCGATCAGGCGCTGCCCTCCCGGCGTCTTCCAGAACGGGCCGTTCATCTCGGTTTCGATATAGCCGGGGCAGATCGCATTGACGCGGATGTCGTGGCGCGCCCACTCCATCGCCAGCGCGCGTGTCAGATGGATCAGACCCGCTTTGGAGGCGTTGTAAGGCGCCACCTGCCCGATGGTGCGCAATCCCAGGATCGAGGCGATGTTGACGATCACGCCCGGCCGCTTGTCCTTCACCCAGCGCCTGGCCGCCCCCTGCGCCACCAGCCAGGCGCCGCGCAGGTTGGTGTCGACGACGGTGTCCCAATCCGCCTCGGGCATCTCGAGGGCGGGTTTCACGATCGAGATCCCGGCATTGTTGACCACGATGTCGAGCGGGCCCGCCGCGTCGAGGGCAGCCGAAATCGAGTCGCCGGACTGGACGTCGAGCTCGATGGCTGTCGCATTCACGCCCTTGTCGCCAAGTTCCGCTTGCAGAGACGCGAGGCGATCGGCGCGGCGCGCGGCCAGCACGACCGACGCGCCCGCGGTGCCGAGGCAATGCGCGAAATGCGCGCCAAGACCCGACGACGCGCCAGTGACCAGAGCCACCTTGTGGCTAAGGTCGAATAGCTTGGACATCGCGGCGGCTCCCTTGTTTCATGCCCGCCTTATAAGCGAGAGCCGCATCTGGAGGAAACATGGACCTCGGTCTCAAGGGCAAGCGCGTTCTGGTCACCGGTGGCACCAAGAGCATCGGCCGGGCCATTGTCGATGCCTTCCTCGCCGAAGGAGCGACGGTGGGTTTCTGCGCGCGCGACGCCAAGCTGGTCAGGGAACGCGAGAAGGACTGGCAGGGTAGGCAGGGCCGCGTCACAGGAACGGCGCTCGACGTTACCGACGATCCGGCGCTCAAGAAGTGGATCGACAGCTTCGCGGCCGGCGGCGGTATCGACCATTTCGTTGCCAATGTCAGCGCCATGGGTACCGAGGACACACCCGAGGGTTGGCGTAAAAGCATCGACGTCGACATCGTGTCGACCGTGGAATCGGTGCGCCACGCCCTGCCTCATCTCATCGCAAGCGGCGTGGGCGCCAGCGCCACGATCATCGGCACCGTGTCGTTGGTCGAGGTCTCGGGGCCGACTGTGCCTTACCGCTCGGTCAAGGCGGCCCTGGTTCCCTACGTGAAGTCACTGTCGATCGACCTCACGCCCAAAGGCGTCCGAGTGAACATGGTGTCGCCCGGCTCTATCCTCGAGGACGGCAACACCTGGGGCCGCCAGCGCGACGCCGGTGCCGAGCGCTACAAGCGGACCCTGGCGCGCAATCCGATGGGCCGGATGGGCACGCCGCAGGAAGTGGCCGCCGCCGTCGCGTTTCTCGCCGGCGGGCCGGCGTCGTTCGTGAGCGGCGTCAACTTCATCGTCGACGGGGCGCTGACGGCACGGGTGCAATACTGAATTCAACGTTGCGTACGCCCTGGCCGCTGGTCGGCCTGCTGGTCGCGGCCGGCATCGTCGCCGCGTTCCATGTCGGCAAGGTGCCGCCGTCGATCCCGTCGATCCAGGAGGATTTGGGCGCTAGCCTGCGCCAGGCGGGCTGGCTGCTCTCGACGATCAATCTGGTGACGGCCTTGGCCGGCATGGCGATTGCGCTCACCGCCGACCGCTTCGGTCATCGGCGCCTGGTGCTGCTGGGCACCGCGCTCTGCTTCGCGGCAAGCCTGGCCGGCGCCTTCGCCGGCAGCGTCGACGCTCTGCTGGTTGGGCGCGTGGTCGAAGGCTTGGGTTTCATCGCCGTTTCGGTCGCCCTTCCCACGTTGCTGCTGCGCATCGCCGGGCCGGCCGACCAGCGTTTCGTCATGACGTTGTGGACCGCCTACATGCCGGCAGGTGCGGGATCGATGATGCTGATCGCGGCCGTCGTCCTTCCCGGCACCTCATGGCGGGTTGCCTGGCTGGTCGCCTCCGGTGCCTCGGCGCTCATGCTCGCCGTCCTGTTGTGGCGCGCGCTGCCGCGGCGGGAGCTCGATCCGCTGCTGGTTAGGCGCCGGCCGGTGCTCCACGAAATGACCGAGGTGGCGAGCACCGGCGGGCCACTCGCCATCGCACTCTGCTTCGGCGCCTACTCCTGCTGCTGGTTTGCCGTTATTGGCTTCCTGCCCACCCTGCTGATCGAGCGCCTGGGCTTTGCGACCTCGACGGCGGCAGTTATTACGGCGCTGGTCACCATCGTGAACGTCGGCGGTAATCTGGCGGCCGGCTGGCTGATGCATCACGGCATGCCGCGCGTGGCCGTGATCGCCGGCGCCGCCGTATCGATGGCGTTCTGTGCCGCCGGCGTCTTCATGGGCGGTGTGCCGGATTTGCTGCGCCTCGTGCTGGCCGGCGTCTACTCGGCCGTGATCGGCGTCGTGCCCGGCGCCCTGTTCACGGCGCTTCCCATCCATTCGCCACGACCGGAACTGGTCGGCGCCTCGACCGGTCTTTTGATGCAGGGTTCCAACTTCGGAGCGCTCATCGGCCCGCCGATCACCGGCGCGCTCGTGGCGTCGGGAGGCTGGTCCGCTGCCGCCTGGCTGACATCTGTTGCGCTGGGGATCGCGGCTGCGGCCGCTCTCTTCCTGCATTGGCGCGAAAGGCGTAAGATTGCTCCATGATCTACGTCGACATCGTCTCCGATACGATCTGTCCCTGGTGTTACATTGGCAAGCGCCGCTTTGAACGCGCCTTGGCGGCGAGTGGCCGCAACGATGTGGCCATCGCCTGGCGGCCGTTTCAGCTCAACCCCGACATGCCCGTCGAAGGCATGACTCGCGACGACTATGTCCGTGCCAAGTTCGGCGGCGGCGACCGCCCCCGCCAGATCTACCAGGCGATCGCGGAGAGCGGCCGCGAGGCCGGGATCGAGTTCCAGTTTTCCCGCATCAAGCGCACGCCCAACACGGTGCTGTCGCACCGGCTGGTGCACTGGAGCGCGAAGAACCAGGCACAGGACGAAGTCGTGGCCGAACTCTTCAAGGCCTATTTCGAGGAAGGCCTCGATATTGGTGATCTTGACACCCTCGTCGCCTGCGCCGCGCGCGCCGGCATCGACGAGATCAGGGCGCGGCGCTATCTCATGAGTGACGAAGGCCGCCAGGAAGTCGTGGCCTCCGACGTCTACGCCCGGCGCCTCGGCATCAACGGCGTTCCCTGCTTCATCGTGAATCGAAAGTACGCGGTCTCCGGCGCCCAGCCGCCGTCGGCCTTCGTCGAGGTCTTCAATCTCGCCGAGCGCGATGCGGCCACCAGCGCGGCGCAGTCGACGGCCTGAATACATGATATGTCACTCAACATATGATATGTTGAATGACATATTTTGAGATCAGAATGCCCGCCAGCCCCACCCGCAAGGCCCGCACCCGCGCCGAAATCCTCGACCATGCCGCCCGGCTGTTCCGCCTGCGCGGCCATGCCGGCGCCAACATCGACGACATCATGCTGGCCGCCGGTCTCACCCGCGGCGCCTTCTATGCCCATTTCACGTCCAAGGACGATCTGTTCGCCGAGACGATCCGGGCTGGACAAGGCCTGCCAGCCAGGTTGCGGACCGGTGAAGTCGAGGCCGTCCTGGATGACTATCTCGACAAGGAATCATTGGCCGCGAACGCTCTCGCTTGCGCGTTGGCTGCCCTGCCTGGCGACGTCGCACGCGGTCCCTTGGCAGTCCAGCTCGCCTACGCCAACCAG
>MEMN01000038.1:0-6325 GCA_001767945.1 Alphaproteobacteria bacterium RIFCSPHIGHO2_12_FULL_66_14 | reverse complement strand
TGGCTGCTGCGCTGTGCGCGCCGGACGACGAAGGCGCTCCTCAAGCCGCGAGTTTCGCGAGCCCGGCCAAAATCGACGTCACGCCGGAAATCCGCTGCCGCTCGTCGGCCCAAACGCGCTGCACTATCACCCGGTGGTCGGGCCGGAGCTTGACCAGCGGTGCATTCTTCTGGATCCAGGCGATCAACTTGTCGGGCCTTGCAAACTTGTTGTCGTGGAATGACAGGACGAGGGCCTTCTCGCCGGCATCGATCCGGTCCACGCTGGCGGCGCGGCAGAGCATTTTCAGGGCGACAGTGTTCAGCAGGAACTCGGCCTCCACCGGCATCTTGCCGAAGCGATCGACCATTTCGGCCGCGAAGGACTCGATTTCGGCCTGGTTCTCGAGGGCACCGATGCGGCGGTAGAGCCCCATCCGCACGCTGAGTTCGCCGACGTATTCCTCCGGGATCAGCACCGGGATGCCGAGATTGATCTGCGGCGACCAGTCGGCCTTTTCCGCCTCCTCCACCCTGCCCCGTGCCGAGGCCACGGCCTCATCGAGGAGCTGCTGGTAGAGCTCGATGCCGACTTCGCGGATATGGCCCGACTGTTCCTCGCCCAGCAGGTTGCCGGCGCCGCGGATATCGAGGTCGTAGCTCGCGAGCTGGAAGCCGGCGCCCAAGGTGTCGAGGGTCTGCATCACGTCGAGGCGCTTCGACGCCGCTTCGTTGAGCGCCTTACCCGGAGGCACCGTGAGATAGGCGTAGGCCCGGGTCTTGCCCCGGCCGATCCGGCCGCGGAGCTGGTAGAGCTGGGCCAGGCCGAACATATCGGCGCGATGGATGATCATGGTGTTGGCGTTGCGGATGTCGAGCCCGCTTTCGACGATGTTGGTCGACAGCAGCACGTCGAACTTGCCGTCGACGAAATCCTGCATCGTGTTTTCGATCTGGGTCGGCGCCAGGCGGCCGTGCGCCATGGCCATGCGCATCTCGGGCACCAGTTCGCGCAGTTCGGCCGCCACCGCGGCCAGGTCTTCGATACGCGGGCAGACGTAAAAGCTCTGGCCGCCGCGATACTGTTCACGCAGCAAGGCCTCGCGGATGGCGACGCCGTCGAATGGCGTCACGAAGGTGCGCACGGCGAGGCGATCGACCGGCGGCGTCGCGATCAGGCTCATGTCGCGCACACCCGTCAGCGCCAGTTGCAGCGTTCGCGGGATCGGCGTCGCCGTCAGCGTCAGCACATGGACATCGGCCCGCAGTTCCTTCAGCCGCTCCTTGTGAGCCACGCCGAAATGCTGCTCCTCGTCGACGATCAGGAGGCCAAGGTCCTTGAAGTCGATACTCTTGGCCAGCAGCGCATGGGTGCCGATGACGATGTCGACGGTGCCCTCCTTGAGTGCGACCTTTGTTTCCTTCGCCTCCTTCGCGGGCACCAGCCGCGACAGGCGTCCGATCCGTACCGGCAATCCCTGGAAACGCTCGACGAAAGTCCGGTGATGCTGCCGCGCCAGCAGGGTCGTCGGGCCGATGACGGCCACCTGTTTACCCGAAAGCGCGGCGACAAACGCGGCCCGCAAGGCCACTTCGGTCTTCCCGAACCCGACATCGCCGCAGATCAACCGGTCCATCGGCTTGCCCGAGGAGAGGTCCTCCAGCACGTCCGATATCGCCTGGAGCTGGTCGTCGGTTTCGGCATAGGGGAAACGGGCGCAGAATTCCTCGTAAAGGCCTTCCGGTGGCGCCATCGTCTCGCCGCGCCTGACGGCGCGTTCGGCGGCGATATTGATCAGCCGGTCGGCCATGTCGGCGATGCGCTGTTTCAGCCGGGCCTTGCGCGATTGCCAGGCGACGCCGCCCAGGCGATCGAGGGCGGCGCCCTCCTCCGCCGCGCCGTACCGGCTCAGAACGTCGATGTTCTCGACCGGCAGGAAGAGCTTGTCGCCGCCTTCGTAGGTCAGCCGCAGGCAGTCGTGTCGGGCATTCTGGATCTCCAAGGTCACCAGCCCCTCGTAGCGGCCGACACCGTGCTCGCGATGGACGACGAGGTCGCCGTCGCTCAGTGCCGACGCCTCGGCGATGAAACGCTCGGACGGGCGCCGCTTCTTGGCCGGCCGCGACAGTCGATCGCCGAGAATGTCCTCCTCGCCGATGACTTCCAGGGCGTCGAGCACGAAGCCGTGCTCGAGCGGCCAGACCGCGACACCGACCACACCCGTCGGCAGGCCGAGGACTGTGGCGAGATCGGGCACGGGAACCGGTGTCGTGGCGCCATGCTCCTGCAGGAGGTGTTGCAGGCGGCTGGCCGAGCCTTCGGTGTAGCCCGCGACCACCACCCGGCGGCCGGCGCCGTTGGCAGTCGTCACGTGCTCGGCCACCTTGTCGAACAGATTGACGCCCTGCCCCGTCCGCGCCTGGGCGAAGCCCTCGTGGCGGCGGCCGTGGAGATCGATCGTATTGGTGGCCGACGGGGAGGCGTCGAAGGTCGTGAAGGCGGCGACAGTGCGGCCGTCGAGCAGACCGTCCCACTGCTTGGGGTTGAGGTAGAGCAGGTCCGGCGCGATCGGCTTATAGTCGGCCGCCCCGCTCATCCCGCCTTTGCCGCCGGTCTTGCGACGGGCATCGTAGTAGTCGGCGATCAGCTCGTGCCGTGCCTGGAACGCCTCGGTGATCTGGTGGTCCGACGTCACCGTCGCGTCGGGGCAATAGTCGAGGATCGTCTCCATCTTGTCATGGAACAGCGGCAGCCAATGCTCCATGCCGACGTGGCGCTGTCCGGCCGACACGGCCTCGTACAGCAAATCGTCGCCGCCGACATTGCCGAACAGCTCGCGATATCCGCCGCGAAAGCGCGCGATGCCCTCGGCGGTCAGCGGCACTTCGCTGACCGGCAGCAGCACGACTTCATCGCGCGTGCCGGTCGAGCGTTGACTCATGGCGTCGAACGAGCGGATCGCCTCCAGGGAATCGCCGAACAGGTCGAGGCGCAGCGGCTCGGCGGTGCCCGGCGGGAAGAGATCGACCAGGCCGCCGCGGATCGCGAATTCGCCGGGCTCCATCACGGTCTCGGCGCGGCCATAGCCGTTCTCGCCTAGGAACTTCGCCAGCCAGGTCACATCGACCGTCTGGCCTTTGCGCAGGACCACGGCGGCGTCGGCGTAGAGACTGCGCGGCGGGGCTTTCTGCAGGACGGCACCCACCGAGGCCAGGATGATCCTGGCCGGTGCGCCGGGTTTCTTGGCAGCAGCAAGTTTCGCCAGGGTCGTCAGACGCTCGGCCACGATGTCGGGGTGCGGCGACAGCCGGTCGTAGGGCAGGCAATCCCACGCGGGAAATACCAGCACTTCACGTTCCGGAGCGAAAAACCGCAATCCGTCCTGCAGCCGTTCCAGCCGCTGGCCGTCGCGCGCCACGTGCAGAATGTCCTGCCCACCGGTCGTGCGCGCCAGTTCCGCAAGCACGAGCGAATCGGCGCCTTCCGGCAGGCCGGCGATGGTCCAATATCCAGCCTTGCGATGAATCGCGGCCAGGGTGTCGGCGAGCGGCGGTGCCACTAAAAACTCACCCGAAAGGCCATGAGCAGGCGCAGGACCGGCGTATCGGCCTCGGCGGGAATGTCGGCCTTCCCCGACACCCAGTCGAAGATGTCGTTGTCGCCGGTATCCAGCAGGCGCTCGTACTGGTCCAGCTCGACCGCACCGAATGAGGCGATATGGGCGCGCGCGAACTGGCCAAGGAGAATGTCGTTCTCCTTGTTGCCACGGTAGATGCTGCGATAGAGCAGCCGCTTGCGCCGGGTCTCGATATCCGCCTCACAGCCCATCTTTTCCCCAGGTCCGACCCGAAAAGGGGCGTAGCATATAGGCGGCGGCGATGGCGGAGTCACGCGGCCCCACAGCCTGCCCCACGCCCCACATCTCACAGATGCGTCCGCAAAGCCTGACCCCACTTTTCGCCCAAGTGACATCGCTGCCCGGGATCGGGCCGCGGCTGGGCAAGCTCGTCGAGAAACTGACCGGGCCGTTGGTCGTCGACCTGCTGTGGCACCTGCCCTTCGCCCTCATCGACCGCCGCAACGCGCCCGAGATCGCCGGCGCGCGGGCCGGCGAGGTTGCGACCCTCACGGTGACGGTCGACGAGCATCTGGTGCCGCGCAATCCCCGCCAGCCTTACCGGGTCTGGTGCAGCGACGAGACCGGCCGGCTCTGCCTCACCTTCTTCAACGGCCGCGAGGACTATCTCAAGAAGCTGCTGCCGCCGGGTGAGATCCGCGTCATTAGCGGCAAGGTCGACCTCTACCAGGGTGAAGTGCAGATCACGCACCCCGATCACGTCGTGCCGCTCGACCAGCGCGAGTCGACCCTGCGGGTCGAGCCACTCTATGGCCTCACCGCCGGCCTCACCCAGCGGCCGATCCAGAAGGCGATCGCCGCTGGTGTCGAACGCGCGCCTGCCCTGCCGGAATGGCAGGATGCCGGTTACCTGGCACGCAACCGCTGGGCTGACTGGAAATCGTCGCTCGCGTGCGCGCATGCGCCCACCGAGGCGTCCGACCTCGCGCCCCTGCATCCGGCACGGGCACGGCTCGCCTTCGACGAGCTATTGGCGAGCCAACTCGCGATCGCGCTGGTCCGGCATCACAATCGCACGATCAGCGGGCGCGCCACCAAGGGCGACCGGCGTCTGCACAAAGTTACCCTCGAGGCACTGCCGTTCGAGCTCACAGGAAGCCAGATAGGCGCGGTCGAGGAGATCGCGGCCGACATGGCCAAGCCCGAGCGGATGATCCGCCTGCTCCAAGGCGATGTCGGCAGCGGCAAGACGCTGGTCGCCTTCCTCGCAATGTTGATCGCGGTCGAGGCCGGCGCCCAGGCGGCGCTGATGGCGCCGACCGAGCTGCTGGCGCGCCAGCACTATGCCACCATCGCGCCACTTGCCGAGGCCACTGGCGTGCGGCTCGCCCTACTGACCGGGCGCGACGGCCAGAAGCAGAAGAAGGCGACGATGCACTCCCTGGCCGACGGCTCGATCGATCTCGTCATCGGCACGCATGCGCTCGTCCAGGAAGAGGTCGAGTTTGCCGACCTGGCGCTGGCCGTCGTCGACGAGCAGCATCGCTTCGGCGTGCATCAGCGCATGGCGCTGTCCTCCAAGGGCCAGGCGGTCGATCTCCTGGTCATGACCGCGACGCCCATCCCGCGCACCTTGATGCTGGCGGCCTACGGCGATCTCGACGTCTCGAAGCTCACCGAGAAGCCAGCCGGTCGCCTGCCCATCGACACCCGCACCCTGCCTTTGGAGCGCATCGGCGAGGTCGTTGCAGGAGTCGGCCGGATGGTTGGCACCGGCGCACGTGTCTATTGGGTGTGCCCGCTGATCGAAGAGTCCGAGGAAGTCGACCTTGCCAATGTCGAAGAGCGCTTCCAGCTGCTGAGTGCTCGCTTTCCCGGCAAGGTCGGGCTGCTGCATGGACGCCTCAAGGGCGCCGAACGCGAGGCGACCATGGCGGCCTTCGCCGATGGACGCCTGTCGATCCTGGTCGCCACGACGGTGATCGAGGTCGGTGTCGACGTGCCGGCCGCCACGGTCATGGTCATCGAGCATGCCGAGCGCTTCGGCCTGGCGCAGCTGCATCAGCTGCGTGGCCGGGTCGGGCGCGGCACCGGCAAGTCGAGCTGCCTGCTGCTCTATGCCCAGCCGCTCGGCGAGACCGCCAAGGCGCGGCTCGCGATCATGCGCGAGACCGAGGACGGCTTCCGCATCGCCGAAGAGGATCTCCGCCTGCGCGGCGCCGGCGAGCTCTTGGGCACGCGGCAGAGTGGGCTGCCTGACATGCGCCTGGCCGATCTCGCGGCACATGGTGAACTGTTGCAGGCCGCCCGCGACGACGCGCGTCTTGTGATCGACCGCGATCCCGACCTCAAGTCGGAGCGTGGCGCGGCCTTGCGGACCCTGCTCTACCTCTTCCGCCGCGACGATGCTGTCCGGACTTTGCGCGCCGGCTAACTAGCCGAGCTGCGCCACGTAGCTCCTGAGCGCATCGCGCGCCGTCTCGACGCCCTTCTCCGCTTCGGCTTTGCGTTTGGCCAACGCCTCGAGCTCGCTTTCCTGTTTGTCGAGCGTGGCGAGGTAGCGGCGCTGCAGATCGCTGTTCGCCGGCACGCGGGCAAGATTTTCGCGCAGCCGTCCCTGCTCCTGGACGATCTGCTGCCGCTCGCCATCGGCCTGCGCCACCTTGCGCTGGGCCTCGGCGACGGCCTGCTGCAGTTGCAGCACCTTGGTGAGCGCGTATCGCGTCTTGGCGTCGAACTCGCGCGCCTGGGCATAGACGCGGATCTGGT
>MEMN01000037.1:5796-9024 GCA_001767945.1 Alphaproteobacteria bacterium RIFCSPHIGHO2_12_FULL_66_14 | reverse complement strand
CGCATCGCGGCTCAACCTCGGAGACGAGGGCTGACGGGCGTGCGTCGCCGCGCCGGCAGGCGTTCACGCCGTCCGCGGCGAATGATCGAAAATGCAGTGAATTCACCGACGGCCGGCGTGAACGTGCCGATCGCGAGGAGTATCCATCCAGTCCGATGGTGGGTCACCGAACCGGATGAAGGCGCGATTGGCAGGAGTCGTGCGGAAGGCCGATGCGGGCGCTTTCCGCTCCACACGGCGGGATGACCAACGCCGGACTTCGGCACGCTCTCCTTGGCGCTGAGGACTATGCCCTTCCGAGGCAGTTCCCGAAGCCGTACAGTGCCCAAAATGAGCCAACTCGGTCCCCAAAATGAGCCGTTGGAAGTTCCACGCAATGCCTATCCGATGGTGCGCATTTCGTCGGAATTCTTTCTGCGCAGTGTCGATCTGCTCACGCAGCTTCAGGGTGACAAGCTGATCTCGGGCCTCGTCTTCATGGCGGTCTGGCACAACCACATGCACGACCCCGGCGGCGGAACGGTCGGCGTGCGTGAACTCGCCCGCCGTCTCAATCTGCCCTATGAGACGGTGCGCCGCCACGCCTGGGGGCTCGTGCGCGCAGGCCAGTGCACTGCCACGCGTGAGGGGATCGCCGTTGTACTGGCCGCGCTGAAAAGCCGATCGACCGTCGATTGGATGCGCAAGACCTACCTCAACACCGAGCGCATGCTGGTCGACCTCACTCGAGCGCGATTGGCGAAATACGAAGTGCCGTCCAGGCCGGCTTTGCGGCAAGGCAAGCTCACGCGGGACCAGATGGCGGTCGCCACCGCCTCGACCCGCCAGCTCCTTGCTGGCATCCGGATGCTCGGCGACCTCTGGAATGGAGATCTATTGAGGGGGCTGGTGTTCAGCGCGATCTGGACGGCCAACGTCAAGCACGTCATCAACACCGCGACCGCCGCCACCCAGGCCGTATTGCCCGACGATCAGCGCCGGCCGGTCAGCATCCTGGCGATCTCCCATTCGCTGCGACTGCCCTACGAGACGGTGCGCCGACACGCCATCGCCCTCGAGAAAGCCGGCATCTGCCGTCGCGTCGGACGACAGGGCATGGTCGTGCCGGCCAGCGAGCATCTCAAGCTGGCCGCGGGGACCGTGCAGGCCCATGGGATGCTCACCGGCCTGCTCGCCGAGCTCCGGCGCGCGGGGCTGAAGGCCTAGCCGCGACCCCTCATCCTCGCCCGACAAACGGCATCTTGGTCGCCATCACCGTGATGAACTGGACGTTGGCGTCGAGCGGCAGGCTGTCCATGTAGACGATGGCCTGGGCTACCGCTTCGACGTCCATGCGCGGCTCCGGGATGGTCGTGCCGTTGGGCTGGAGCACGCCCTTGGTCATGCGCTCGGTCATCGGCGTCACGGCATTGCCGATGTCGATCTGGCCGCAGGCGATGTCGTAGGCGCGGCAATCGAGCGAGGTCGACTTGGTGAGGCCGGTGATGGCGTGCTTGGTCGAAGTGTAGGCGACCGAGAACGGCCGGGGCGCGTGCGCCGAGATCGAGCCGTTGTTGATGATGCGCCCGCCCATCGGCTTCTGCGCCTTCATGATCTTGATGGCTTCCTGGGTGCACAGGAACGGACCGGTCAGGTTGGCCGCCACCACGCTTTGCCAGGTTTCGAACGGCAGGTCCTCGAGCGGCACGGGTGGCGCGCCGCCGCCGGCGTTGTTGAACACCAGGTCGAGGCGGCCGAAGGTCTCCTTGGTCCGCGCGAACAGCGCCTGGATCGATTCCTTCTTGGTGACGTCGGTCGGCACGGCCAGCGCGTTGGGGGCGTTATTGCCGGCCATCTTGGCGGTCTCGTCCAGCGCCTCCTTGCGGCGGCCGGCCAGCACGACCTTGTAGCCGTTCTTGAGCAGCGCCAGCGCCGCGGCGCGACCGATGCCGCTGCCCGAGCCGGTGATGATTGCGATTTTCGCCATGGGTTCGTTCCTCCTCGGGAGCGGACCCTATCAGACGGCAAGCGACTTCACATAGGCCCGCCAGCCGCCGAGCGAAGTGATGTCGCGCGCGCCGGAGATGGCGTGGCTCTCGCAGAGGAAACCCAACACGCCGGAGCCGTCGGCCAGGGCGACGGTGCCGAGGCCGAGCGGCGCGGGAATCTTGGCGACGAAGGCGCCGACCTTCTCGGTCGGCAGGCTCCATACTTCCAGCTCGATGGCACCGCCGCCTTCCGCGGTTCGTACCATGCCCGGCCGACGCGGTGGGCCGCCGGAAAGAGCGTAGAAACGGTAGACCGGCGCGGTCTTGTCGGCACGCTCCAGCTGGCCGCCCAGTTCGGTGAGCTGACTGTTCAGCGGCAGGCCGCTCATGTGAGCGCCGACCACGGCGATGGAAACGCGATCTTCTATGACGACGGGATCGTACGCCGGTGCCGGCAACCGGCTCATGGTCCTGCCCAAGGGCAACTGCACGGCGCGCTGCCAGCGCGCGCCGAAGGCCAACAGGGCGCGCTCGGCGAAGGCACGGCCGATCAGGGTGATGCCGAACGGCAGGCCGTCGGGACGGAAGCCGAAGGGCAGGGCCAAACCGCTCAGGCCGAAGAAATTCACGAAGTTGGTGTAGTACCCGAGATGCGAATTGTAGAGCACCGGCTCGCGCTCGAGATCGGCCAGACGATAGATCGTGCCAGCGGTCGGGAGAGCCAGAAGGTCCAGGCCCTGCATCTCCGCCGCCGCCCGCGCCTTCAGGTCGGCCAACTTGTACTGGCCCTCGAAGGCATCGACCGCGCTGTATTTCCGTCCGCCCAGCACGATCTGCCGTGTCGTCGGCCAGACGCCGGCGTTGTCGGCGGCGCCTTCGATGAAGGCGCCGACCGCTGCCGTGCGCTCCGCCACCCACGGCCCGCTGTAGAGAAGCTGGGCGGCATCGCGAAAGGGCGCGTAGTCGAATTCGACCGCCGTGCCGCCCAGCGCCTTCAACTTTTCGACGGCTTCGGCGTAGAGGGTCGCATAGGCATCGTCGCCGAAGAACTCGAGCGGCCTCGGGACGCCGAAGCGAAACGCCTGGCCGATGGCGGGCGTCGTGTGGGGTGCGCTGGCGACGCCCAGCACGGCATCGGCGTCGGCGCAGCAGAGCGCAAACACCGATACGCAGTCGAGCGAGCGGCAGGCCGGCACCACGCCTTCGTTGCTGAACAGGCCGGGCGTCGGCTTCAGGCCGACGATGTTGTTGAAGCCGGCCG
>MEMN01000037.1:0-5788 GCA_001767945.1 Alphaproteobacteria bacterium RIFCSPHIGHO2_12_FULL_66_14 | reverse complement strand
CCCGAGCCCGCCGTGTCGGTGCCCAGCGAGAAACTCACCAGGCCTGACGAGACAGCGACGGCCGAGCCCGAACTCGAGCCGCCGGGAATGTAGTCGGCATTGAACGGATTGCGCGGCACGCCATAGGGCGAGCGCACGCCCACCAGGCCGGTCGCGAACTGGTCGAGGTTGGTCTTGCCTATTACGATGGCGCCCGCCGCCACCAGGCGCTGTACGACCTCGGCTGAAGTCTTGGCCTCGTAGGCGAAGCCGGGGCAGGCCGCCGTCGTCGTCATGCCGGCAACGTCGATATTGTCCTTCACAGCGAACGGGATGCCGTAGAGCGGCAGTCTGTCGATTTCACCGAGCCGTGCCGCGAGGCCGTCGGCCTGGACACGCAAGTCGGCATCCGTCGCGCGCGAGATCCACACCTTGTCGTCGCCGGCCCGGGCGATGCGCTTCAGCACCTCCTCGATCATCTGCCAGACGTTGAGCGTGCCGGATCGATAGGCGCTGCGCAGCGCGTGAAGGCCGAGATCAAGAAGGTCTGACATGTCCCGGTTGTAGACAAGGGCTGCCGCGAATGCAGCCGACAGATTCGCGCGGGGGTTGGCACGCTACTTGCAACCGGTGCGACGGGATCGTGTGGGTCCGCAAAAAGACAGGGGGAATTCAATGAAGCGTCGCTCATTCATCAAGACAACGGCGGTGGCCGGTGCCGCAGCCACGACCGCTCCGGCTATCTGGTCGGCGGCCAAGGCGCAGGCGCGCAACGAGACACTTCTGCTGATCACCGAGAGTCCGCCCAACTCGATGGATATCCAGGGCGTCGGCACCAACCGGCCGTCTTACGAAGTGTCATGGAACACCTACGACCGTCTGATCACCTACGGTGTCAAGAAGGATGCCAACGGCAACGACCACTACGACTACAGAAAGCTCGAACCCGAACTGGCGACCGATTGGAATGTCACGCCGACGTCGGCGACCTTCAAGCTGCGCAAGGGCGCGAAATTCCACGACGGCACGCCGATCACCGCGAAGGATGTGAAATGGTCCTTCGATCGTGCCGTGTCGGTGGGCGGCTTCCCGACCTTCCAGATGAAGGCGGGCTCGCTGGAGAAGCCGGAACAGTTCGTGGCCGTCGACGACAATACCTTCCGCATCGACTTTCTGCGCGTCGACAAGCTCACCATGCCTGACATCGGCGTGCCGGTGCCCGTCATCATGAATTCCGGGCTCTGCAAGAAGCACGCGACCGAGAAGGATCCGTGGGCCCTTGAATGGTTGAAGAACAACCTGGCCGCCGGCGGCGCCTACAAGATCGAGCGCTGGCAGCCCGGGCAAGAAGTCGTCTTCATGCGCAACGACGACTGGAAGAACGGCCCGCTGCCCAAGATCAAGCGAGTCATCCGGCGCATCATTCCGTCGGCCGGCAACCGCCGCGCCCTGCTCGAGCGTGGCGATGCCGACATCTCGTTCGACCTGCCGCCGAAGGACTTCGCCGAACTCGCCAAGTCACCCAAGCTCACCGTGATCGGTACGGCGATCGAGAACGCGATGATCTATCTCGGCATGAACGTGAACCAGAAGCCGTTCGACAACGTCAAGGTGCGCCAGGCCGTGGCCTGGGCACTTCCGTATCAGCAGATCATGGATTCGGTGATGTTCGGCCGGGCGCTGCCGCTGTTCGGTGGCGCCGACAACCTGTCCAAGGGCACCTACTGGCCGCAGAAGGACGGCTACAGGACCGACATCCCCAAGGCCAAGGCGTTGATGGCGGCGGCCGGCTATCCCGACGGTTTCGAGACGACCCTGTCGTTCGACCTGGGGATGGCCAGCACCAACGAGCCGCTCACCATCCTGGTCCAGGAAAGCCTGAAACAGATCGGCATCAAGGCCACGATCAACAAGATTCCCGGCGCCAACTGGCGCGGCGAACTGCTGAAGAAGTCCTTGCCGATGATCGCGAACGCCTTCGGTGGCTGGCTGAACTATCCGGAATACTTCTTCTTCTGGTGCTATCACGGCCAGAACGCCGTCTTCAACACCATGGGCTACAAGAACCCGAAGATGGACGCGCTGATCGACAAGGCGCGCTTCACGACGGGGGCGGAGTACGATGCCTTGGTCAAGGGCTTCATCGACATCGCCTTCGAGGAGGTGCCGCGGGTGCCGATCTTCCAGCCGCTGCTGGACGTGGCGATGCAGAAGAACATCACCGGCTATCGCTACTGGTTCCACCGGCAACTCGACTACCGCCAACTCGTGAAAAGCTAGGGCGCGGACGCCGGAGGCGGCGATGCTGAACCTGCTGCTGTCGCGGTTGGCGACGGCGATCCCGAGCATCGTCGGGGTCGTCGTCGTCACCTTCATGTTGACCCGCCTGCTGCCGGGCGATCCGGCGGCCTATTTCGCGGGGCTGGCCGCAAGCCCGCAGGCGATCGCGGAGATCAGGCACAATCTCGGCCTCGACAAGTCGTTGCCCGAGCAGTTCGTCGCCTATGTCGGCGACCTGCTGCACGGCAATCTCGGCAATTCGCTCAGCACCGGCCAGCCGGTGGTGGCGGAGATCGCCACGCGCCTGCCGGCTTCTGCCGAACTCACCCTGTTCGCCCTGATCGTGGCCGTCGCCATCGCCATTCCGCTCGGTGTCCTGGCGGCGGTGAAGCAGGGCACGTGGATCGACCATCTCTGCCGGGTCGTGACGACGGCGGGTGTGTCGCTGCCGGTGTTCTTCACCGGACTGCTGTTCGCCTACGTCTTCTATTATCTGCTGCAGTGGGCGCCGGCACCGACCGGCCGGATCGATGTGTTCCTGTCGCCACCCACTCATATCACCGGCTTCTACCTGATCGACTCGGCGTTGACCGGCAATCTGGAAGCCTTCTGGGGCGCCCTGCGGCAACTCGCGCTGCCCGCCATCTCGATGGCGATCTTCTCGCTGGCGCCGCTTGCCCGCATGACGCGCGGCTCGATGCTGGCGGTGCTGGGCAGCGACTTCATCCGCACCGCGCGGGCGAGCGGTCTCTCGCCGCGCACCGTCATCTTCACCTATGCCTTCCGCAATGCCGTGCTGCCGGTCATCACCACCTTGGGTATGGTGTTCTCCTTCCTGCTGGGCGCCAACGTGCTGGTCGAGACGGTGTTCGCCTGGCCGGGCATCGGCCTTTATGCCGTGAACGCGCTGATCACCTCGGACTATGCGCCGGTCCAGGGCTTCGTGCTGACCATGGCGATCCTCTACGTGGCGCTCAATCTCACCATCGATTTCGTCTACGGCCTGGTCGACCCGCGCGTGCGACTGGATTCCTGACCATGTTGCCGCTGCTGCGCCATGCCCGCTACGTGCTGTCGGAGAACCCCGTCACCGGCCTCGCCTTCGGTCTGTTCGCGCTGTTCCTGATCGCAGCCATCTTCGGCCCGGTGCTGGCACCCTACAATCCGCTGCAGAGCAACGCCGCCATGGCGCTGAAACCGCCGTCAGCGGCGCACTGGTTCGGCACCGACCAGCTCGGCCGCGACATCTTCAGCCGCGTGCTGGTGGCGACGCGGCTCGACCTCACCATCGCCTTCGCCTCGGTGATCCTGGCCTTCATGCTGGGTGCGCTGTCGGGCGTGGCGGCGGGCTATTTCGGCGGCTGGACCGATCGCATCGTGGGGCGCCTGGCCGACACCATCATGGCCTTCCCGCTGTTCGTCCTGGCCATGGGCATCGTGGCGGCGCTGGGCAACGAGGTGATCAACATCGTGATCGCCACCGCGATCATCAACTTCCCGCTTTACGCCCGCGTGGCGCGCGCCGAAGCCAACGTGCGGCGCGACGCGGGCTTCGTCGAGGCGGCGCGGCTTTCGGGTAACGGCGAGACACGCGTGCTGCTGGGCCACGTCCTGCCCAACATCATGCCGATCATGATGGTGCAGATGTCACTCACCATGGGCTACGCCATCCTGAACGCGGCAGGCCTCTCCTTCATCGGGCTCGGCGTGCGGCCGCCCGATGCTGAGTGGGGCATCATGGTCGCCGAGGGCGCCAACTTCATCCAGTCCGGCGAATGGTGGATTGCGCTCTTTCCCGGCGCCACGCTGATGCTGGCGGTGTTCTGCTTCAACCTGCTGGGCGACGGGCTGCGCGACATCATCGATCCGAGGATGCGGACATGACCGCGGTCCCGGCGCTCCAGGTCGAGGACCTGTCGGTCGAGTTCCGCACCCGCTCCGGCGTCGTGAAGGTGCTGGAGCATGTCGGCTTCAGCGTCGACAAGGGCGAGACCGTGGCGCTGGTGGGCGAAAGCGGCTCGGGCAAGTCGGTGACGGCCTTCGCCGTCATGGGCATCCTCGATGCCGCCGGCAAGGTGACCTCGGGGCGGGCACTGTTCGGCGGCACCGACCTGCTGGCGCTCGGCGAGCGGGATCTCGCCGAGCAGCGTGGCCGCGAGCTCTCCATGATCTTCCAGAACCCGCGCACGGCGCTGAACCCGATCCGCCGCGTGGGGCGGCAGATCGCCGACGTGCTGGTGCGCCACGGCGGCGCCACCCGCAACGACGCGCCGCAGGCGGCGATCGAGATGCTGAAGCGCGTGCGCATTCCCGATCCCGAACGCCGGGCCGAAGCCTATCCCTTCGAGCTGTCGGGCGGCATGTGCCAGCGCATCATGATCGCCATCGCGCTCGCCTGCCGGCCGGCGCTGCTGATCGCCGACGAGCCCACCACCGGCCTCGACGTCACCACCCAGGCGGTGATCATGGACCTGATCGGCGAGCTTGCGGGCGATTCCGGCATGGCCACGATCTTCATCACCCACGACCTGGCGCTGGCCGCCGAATATTGCGACCGCATCGTGGTCATGCATGCCGGCCACATCGTCGAGGCGGCCCCCGGCCGCGCGCTGTTCGCCCATCCGCGCCATCCCTATTCCGCCAAGCTGCTGGCCGCGACCCCGGGCGAGACCGTGGCGCTGGAGGATCTGGTATCGATCCCGGGCGGCCTGCCGGATCTGCGCCGGTCCGACCTGCCGGCCTGCCGCTACAGCGATCGCTGCGAACGTCGTCTCGACCAGTGCGTCCAGCCGCTGCCGCAGCGCACCGTCGGCGAACGTCACGTCGTGGCCTGCTGGAACCCGCTATGACCGTCGCCCCACCGGGTCCGTTGCTCGACGTCGCCGAACTGGCCAAGCGCTTCACGGTCGGCGCAAAGCAGGGCCTGCTGGCCCGCGCCACGTCATTCCGCAAGCCGGTGGCGCCGTTGCCGCAGCTCCACGCCGTCGACGAGGTGAGCTTCACCATCGGGCGCGGCGAGACGGTGGGGCTGGTGGGTGAATCGGGATGCGGCAAGTCCACCCTGGTGCGGCTGATCAACCGCCTGCTCGATCCGACCTCGGGCAGCATTCGCCTGGGCGGCGCCGAGCTTGCCGACTTCAAGGCCCGCGACTTCGCCGGCAATCCCCATCGCGCCCGCATCCAGATGGTGTTCCAGGACGCCGGCGACTCGCTCAATCCGCGCTACACGGCGGCCGACGCCATCGCCGATCCCGTGCGGCGGCTGAAGAAGATGTCGGGCACCCAACTCACGGCCCGCGTCGAGGAACTGGCCGACATGACCGGCCTGCCGCGCGAGCTTCTGTCGCGCTTCCCGCACCAGCTTTCGGGCGGCCAGAAGGCGCGTGTCGGCATCGCCCGCGCTATCGCGGTCGAGCCCGAACTGCTGATCCTCGACGAGCCGACGGCGGCGCTCGACGTCTCGGTGCAGGTCGTGATCCTGCAGCTCCTGCAACAGCTCAAGCGTGAGCTCGGCATGAGCTACCTGTTC
>MEMN01000036.1:31668-32453 GCA_001767945.1 Alphaproteobacteria bacterium RIFCSPHIGHO2_12_FULL_66_14 | reverse complement strand
GAGAATGGCGAGGCGCTTCATGGCGTTGTCTCCCTTTGGAGGAGATAGCGTTGCTTGAGCCGGAGCGTTCCGTCTAGAGGCCCAAGGCCGAACGCAAACCCGCGAAATCGGCCGGCGGCGGGGTTCCTGGGCAAGGCGCTGCAGATGCGGCGGTTCCGCAAACAGTATCTGGCCCTGCTGTCCGCCGCGCCGGAGCCGGCGTCCGGGACCATCGACGCCCCGCTGCGGCGCGAGGAGATCGGGCGCGAGTCCTATATGCGGGTCGTCGCCTTCGACGCGCCCGGCGCCCAGGGCTCGCAGAGTGCATCCGCCCCGTCAGCGGCTCCAGCTCGACCACCGCCCCCTGGTCGTTGGCGGCCAGGGTCCGATATCGGCTCTGCGAGCCCTGGGCGCCGGGCGCGTCGAAGGCGACGACCCGCATATAGGACTCGCGCCCGATCTCCTCGCGCCGCAGCGGGGCGTCGATGGTCCCGGACGCCGGCTCCGGCGCGGCGGACAGCAGGGCCAGATACTGTTTGCGGAACCGCCGCATCTGCAGCGCCTTGCCCAGGAACCCCGCCGCCGGCTTGGTCTTGGCCGCCAGAATGACGCCCGAGGTGTCGCGGTCCAGCCGATGCACCAGCTCCGGCCGCTTGCCGTTGGACCGGGCGAAGGCCCACAGCAGATCGTCCAGCGTATGCGCCTGGATCCGCCCGCCCTGGCTGGATAGGCCCGACGGCTTTGAAAAAGCGATCACATGAGCGTCCTCGTGGATCACCCATGACCGGACGGCGGCGATCTCATCC
>MEMN01000036.1:30706-31571 GCA_001767945.1 Alphaproteobacteria bacterium RIFCSPHIGHO2_12_FULL_66_14 | reverse complement strand
GGCTTGTAGAAGGTGCGACGTTCCATCTCGTCGGGGAAGAAGTTGGCGCCCGAGAAGCCCTCGGGCGTGTCCGGGTCGTACTGGTAGCCCTTGCCGTAGCCCAGAGACTTCATCAGCTTGGTCGGAGCGTTGCGGATATGGGCGGGAGGCGTCAGCGATCCCGTCTCATAGGCCGCTTTCCTGGCTGCCTTAAAAGCCTCGTACACCCCGACCGACTTGGGCGCGGTGGCCAGGTGGACCACGGCCTGGGCCAGGGCCAGTTCGCCCTCGGGGCTGCCCAGGAAGTCATAGGTGTCCTTGGCCGCATTGGCGACCAGGATCGACAGGGGGTCCGCCTCGCCGATGTCCTCGACCGCCATCCGCACGATCCGCCGCGCCAGATACAGCGGATCCTCGCCCCCGTTCAGCATCCGCGCCAGCCAGTACAGGGCCGCGTCCGGGTCCGACCCGCGCACCGATTTATGCAGGGCGGAGATGAGGTTGTAATGCTCTTCCCGGCTCTTGTCATAGGCGGGGGCGCGGCGTTGCAGGACCGCCGCCAGCCCCTGTACGTCCAGCATCTCGCCTTCAGGCAGGTCGAACAGCACCTCCGACATGGTCAGCAGATAGCGCCCGTCGCCGTCGGCGAGGGCCAGCATGGCCTGGCGCGCTTCCGGCGACAGCGGCAGGCCTCTTTCCATATGGGCCTCGGCGCGGCTCAACAGTTGATCCAGCGCCGCATCGTCCAGCCGCTTCAGCACATAGACCTGGGACCGCGACAGCAGCGCCCCGTTCAGCTCGAAACTGGGGTTCTCGGTCGTGGCCCCGACCAGGGTGACGACCCCGGCCTCGACGAAGGGCAGGAAGCCGTCCTGCTGGGCGCGGT
>MEMN01000036.1:29254-30688 GCA_001767945.1 Alphaproteobacteria bacterium RIFCSPHIGHO2_12_FULL_66_14 | reverse complement strand
CGACGAACAGCAGCGTGCCCCTGCCGTCCTTGCGGCGCTGGCGTGCCGCCTCGAATATCTTGCGCAAATCGGCGACGCCCGAGAACACCGCCGACAGCGGCTCGAAATGCAGATCGGTCGCTTCGGCCAGCAACCGGGCGATCGTCGTCTTGCCGCAACCCGGCGGCCCCCACAGGATCAGCGAGCTGAGCTTGCGCGCTGCCAGCATGCGGCCGAGCGGCCCTTCCGGCCCGAGCAGATGGTCTTGCCCCAGGATCTCGGCGAGCGCGCGCGGCCGCAGACGTTCAGCGAGCGGCGTCGGAGCGAGCGAAGCGAAGAGTTCGGCCGGCACGATCCGACGCTACCACGTCTCAGCGGAACTGGACGGTGGACACCATGCCCTCGCGACCGATCGAGACGCTGGAGATTCCCGCGGTGATGCGTTTCTTGAGGTCGGCGACGCTCTTCACGTCCTGACCGTTGGTCGCCAGGATCATGTCGCCCGGCCGGACAAAGCGGCCGACGTAGGTGCCCGGCTTCACCTCTACGACGGCGACGCCGTGCCGCCATTCGACGAGACCCAGCTCCTCCGCGACGGCGGGCGACATGTTGACCACGGTGGCGCCGGAAAGGGGCTGGCGGCCATCGAGTACCGAACGATCGCGCGGCGGATCCTCGGGTGGGGCGGCGAGCTTCAACTGGAGAGTCATCTCCTTGCCGGCGCGGACGACCCGCACCGGCACGGTCGCCTCGACCTGGAGCGTTGAAAGACGGAACCTGAGGCCCGCCTCGTCGTCGATCGGCTGATCGCGCAGTGCCACGATCACGTCGTTGCGCTTGAGTCCTGCCGCCGCACCGGGA
This sequence comes from Alphaproteobacteria bacterium RIFCSPHIGHO2_12_FULL_66_14, assembly GCA_001767945.1. Lineage (GTDB taxonomy): Bacteria > Pseudomonadota > Alphaproteobacteria > Reyranellales > Reyranellaceae > Reyranella. Next base: position 29,848 of record MEMN01000036.1, on the reverse strand, counting down.
CCATCGGCGAAGACCTCCTTGACCACAAGACCGGCCGGCCGCGACAAGCCAAAACCAGAGGCAAGATCGGGGGTCACGCGTTGCATGCTGACGCCGAGCCACGGCCGGACAATGCGCCCGCCCTTCTCGCCAATGGCCACCATGCGGGCCACGATGTTCGACGGCGTCGCGAAGCCGATGCCGACCGATCCGCCGGATTGAGAGTAGATCGCCGTATTGATCCCGATCAGCCGTCCGTCGAGGCTGACCAGAGCACCACCGGAATTGCCAGGGTTTATGGCGGCATCGGTCTGCAGGAAGAAATTCGAGTCGTTGATGCCGCCGGCGCTGCGCGCGACCGCGGAGACGATGCCGCTGGTCACGGTCTGCGTCAGCCCGAAGGGATTGCCGATGGCCAATACGACATCGCCGACCTCGATCGAGTCCGAATCGCGCATCTCGAGGAACGGAAACTTCTCGCCCGCCCCGTCGATGCGCAACAGCGCCAGATCGTAGCGGTCGTCGTGGGTGAGGACCTTGGCCTCGAACTCGCGCCGATCGGCCAGAACGACCCGGATCTCGTCGGCGCCCTTGACAACATGGGCGTTGGTCACG
>MEMN01000036.1:14017-29211 GCA_001767945.1 Alphaproteobacteria bacterium RIFCSPHIGHO2_12_FULL_66_14 | reverse complement strand
GGCCGCCGTCCCGCCGATCAGGATCGCCACCGTCAGAATTGCACGCCAAGTCATCCGTATGTCTCCGTGTCCGGCCGAGGATTTGCGGCCAGTCGTATGTCAAATCAAGGGCCGAGTCGCCCGGCCGTTGCAACCGCCCCCTCCGCGGACACCGAGTCAATGGGACATCGGCTCACGTCGGCAGAAGCGTCCGGCGCAACGGGTAACGCCTTGTCCCGGCTCGCGAATTCCGGTTGGGACAAGATACGCCGTGGGACACCGGATGACTCGTTTCAAGACGTCTTCCTCTACCCTCCACGATGTCTCGCTGCACGGCGGTGGCCGAAGCCGACGACACTCCTGGGGCGAGACGGGAATAGGATTCCATGGCTCATTATAGGCAACTATAGGATTCCTGTCAAGCCGATCAGCCGCAGCGCGAGTAACCGCAGTTGAGGCAGACGTCGCAACCTTCCTGGTGCGTGAGCGCGGCGGCGCCGCAATTCGGGCATTGCCCCATCGTCGTCGCGCTGCCGCCACTGGACGGTTCGCGGGCCCCGGCGGCCAGCCGGACCCGCTGGTCGGCCGCCTCCGCCAGCAACGGCGCGTCGGCCGGGTTCAGGAAGCCGATCTCGATCAGGTGCCGCTCGATCACGCCGCCGATCGCCGCCAGCAGTGACGGCACGTAGTGGCCCTCCATCCACTGGCCGCCGCGCGGGTCGAAGACGGCCTTCAGCTCCTCGACTACGAACGACACGTCGCCACCGCGTCGGAACACCGCCGAGATCATGCGCGTCAACGCCACGGTCCAGGCGTAGTGCTCCATGTTCTTGGAGTTGATGAAGATCTCGAACGGCCGGCGGCGGCCGTCCTGCATCACGTCGTTGATGGTGATGTAGATCGCATGGTCGCTGCCCGGCCATTTGATCTTGTAGGTCTGGCCCGGCAATTCTTCCGGCCGGTCCAGTGGCTGGGCGATGTAGACCACGCCACCCTCACGTGCCCTGTCACGTGAGGGCACCAGCGCCGGGGTCGCACGCGGCGCGACGGCCTCGGGCTTCACTTCGAGCACCGCACCCGTCACCTCGTTCGGCCGATAAGTCGTGCAGCCCTTGCAGCCCTGCGCATAGGCCTCCTCGTAGACGCCCTTGAAAGCCTCGAACGAGATGTCGCGCGGCAGGTTGATGGTCTTGGAGATCGAGCTGTCGACGAAGTCCTGCGCCGCCGCCTGCATGGCGAGATGATCGGCGGGCGAAAGCGTCTGGGCATCGACGAACACATCGGACGGCGGTGCCTCGTTGCCCCTGAGTTCACGCCAGACCCGGAACGCATGATCCTCGACGCTCTCCTCGCGCTTGCTGCCGTCGGGCTGCAGCACATGCCGCACGTAGCCGAAGGCGAAGACCGGCTCGATGCCGGAGGAGACATTGTCAGCCAGCAGCGAGATCGTCCCGGTGGGAGCGACCGAGTTCAGCAGCGCATTGCGGATACCGTAGCGGCCGATGGCGGCGCGCACATCCTCGGGCAGACCGCGGATCGTCTCGCCGGCCAGATAGCGGGTGCGATCGTAGAGTTCGAAGCTGCCTTTTTCCGCCGCGATATCGGCCGAGGCGAGATAGGAGAATCTTTGGACCGCGCCCAGCCACTCCCGAGTCAGCCGTACCGCCTCAGGCGAGCCGTAGCGCACGCCGCAGAAGATCAGCGCGTCGGCCAGGCCCGTAACCCCGAGCCCGATGCGGCGCTTGGCCTTGGCCTCCTTGTCCTGCTGAGGCAGGGGAAAGCGCGACACGTCGACCACGTTGTCGAGCATGCGCACCGCGACCGGCACAAGCCGCTCCAGAGCCTCCATGTCGAGGCGGGCGGATGGTGTGAAGGGATCCTTCACCAGCGCCGCGAGATTGATCGAGCCCAGAAGGCAGGCGCCGTAGGGCGGCAACGGCTGCTCCCCGCACGGATTGGTCGCCTGGATGGTCTCGCAATAGTGGAGGTTGTTCCGCCGGTTGACCCTGTCGATGAAGATCACGCCGGGCTCGGCGACATCGTAGGTGGCGCGCATGATGCGGTCCCACAATGCCTTCGCCTTGATGGTGCGGAAGACCTTGCCACCGAAAACGAGGTCCCAATCTGCATCGTCCTTCACCGCCTTCATGAAGGCGTCGGTGACCAGCACCGAGACGTTGAACATGCGCAGGCGTGCCGGATCGCGCTTGGCATCGACGAAAGCTTCTATGTCGGGATGATCGCAGCGCAGCGTCGCCATCATGGCGCCGCGGCGCGACCCGGCGCTCATGATGGTACGGCACATCGCATCCCACACATCCATGAACGACAGCGGCCCCGAGGCGTCGGCGCCGACGCCCTTCACCGGCGCACCGTGTGGACGGAGCGTCGAGAAATCGTGCCCTATGCCGCCGCCCTGCTGCATGGTGAGCGCCGCTTCGCGCAGATTCTCGAATATGCCCGACATGTCGTCGGGGATCGCGCCCATAACAAAGCAATTGAAGAGCGTGACCGTGCGGCCTGTGCCAGCGCCGGCAATCACCCGGCCGGCCGGCAGGAACTTGAAGTCCGACAGGGCCTCGTGGAAGCGCCCGGCCCACAGCTCAGGATCGCGCTCCGGCACGGCCAGCGCCCGCGCCACCCGCCGCCATGTAGCCTCCAGATCGGCATCGGCCTGCCCGGAGGGGTCGCGGAAGCGATATTTCATGTCCCAGATACGCTGGGAAACTGGAGCCCATTCCATTGGAGGAAGTTAAGCGCCGGGCCCACAGATATCAACAGAATGTTCTTTCTTTGTTCCTAGCGCTGGGCTACCTTCACCAACCGCGCCGTCGTGCCTTCGATGCGCTCGCGCAGCGTCGCCATAAAGGCCTTTCGGTCGAGCCCCGGCGGGATGGCCGGCAGCACTTCGACGTCGATGACGCCCGGCCACTTGATGAACTTGCGCCGTCCCCAGAAGACGCCGGAATTGAGCGCCACCGGCACGACCGCCACCCCCAGCTGCCTGTAGAGCGCCGCCGTGCCCACTTGATAAGGCGGCTGGGAGCCGACCGGGGTCCGCGTGCCCTCCGGGAAGATCAGGACGGAGCGGCCCTCGGCGAGCGCTGCCTTGGCCTGCCGCACCAGGCCGCGCAGCGCCTTGGCGCCGTCGCCGCGCTCGACACCGATGTGGCCGGCCCGCGCCATCGCCCAGCCGACGACGGGAATGAACAGCAGCTCGCGCTTCAGGATGATCGCGGCATCCGGAAACAACAAGGCGAAGGCCAGCGTCTCCCACGTGGACTGATGCTTGCAGGCGATGATGGCCGGCCCGGCCGGCATATTCTCGAGACCGCCGAGGCGATGCGTGAGGCGGCAGGTCAGCCGCAGCCAGCCGAGACAGAAGGCGATCCAGAAATGCGACCATGCCACCACCCAGCGGCGCGGCATCAACAGGAACGGTGCGCCGACGATGGCGATCACCGCCGACCCGACGTACCAGCCGACGTTGAAGAGAAACGAACGAATCCCAAGACCGATCATAGCCGTCTCACTCTGAGGGCGCTTTGCGCGAGCAGGACGGAATGGATCATGAAGGGAAGCCGCGAAATGCCGTGTTGCTTGTAAGGCCAGTTTTAGTGGCCTAACGTCCGCCCGCAAGCACATCTAGGGGAACTTCCCCACTCATCATGCACGTCACTTGTTCAAACTGCGGAGCCCGGTACGCCGTCGATCCAGCGGCGCTCGGTCAGGGCGGGCGCACCGTCCAGTGCGCCCGATGCAGCCATCGCTGGTTCGAGAAGGCCCAGGCAACCGCCGTTCCACGAACGGATGCCTCGACGCCTCGGGAGCGACCCGTTCCGGATTTCGTCATCCGGCCGCAAGTCCAGGGGGCGGGCCTGCCCGCGCTCACGCGACCCCGGCCCAGAGCCCGCTGGGGCCAGTGGCTGTCGGGCACCGTCGTCCTGCTCTTGCTGCTGGGCGTCGCGGCCTATGCCTGGCGCGGCGAGATCAGGGAGCAGCTGCCGCCGCAATGGCGCCCGATCCTCAACCTCGACACCTTCCGCGCCCTGTTCGGACCGCCGTCGACCGCCGTCCGCGCTTCTCCGCCCGACCGGGCGCGACTCGAAATCGATCTCGATGCCAGCAAGATCGAGCTGGTCGACGGCCGCTATGTCGTGGAAGGCGAGGTCTTCAACGCCGGCCGCATACCCGGCTCGACCAGCCAGTTGAAACTGATCTTCCGGAAGAACGACGACGTGATCGGCGAACGCATCTATCCCCTGGTCGAGGGCCCGATCCGCCCAGGCGCCCGGCTGAGCTTCCGCCAGGTGCTCGACGACCCGCCGCCCGGTACCACCGACATCGTACCCGCCGTCGAATAGCGAGACCCGCCATGCCCAACCGTCCGACCGTCTCGATCCGCTTTTCCGCCGCCGAAATCGCCGCCCGTGTCGACGTCATGGCGGCCGAACTGGCCGCCAAGCTGCCACCCGACACGCTGGTGGTCTCGGTGCTGAAGGGCAGCTTCGTGTTCGCCGCCGACCTCATCCGCGCACTCAGCCTGGCCGGCGCCGACTGGTCGATGGATTTCCTCACCCTCTCCAGCTACGGCAGCGGCACGGAGACCAGCGGCAGCGTGCGCATCGTGCGCGACATCGTCGACGACGTGCGCAACCGCGACGTCCTGCTGGTCGACGACATTCTTGAATCGGGCCTCACGCTCAGCTTCGCCAAGCAGCTGCTGGTCGAGCGCGGCGCGCGGCGTGTCTGGGTCTGCACGCTGCTCGACAAGCCGGCGAAGCGGCGTACGGCGCTGGTGGCCGATTTCGTCGGCTTCCAGGCGGGCGACGAATTCCTCGTGGGATACGGGCTCGACTGGGCCCATCGCTTCCGCGGCCTGCCCTACATCGGCGTGGTGGAGAAGACGGCCTAGTAAGTCTTCAGCAGGCGATCGATGTAGTCGAGTTCGTCCTTCGGCCGCAGCTGGTCGCCGGCGCGACGGCGCAGCTCGTCGAGGATTTCCCGGCTGCGCTGGCGCTCGAGTTCGAGCGGCACCTTGTCCGTGCCGGTGTCGACCGCATCGCCATAGTTGCCGTCGGAACGGCCGAGCGGATCACGATCTTCGCCCCGGCGTTCGCGCTCCTCGATCTCGGCGAGATCCTGGGCATTGCCCGGCCCGCGCTGGCGCATCTGCTCGGCGAGATCACCCATTCCCTGCTGGAGATTGTCGAGGGCGCGCCGCTGCGAACGCGACGCCTCGCGCGGATCGCCACGGCGGAGCGAATCCTCGGCCTCGCGCATCGAGCGTTCGGCGCGGCCCAGCGACTCGGGCATCGGCATGCCGTTCTCGTCGAGGCGCCGCATGAGATCGCCGAGCTGGCGACGCAGGCCTTCCTGCTGGCCGCGCTGTTGTTCGCCCCACTGGCCGTCGCCGGGCTGACCCTGCCCCGGCTGTCCCTGCCCGGGTTGCTGGCCTTGACCCTGCTGGCCCTGGCGACCCTGCTGGCCGCGTTGGCCCTGCTGCCCCTGCTGCTGGCGCCCCTCGCGCTCGGATTCGCCCAGTAGCTGGTTCTGGCGCCGCGACAGCCGGTCGAGCTGGTTCATCATCTCGCGGCCCTGCTGATTGCCCTGGCCCTGCTGGCCGCGCTGGCCGGGTTGGCGCTGCTGGCCTGGCTGGGCCATCATCGGCGTGGCGTTTTCCATCATCTTGCGCAGTTCTTCGAGCAGGCGCTTGGCGCCCTCGCGGTCGCCGTTCTTCGCCATCTCGCGAATCTTGTCGAGCATCTTCTGCAGGTCGTCGCCGGTGATGGCGTTGTTCGGGTCCATCTTCTCCGCCTGCTCCTGCATGCGGCGGCGCTCCTCCGGATCCTTCATCTTCTCGGCGAGCTCACGCTGCCAGCGCGCCATCGCGTCGTAGAGTTGCTGGATCAGGCGCTCGATCTCCTCATCGCCGGCCTGACGCTGCATGGCATCGCGCAGCTCCTGCCGCGCCTGCTCGAGCGCCCGCTCGGCGTCGGACGTAGCACCGCTCTCCAGACGCATCGCGAGATCCCACAGGAGCTTCTGCGTCTCGGTGATGTTTTCCTTGTCACCGTTCTGGGCGAGACGCGCCGCGCCGACGCGAAGGCCGAGCTGGACCACCGGATCGTCCCGATAGCTCTCCGGCTTGACCTGGATCATGCGCATGCCGTCGGCGACATCGGCGCGATGACCCTTGGGATCGCGCGTCAGCGCCTTGCGCAGCACGATCAGAGCCCGCGCCGTCGGGTCGTTGAACACCCGCTCGGGCAGCAGGAAGGTCTCGACCGAACTGCGCCCCTTCTGGCCGATGGCATCGGAAGCGAACAGCATCACCGTCGCCTTGAGGCCGGCCCACGGGTGGCTGGTGAGGTCGCGCACGAACGTATCCGACACCTTCTTGGAGTTGCCGGCGACCGGCAGGTCGATGCGCAGGACCTCGGGCTCCTCGTCGCTGCTCAACGCATCGTCGCCGAGCACGCTGCCGTGAAGGCGGATCTGGAGCTGAACGCCCGTCACGCCGAAATCGTCACCGGCGATGTACTCGATCTTGGTCGACCACTTGTCGACGCCGATCGGGCGGGAGAATTCGATGGTCGGCGCCAGATCGGGAATGACATGCAGCTTCCAGTGCGCCTGCTCGTCGCCGCGGGCCTGCAGGGCGATCTGCTTGCCTTCGGTGATGACCTGCTCGACCTGGTACTTACCCTTGCCGACGGTGGTGAATTCCGTCGCCTTGCCGTCGATCGCGAGCTGCGGCGGCTCGCGGCCGCGCACATCGTCGACGAAGCCGGCGAGTTTGCTGCCAACCGGCACACGCAGAAGCTTGTCGCGGTCGTTGACGTCGAGATAGATCGGCGGCCGCCCGGTATAGGCAGGCGGCGCAATCCACAGATTGGCGACGACCGGCGGCGGCGGCGGGAAGGCCGGCGTGAAGGCCGCCGTCATGCGATCGCTGCGCCAGCCGCCGGCGCTGGCGACCGCCACGATCAACAGCAGCACCGGCACGAGGCGCAACGCCCAGCTGTCGAGCGCGGCAAGTCCCGGATGTGCCGGCTTGTTGCCGAGGCCGGCCAAACGCTCCACCTCGCGGCGGCGGTGGACATCCCACAGGGCCGCCGCCATCGGATCGTCCCGGCCGGTGGCAAGGCGGTCCTGAACGGCGACCAGCGGCCGATGCGGCACGCCGCTGTCGCGCTCAAGGCGGCGGATCGCGGCGTCTCGCGCGGGCCAGGCAAAATCACGCAGTTGCCACAAGCCGAGCCCGGCAAACGCAAGTGCCAGCACAGCCAGCAGTCCGGTATGCGTCCAGGGTTCGAGGCCGGCGAAGAGGTCGAAATGGGCGGCTGCCACGAACAGCGCCGCGAAGGCCAGCAGCGGCATCAGGCGGGGCCACAGATCTTCCCAGGCCAGCGCCGCCCAAGCCACACCGATCTTGCGTCCCAGTCCGGGCGCTTCGATGGTTTGGGGCTGGCTGACGTCCATCGCCGTCCTTTCAAGTCGCCGGTGCCGCTAGGCCTTCACGGGCTCCATCCAGGGCGGGAACCGCTCGGCGGAGAGCATCTCGTCGATCGTCGGTCTGGGTCGGACGACCGCAAATCGCGTGCCATCCACCATTACTTCCGGTGCCAACGGCCGGCTGTTGTAGCTGGAGGCCATGACCGCTCCGTAGGCTCCGGCCGAGCGTATCATGACGAGGTCTCCGGCAGCCAGCGGCGCTAGATCACGGTTCTGTGCCAGGAAATCGCCCGATTCGCAGATCGGACCGACAATGTCGCAGCGGATCGTGGCGGTATCTTGGCGAGATTCGCGCACTGGCAGGATGTCATGCCAGGCTTCATACAACGTCGGGCGAATGAGGTCGTTCATGGCGGCGTCGACGATGACAAAAGTCTTTGCCGCACCGGGCTTCACGAGGATGACCTCGCTCACCAGGACGCCGGCTTCGCCCACCAGGCGCCGGCCAGGCTCGAAGGTGAGTTCGCAATCCAAGCCCTCGGTTTCCTTGGCCACCACCGCCAGGAACTCGGTGATCGAGGGCGGCTTCTCGTCCGCATAAACAATCCCCAGGCCGCCGCCGATGTCGAAGCGCTCGATGCGGTGGCCGTCGGCACGCAACCGGCCGATCAGGTCGCGTACCCGCACGATGGCGGCGCGGTAGGGCTCGAGCGAGGTGAGCTGCGAGCCGATGTGCATCGCCACCCCCACGACCTTGAGGTTGGGCAATCGGCCGGCCAGCGCGAAGGCATCGCGGGCGAGATCGATGTCGATGCCGAACTTGTTCTCTTTGCGCCCGGTCGTGATCTTGGCATGCGTGCCGGCATCGACGTCGGGATTGACGCGAATGGTGATGTCGGCCCTGACGCCGAGTTGCCCCGCGACGGCGTTCAGGGTCTCGAGTTCGGCCGTGCTCTCGACGTTGATCTGGCCGACCTTGGCCTGCAGGGCCTCCATGAGTTCCGAGGCCTTCTTGCCGACGCCGGAATAGATGATGCGCCCGGCCGGAATGCCGGCCGCGAGCGCGCGGCGCATCTCGCCCACCGAGACGATGTCGGCGCCGGCGCCCATCTCGCCGAACACGCGGACGACGGCCAGGTTGCTGTTGGCCTTCATCGCGTAGCAGACACTAACTCCATGGGGGGCGTTCATGCCTTTGATGCCGTCGGCGAATTCGCGCCAGCCGGCGCGCAACGCCTCAGCGGAATAGCAGTAGAAGGGCGTGCCGACCTGGGCTGCGATCGCGGCCAGCGCCACGCCTTCGGCGTGCATCTCGCCGTTGCGGTACTCGAAGAAGCTCATCGCCGCGATCCCCTGCCGCTGCCCAGAAAACGACGCCGCGCTTCCTTGACGGCGCGCGCGACGTTGGCCGGCGCCGTGCCGCCCAGGCTCCTGCGCGCCTTCACCGACGCCTCGACCGTGAGCACGCGATAGACGCCGCGATCGATGCGGGGCTCTACGGCCCGCATCTCGGCGAGCGACAAGGCATCGAGATCGATGCCCTTCTCCGCCGCCTTGGCCACCAGCGTGCCGGTGACGTGATGGGCCTGCCGGAACGGCAGGCCGACCTCGCGCACCAGCCAGTCGGCGAGATCGGTAGCCACCGAGTAGTCGGCCGCCGCAACGGCGCGCATGCGCGCCGGGTTGGCCTTGAGGTCACGCACCATGCCGGTCATGGCGGCGATGCCGAGTTCCCAGGAGTCGGCCGCGTCGAACAGCGGCTCCTTGTCTTCCTGCATGTCCTTTTGATAGGTGAGCGGCAGGCCCTTCAGGACCGTGCAGAGCGCCACGAACGCGCCCATGATTCGGCCGGTCTTGGCGCGCGTCAGCTCGGCCGCGTCGGGGTTGCGCTTCTGCGGCATGATCGAGCTGCCGGTCGTGAAGGCGTCGGACAGGGCGATGAAGCGGAACGGCGCCGAGCACCAGATCACGATCTCTTCGGCGAGGCGCGACAGGTGCACGGCCGAAAGCGAGGCCGCCGCGATGAACTCGACCACATAGTCGCGGTCGGACACGGCGTCGAGCGAGTTCGCCATCGGCTGGTCGAAGCCCAGCGCCTTGGCCGTCTTGCGTGGATCGATCGGATGTGGCGAACCGGCAAGCGCCGCCGCACCGAGCGGCGATTCGTTCAGGCGCGCGCGGCAATCGGCGAGGCGGCCGCGGTCACGCCCGACCATCTCGACATAGGCGAGCAGATGATGGCCGAAGGTGATCGGCTGCGCCGTCTGCAGATGCGTGAAGCCCGGCATGATGGTGGCGGCGTGTTCTTCGGCGCGGTCGATCAGGGCCGCCTGCAGGTCGCGCAGCATCGGCTCCAGCCGATCGATCGTGTCGCGCACCCACAGGCGCACATCGAGCGCCACCTGATCGTTGCGCGAGCGTGCCGTGTGCAGCCGGCCGGCGGTTGGGCCGATCAGCTCGGCAAGCCGCGCCTCGACGTTCATGTGGATATCTTCGAGCCGGATCGAGAACTTGAAGCGGCCACCCTCGATTTCCTCACGCACCTTCAGCAGCCCGCGCCTGATGGCACGACCGTCCCTGGCCGTGAGGATGCCCTGAGCCACCAGCATGTCGCAGTGGGCCAGCGAACCCGCGATGTCCTGCGCATAGAGCCGCCGGTCGAAACCGATGGAGGCGTTGATCCGCTCCATGATTTCCGCCGGGCCGAGCCTGTAGCGGCCGCCCCACATCGTGTTGGAGCGACGCTTCACCGCTCGCGCAGTCGTGTTCTTTCGTGCCATGAATTCGAGCCATTGATCCTGTAGGAACGCGGCTTATGGCATATCCCGACCCTAATTTCCTCCCCGGCCGGAGGTACATTCTCTCCGGCGCCCTGGCCGCCGTCGCCCTGCCGGCGCAGGCGGGCGTGAAGCCGGAGCTGGTCAAGGGTGCCGTCGCCCGCTTCGTGCCCGCCAAGACGCCGAAGCCGCTGCCCGATCTCGAGTTCCAGGATGCCGACGACAAGCCGCTGCGCTTCGCCGACTTCCGCGGCAAGGCACTGCTGATCAACTTCTGGGCGACCTGGTGCGTGCCCTGCGTCAAGGAGATGCCGAGCCTCGACAGGCTCCAGGCCGCCTTGCCCCGCGACAAGTTCCTCGTGCTGCCGCTGTCGATCGACAGCGCCTCGCGGTCCAAGGTCGCGCCGTTCTACAAGGAGCGGAAGCTCGCCCACCTCGGCATCTATTTCGACAAGGGCCGCAAGGCCATGCAGGGTCTCGACGTGTCGCTGCTGCCGACCTCGCTCCTGATCGATCCGGAAGGCCGCGAGCTCGGTCGCCTGGAGGGCGATGCCGACTGGGACATGCCGGAGGGCGTTGCCCTCATGAAGGCGGCCATCGCCCGTCAGGGCTAGACAATGTCCGCTGAAAGCGGACATTCGCGAAATCGATCCCGGCAATTTTCCCGGCTGCTGATTCGCGGTCCAAGTCCTTGATCCGGCAGAGGATATCGGTGTCGCGATGGCGTCAAAAATGTCCGGTGCTTAGCGGACAATCTGAAAACTCACTTCGTGTCCGGCGGCACTCTCCTATCGCGAACCTGCTGACCGCACGGAGCCGCACCAATCCTTCTCCTTTCCCAAATGACCGGGAGTAGGATTATCCCCTTCCGCTCGGCCGTCAATATCCTATCAACTTCCCGTAAAGGAGGACACCCGCCATGGCCCTGCCCCTCGTCGTCGTCACCGGCGCCAGTTCCGGAATCGGACTGGCCATCGCCCGCGCCTTCGCACGGGAGGGCAATGCGCTGTTGCTGATCGCCCGCCACATGACGCCGGTCGACGGCTTGCCCACTGAACGCACCGTTTATGCCGAGGCCGACGTCACCGACCATGGCGCCGTCGAACGCGCCATCCGCGGCGCCGAGGTGCGGTTCGGCAAGACGGCGTGCCTGGTCAACAACGCGGGCCTGGCCGATGCGCGCGGCTTCCACGACGTCGATCCGGCAAGCTTCGGCCACGAGATCGACGTCAACCTCAAGGGCGTGTTCAACTGCACCAAGGTGGTGATCGGCGACATGTCGGCGGCCAGGTCGGGCACCATCATCAACATCAGCTCGATCAGCGACCGCAAGACCTCGCCGGTGGCGCTCGGCTACACCGCCACCAAGCATGGCGTGCGGGCCTTCGGCGAATCGCTGCGCGAGGCCGAGGGCATGAACGGCGTGCGCGTGGTCAACGTAGCGCCGGCCTACGTCCGCACCAACATCCATGCCGGCATGGGCATCAGCTTCGACAAATATCGCGAGATCCTGGGCAACCCGGACTTCATGTCGGCCGAGGAGCTGGCCGAGATCGTGCTCTATTGCTGGAAGCTGCCGGCCACGATCTGCGTCAGGGACATCGTCGTGGCGCCGACGCGCTCGACCTTCTGAAGCGTCAGTTGCCGAGTTCGCAGTGCTTGTTCATTTCCTTGCAGACCCGCATCACGGCCTGCACGACCAGCGACGAAGTGGAGCCCTCGCCCGGCCCCGCGTGACCGGCGATCATGAGTTGGGACACATCGTCGTTGAAGGACACGACGTTCAGGGTGGCGGTGCGATCGCCCTCGGCGATCTGCAGGCGGCGCGCGCCGGCATCGTGCATCAGGATGCGGACCGATGGGTTCTTGCGTGCCGTCTCCAGCGCCGTGGAGAACACCTTGTCCGCCGGGGCATCGAGGATGACCGTGGCGAAATCGTAGCTTGGCCGGCCGTTCTGCTGACCTTCGGTCATCTGCTGGATCCGGCCCAGCGCCTTGCGGGCGACGAACACCCACTGCGCCTCGGCCGGGCCCGACGGCATGGCCGCAAGCACGAGGCCGGTGGCCACCGACAAGAGGGTCATCGAGCCAAAGATCTTCCGCATGTCCACTCCCCCTGTTGCCATCATATTCTACGCAAGAGTGGCCGGAGAAGAAGCCAGTCCGGAGAATCAGGCTCCGAATCCCGGCCGTGCGCAGGCTCAGCGCGTCGGAACCGGGCGTTCGCCGGAGTAGTCGTAGAAGCCGCGCTTGACCTTGCGGCCGACCCAGCCGGCCTCGACATACTTCGTCAACAGCGGGCACGGACGATACTTTGAGTCGGCCAGGCCCTCGTGCAGGACCTGCATGACCGACAGGCAGGTGTCGAGGCCGATGAAGTCGGCCAGTTCGAGCGGACCCATCGGGTGGTTGGCACCGAGCTTCATGCCGGTGTCGATGGCCTCGACGTTGCCGACACCTTCATAGAGGGCATAAACCGCCTCGTTGATCATCGGCAGCAGGATGCGGTTGACGATGAAGGCCGGGAAATCCTCGGCGTTCACAGGTTTCTTGTCGAGCTTGACCACGACCTCGCGCACGGTGCGGAAAGTCTCTTCCTCGGTGGCGATGCCGCGGATCAGCTCGACCAGCCCCATCAGCGGCACCGGGTTCATGAAGTGCATGCCCATGAACTTGCCCGGCCGGTCGGTGACCGCCGCGAGCCGCGTCACCGAGATCGACGAGGTGTTGGTGGCCAGCAGCACATTGGAAGGCAGGTCGATGCAGACTTTCTTGAAGATCTCCCGCTTGACCGCCTCGTTCTCGGTCGCCGCCTCGACGATCAGGTCGCAGTCGGCGAACGGCTTGTAGTCGAGGGTGGTTGTGATGCGCTTCAGTGCGGCATCCTTGTCCTCGGGCCGGATCATGCCGCGGCCGATCTGGCGGTCCATGTTGCGGCCGATCGCATCGACGCCCTTGTCGAGATGCTCTTGATCGACGTCCGCGAGGCGGATGTCGAACCCCTTGAGCGCGCAGACATGGGCAATACCGCTGCCCATCTGGCCGGCACCGATGACTCCGATGCGCTTGATCATGATGGGTACCCCTAGCTATCCCGTGGAACGGGTGAACTATTTCTTCTCAACGGCCGCAGTCAGCTCAGGAACGATCTGGAACAGATCGCCGACGATGCCATAGTCGGCCACCTGGAAGATCGGCGCTTCCTCGTCCTTGTTGATCGCCACGATGGTCTTGCTGTCCTTCATCCCCGCGAGATGCTGGATCGCGCCGGAAATGCCGATGGCGATGTAGAGGTCGGGAGCGACGACCTTGCCGGTCTGACCAACCTGATAATCGTTCGGCACGTAGCCCGCGTCCACCGCCGCGCGGCTGGCGCCGAGGCCGGCGCCCAGCTTGTCGGCCAAGGTCTCGAGCATCTTGAAATTTTCGCCGCTCGCCAGGCCACGACCGCCGGAAACCACGATCTTGGCGCTGGTGAGTTCGGGCCGCTCGCTCTTGGAAAGCTCCGCCCCGACGAACGACGACAGGCCGCTGGCAGCTGCGCCGCCGATCTGCTCGATCGCGGCCGAACCGCCGCCGGCGCCGGCCTTGAAGTTGGTCGGACGAATGGTCACGACCTTGACCTTGTCGCCCGACTGCACGGTCGCCATGGCGTTGCCGGCATAGATCGGCCGCACGAAGGTGTCGGGCGAGACGACCTGGATAGCCTCGGAGATCTGGGCCACGTCGAGCAGTGCCGCGACGCGTGGGGCAATGTTCTTGCCGACCGAATCGGCCGCCATCACGACATGACTGTAATTCGGCGCCAGCTTGACCACGAGCGGCGCGATGTCCTCGGCCAGCCAGTTGGCATAGGCTGCGTCCTCGGCCTGAAGGACCTTGGCCACACCCTGGAGGGCGGCGGCCGACTTGGCGGCTTCGCCGGCATTGCTGCCGGCCACCAGCACGTGCACGTCCGACCCCATCTGGGTCGCGGCGGCGACGGCGTTGGCAACATTGGCGCGGACGGTCTTGCCGTCATGCGCGGCGACAACGAGGATGGCCATGATCAGATCACTCCCGCTTCGTTGCGCAGCTTGTCGACCAGTTCGGCCACGGTCTTCACCTTGATGCCGGCCTTGCGCTTGGGCGGCTCCTCGACCTTGAGCGTCTTGAGACGCGGCGCGACGTCGACACTCAGCGCATCCGGCGCCAGCACCTCGATCGGCTTCTTCTTGGCCTTCATGATGTTCGGCAGCGAGGCATAGCGCGGCTCGTTCAAGCGCAGGTCGGTGGTGATCACCGCCGGCAGCTTGATCTTGATGTTCTCAAGACCGCCGTCGACCTCGCGCTTGACCTCGGCCGAGCCGTCAGCGACGTGCAGCTTGTTGGCGAAGGTGCCCTGCGACCAGCCGAGAAGGGCGGCCAGCATCTGGCCGGTCTGGTTGGAGTCGTCGTCGATCGCCTGCTTGCCGACGATGACCAGGCCGGGCTGTTCCTTGTCGACCACGGCCTTCAGCAGCTTGGCGACGGCCAGCGGCTGCAGCTCGGCGTCGGTCTGGACGAGGATGCCGCGGTCGGCACCCATGGCGAGCGCGGTGCGGATCGTCTCCTGGCACTGCGCGGGGCCGGCGGAAAAGGCGATGACCTCGGTCGCGAGCCCCTTCTCCTTCATGCGGAGCGCCTCTTCCACGGCAATCTCATCGAAGGGATTCATGGACATCTTGACGTTCGCCGTCTCGACACCCGTGTTGTCGGCCTTGACGCGGATCTTGACGTTGTAGTCGATGACCCGCTTGACCGCGACCAGCACTTTCATCGCGTTGCGCCTATAGGTGAGTTGCGGCCGGACCTCCCGCCCGGCGAAGGGGTTTTCGTGTACGGGTCCTCAGCCGATCATGTCAAGACTATGTCGCGCTGCACAAAATCGCAGAGTGGAAGCTTTTTCCTTGATCTTTCAACAGCTTGGGGGCATCTGGCGCCCGCTGCCAGACATCCACG
>MEMN01000036.1:8344-14009 GCA_001767945.1 Alphaproteobacteria bacterium RIFCSPHIGHO2_12_FULL_66_14 | reverse complement strand
CGCGACTGCAACCGCCGTCATGGCAGCGCAATGTCGTAGCGAACGTAGTCGGTGAGCTGGGCGACGCGGCCATACAGCGCGCGTGCTGCCGCGTTGTCGGCCTCGGTGTGCCAATATATCCGGCGCCAGCCGCGGTCTCGGCCGCGCGCGAGCAAGGCATCGATCAGCCTTCGCCCTACGCCGGCGCCACGGGCAGACGGTTCAACCCAGAGATCTTCAAGATAGCAAACCATCTGACTGCTGAACGTGTGGGGATGAAGCACGTAGTGCGCGAAACCTACCACCGCGTCTTCGGCACCCGGCCCGCCGCACACCAGCGCGCCCACCGGATTGTCCGGGTCAATGATCCGGCGCCACAACTCTTCGTTTTCCGCAGCCGAGAGCGATGCGCGGAAATGCGCGCAATTGGCTCGCCACATCCGGTGCCAAGCCGGCCAATCGGCCGCCTCTGCTTCGCGAACTGCCACTGTTGCCATTGCCAATCCCCATGCGTGCCTTCCGGCATCTTGCGGCGCCGTCGTCACACTTCGCTGTAGCCGCTGCAAGGATGGCGTTATCTCGCCCCACCCGGCACCCATAGAACGTCCGTCGCGCCATTGTCGTTGAGCCGGCGCGCCAGGACGAACAGGTGGTCGGAGAGACGGTTGATGTACTTGATCGCCTCCGGGTTGATTTCCTGTTCGGCGGCGAGCCGGGTCATGCAGCGCTCGGCGCGGCGGGACACCGTGCGGGCCAGATGCAGCCGGGCCGCGACTTCGCGGCCGCCCGGCAGGATGAAGGAGTTGAGCGGCGCGAGCTCGGCGTTCATGGCGTCGATCTCCTTCTCGAGGCGCTCGACCTGGCTCGCCACGATCCGCAGTGAACCTTCACCACGCTTGCTCACGCCTTCGGGCGTGCAGAGGTCGGCGCCGAGATCGAACAGATCATTCTGGATTCGGCCGAGCATGGAGTCGGCTTCGGCAAGCCGCGAATCGCCGAGGACAGCGTGTGCAATGGCGCTGCGGGCGAGACCGATGACGGAATTGGCTTCGTCGACCGTTCCGTAGGCCTCGACGCGGATATCGTGCTTGTCGACACGCTCACCGCGACCGAGCGAAGTCTGTCCGGCATCGCCGCCGCGCGTGTAGATGCGGGTGAGATTGACGGCCATCGCTTCAGGCCCGGCTCGCAAGATACCAGAGAAAGATGAGCACAAGGGTCAGCACCTGCATGCGCACGCGCCACCACATCAGACGATTGCTGCGCCGGCCGCCTTCCGTGCTGCCATCGACGTTCCGGCTCATGCTGATCAGACCGGCAAACAGGACGCCGAGCGTGCCGAGGCCGGACAGGATCACGAGAACGAACAGGACGCCGGCAAGGGTCATTCTTCACTCCCGTGGCCACGCATTGGGCGGCCACGTCTTAGCATCTATTTAGCCATTGTGGCGGCCCGCGCCAGTGCGCGCCGCCGCCCAGGGCCGCAGGGCACGCGAGGCTGCCATGCCGGTCACGGCCCGGAAGATCGCCTCCGCCGCCTGCTCGCCCGACCACAGGGCGGCATGCACGGTGCCATATTCGTCCGGTTCGGTCGCTTCGCCGGCGAAGAAGACACGCCCGCCGAGCGGTCGGGCAGCGACCCCGCCGTCGTCCGGAGCGCTGCCGACGCCGGGATAGGAGTAGCCACCCAGCGACCAGGGATCACTCAGCCAACGCGGAAAGGCCATCGCCTCCGGTTCGGGAACATCGTTGCCGAACATCTTGCGCAACGAGGCCATCGCCACTTCCTTCACCTCTTCATCGCCCGCCTCGCGGTCGAAATGGATGGCGGTATCGCCGTTGCTGAAACTCAGCAGGATCGGCAGGCCAGTCTCCTGTTCGTGGCTCACCCAGGTGTTGAAGGTGCCGCGGCGGTTCGGCGCATCGGGCAGGCGTCCGAACCATTTCGGCTGCTCGGGCCAGAAGCGCCGGGGAAAGCGAAGATAGATCTTGCCGAGGATGCCGGCGCCGTAGCCCAGCCGGTCGAGCGCGGCGCGTTGAGCTTCCGGCGGTGCCGGATCGAGGACCGGGAGGCCCGCACGCAGCAGGCCGATCGGCACCGTAATGACCGCGCGATCCGCCTCGAGGCGTGCGCCGCCCCGCAGAACCGCCGTCACGCCAGCACCGGTCCAGACGACGCGCTCGACTGCAGCGCCATGGCGGATGTCGAGCCCCTCAGCCGCATCGGCAATCAGCGTCCGAAAGCCTCCCTTGGGCTGGGCATTGCGATCGAGACCCTCGGTCGGGAACCATTCCTCGGCAGCAACCAGATCCCACGGCGCGCTCTGCACGCCCTCGCTCATCTCGACGAAGGTCGCCACCACCAGCCTATCGATCTCCGGCAGCCATCTCGCGTGCAGCAGCGGCTCGACGGCATCCTTTACCGAGAGCGAACGCGGGCCGCGGACGCGGGCCATCGCCTTGCTCTTCCAGCTCGCCCACTCGATCGCGGCCTTGAAGGCGAGGCGCCCCATCACCGCTCGGCGCCGCTGGCCCTCGCGCGTCGGCGCCGTCGCGCGCTTGTCGATCAGCAGGCGCTCGCCCTGCGACTCGATGAGTTCGATGCCGAGATTCTCGCACCACAGCGTCAGCGGATTGCCCTCAACGCCATGGATCCACGAGCCGCCGAGATCGAGCGGGGCACCCAGGCGGTCGTCGGTCCAGACGCGACCGCCGGCGCGGGTGCGTGCCTCGAGGACGGTGACGGCAAAGCCCGAATCCCGCAGCAGGCGCGCCGCAACCAAGCCCGCCATGCCGGCACCGACCACGATGACGCGTTCGTCCTTGCCCGCGCCCATCGACCACGATCCGGTCATCGGCCGACCAGTGAGGGCAGCTTGCTCATGTCGTCGATCCATTCTCCCGCTGCCGTCTGCAGGGCAGCGCCGTCGGCATGGGGGGCGCCGACATAGGCGATCGGCCGCATGCCGGCAGCGCGTGCCGCCTGGATTCCGGGCAGCGAATCCTCGATCACCGTGCAGGCGAAGGGTTGCTGGTTCATGCGGAGCGCCGCGTGCAGGAAGAGATCGGGAAACGGCTTTCCGCGCGGCACTTCGCTCGCGCTGAAGATACGGTCCTCGAAGCGCGACCACAGGCCGGTGATGCCGAGCGTCACGCGCATCTTGTCGAGGCTGCCGGAGCTTGCCACGCAGGTCGCCGCCCCGGCGGCCTCGATGGCGTCGATCGCCTCGGCGGCACCGTGCACGGCCGCCAGGGGCGCGTCATGGAAGGCTCGCATCGTGTCGGCCTGCAGGCGATCGACAAAGTCGTGCGGCAGCTCGTGGCCAAGGACGCCTTCGACGATCTCGACACAGGACTTCATCGAGCGGCCCATCAGACGCCGCATCGTCTCCTCGACGCTCCAGTCGAGGCCTTCGCGAGCGAGCGCGCGGGCAAAGCAGGTATTGGCGATCGGCTCGCTGTCGACCAGCACGCCGTCGCAGTCGAAAATGACGAGCACGCGGGATCAGTAGGGCTTGTCGCCGGCCACAGTCACGCGGTTGCCGCTGCGGGTATGCGGCCAGTAATCCCACATCGCGCGGTGCTGGGCGCAGCGGTTGTCCCAGAAGGCGATCGAGTTCTCGCGCCAGCGGAACCGGCACTGGAACAGCGGATTCTCCATGTGCTCGTAGAGATAGTGCAGGATGGCGTCGCTCTCGTCGCGCGGCACGCCGACCAGCGCGCGGGTGAAGCCGCGGTTGACATAGAGCCCCTTCCTGCCGGTCACCGGGTGCGTGCGCACGACGGGATGCTCGGCGCGCGGATACTGCGGCTTGTCGGCCACGCCGTAGTTGGCATAGAGGCCACGATAGACCGACTCGCCGTCATGGATCGCGGTCAAGCCGTCGAGATAGGCCTTCATGCGGTCCGACAGCGCCTCGTAGGCCGCATACATGCTGGCGAACAGCGTGTCGCCGCCCTTGGGCGGGCACTTCTTGATGTAGAGGATGCTGCCCATCGGCGGCTCGAGGTCGCAGCTCACGTCGGTGTGCCAGCCCTCGCCATTGGCGCGCGGCGAATCCTTGTCGGCGTGGATGATCATCAGCTCGGGCTTCCCCGGCTCGCTCGGCGCCGCGGGATGGGTATGGAGCTCGCCGAACAGCTGGCCGAACGCCAAGTGTTGGTCCGGCGTGATGTGCTGGTCGCGGAAGAAGATGACAAGGTTCTCCGCCAGGGCCCGATGAATCTCGTCCTGCTGGCGGTTGCTCAACGGCTTGCTGAGGTCGATGCCGCCTACCTCGGCGCCGATGATCGGCGTCAGCTTGTCGATGGTGAGGGTCTCGTACGGCGCCCCCTCGTCGGCCGTGTGCCGATAGCGGGGACCCGAATTGCCGCGCAGCGATCCTTGCATGGCTCTCTTTCCTCCGAACTTTCGGGAATTATAGCGTGGAACGGGCGAGCGGGGGAAACATGTCGACATTCGATGGCATCGCCTTGCAGACCATGCGCAGCCACCTCGCCACCTTCAAGAAGTTCCCAGCCAAGAAGGTGATGGGGATCAAGGTGGTGGACAAGCGCGCTTGAGGGCCAATTCGGTGTAAGGTCCCGCAATGCCCATCTATCTCGACATCTCCCATCCCGACCGCATGGTCGTCGCGGTCATCCAGGGAACGGTGACCGGCGAGGATATCGTCGGCGCGGCGCAGCAATTCGCGGCGACCGGCGCGTGGCCGTACCGCAAGATCATCGACGTCTCGATCGGCGAGTCGACAATCGACGCGAAGGGGCTGGAGATGCTGGCCGCGATGGCGCGTACCAAGGCAAAGGATACGACACGCGGCCCGACCGCCTTCGTGGTCGACCCGGCCCGCAGCGATGTCGTGGAACAGTTCGTCAAGATGACCGAAGGCGACCGACCCGTGAAGACATTCCGCAGCATTCACGACGCCAGGAAGTGGCTCGACGAAAACTCCGGGCGCTAGACGAGCCGTCCTAGCTGCGGTCCTAGTTCCGGCCCTCTAACAGCCCGCGGCACACGACCTGCGCCTGGATCTCGGCCGCGCCTTCGAAGATGTTGAGGATGCGGGCATCGCACAGCACGCGGCTGATGGGATATTCCATCGCGTAGCCGTTGCCGCCGTGGATCTGCAGCGCATTGTCGGCGTTGCTCCAGGCGACGCGCGCGGCCAGCAGCTTCGCCATGCCGGCCTCGATGTCGCAACGCCGGTCCTGGTCCTTTTCGCGTGCCGCGAAGTACGTCAACTGACGCGCGATCATGGTCTCGACCGCCATCCAGGCGATCTTTCCGGCAACCCGCGGAAAGGCGTAGAGCGGCTTGGCGAACTGGATGCGGTCCTTGGCGTAGCGCAGGCCGAGTTCGAGCGCGTTCTGCGCCACGCCAACGGCGCGCGCCGCGGTCTGGATGCGCGCGCTCTCGAAGGTCGCCATGAGCTGCTTGAACCCCTGGCCTTCCTTGCCGCCAAGAAGGTTTTCGGCCGGCACCTCGAAGCCGTCGAAGCCGATCTCGTATTCCTTCATGCCGCGATAGCCCAGCACCTTGATCTCGCCGCCGCTCATACCCTTGGCGGGGAACGGATCGGCCTCGTCGCCCCGGGGCTTCTCGGCCAGGAACATCGAGAGCCCCTGATAGCCGGGCTTCGAGGCGTCGCTGCGCGCGAGAAGCGTCATGATGTCGGCGCGGGCGGCG
>MEMN01000036.1:8091-8174 GCA_001767945.1 Alphaproteobacteria bacterium RIFCSPHIGHO2_12_FULL_66_14 | reverse complement strand
GCCGCCCGCGCGGATCAGCTCGGCCGCGATCTCGGAACGCGTGCCCAGCGAGCCGACGCCGATATAGCCGCGCGACAGTTCCT
>MEMN01000036.1:7844-8061 GCA_001767945.1 Alphaproteobacteria bacterium RIFCSPHIGHO2_12_FULL_66_14 | reverse complement strand
TGCCGAGCCCGCCCCACTCCTCCGGCACGGTGAGGCCGAAGACGCCGAGGTCGGCCATCTGCTGGACCACCGGCAGCGGGATCAGCTCGTCGCGCAGATGCCGGCCGTGGGCGTGCGGGCCCACTTCGGTGTCGACGAAGCGGCGGAACTGGCGGCGCACCTCTTCCAGCGCCTCGTCGCCGAGACCCAGAGCGCCGAAGTCGCCGGTATCGAGTCC
>MEMN01000036.1:4564-7825 GCA_001767945.1 Alphaproteobacteria bacterium RIFCSPHIGHO2_12_FULL_66_14 | reverse complement strand
ATGCGGAGCCGTGCCGCCGATGTGTTGGCCGCGATAAGCTTCCCGACCGCGGGCACGTCGAGTGCCGCAGGATCGGCGCCGAGATCGGCCGGCCGCACGATCTCGACCTGGCTGATGGCGATGCCGCCCTTCAGCTGGGCGAGATATTCACCGAGCGCGACCTGAAGAACGAGCTGCTCCAGCTCGCCGCTCGCGTTTGCCTCGGCCCAGCGCCGCATCTGACGGATCGCCGACACATACGTCGCAATCCAGGCGAAGCCATGGGCCGCAAACTGCTCGCGCTCCAGCAGCTTCGCATCGACCTTGCCCGCGGGCGCGATCAGCCTGCGCACCGCTTCGCGCGCCACGGTCTCGTAGCGGTCGGCGGCGGTCTCGGCTTCGGCGCACAAGGGAAGAAGGTCTGAGAGGATCAATTGCATCGAATGCACTCTTCTCTCCTCCCCGGTCTTACGGGGGAGGTGCCCCGAAGGGGCGGAGGGGGAAGGCAACGAGCCAGACTGGGGCTTTCCCCCTCCGGCCCTGCGGGCCACCTCCCTCGCTTCGCGGGGGAGGAGAAGGAACTAATCCTCCAGCGCGTCTTCGAGGGTGCGCAGGCCGGGGCGCTTGGCGGAGACGAGCACGGCCATGTTCCCGGGCTTGTGCTGGTTCTTCCACATCTTGGTGTGGGCCTTGGGGATGTCGGCCCAGTCGAAGACCTCGCTCATGCAGGGATCGACACGGCGCTCGATCACCAGCTGGTTGGCCTGGCTTGCCTGGAGCAGGTTGGCGAAGTGGCTGCCCTGGATGCGCTTCTGGCGCATCCACACGAAGCGCGCGTCCATGGTGAGGTTGTAGCCGGTGGTGCCGGCGCAGAAGACCACCATGCCGCCGCGCTTCACCACGAAGCACGACACCGGGAAGGTCTGCTCGCCGGGATGCTCGAACACGAAGTCGACGTCGTTGCCCTTGCCGGTGTGCTCCCAGATCGCGGCGCCGAACTTGCGGCACTTCTTCATGTATTCGGCGTAGCCCTTCTGGTCGTCGACATCGGGCAGCTGGCCCCAGCAGTCGAAGTCGTTGCGGTTGACGACGCCGCGGGCGCCCAGCGACATCACGAAGTCGGTTTTCGACGGATCGGAGATGACGCCAATGGCGTTGGCCCCGGCGGCGGCGATGAGCTGCACCGCCATCGAGCCGATGCCGCCCGCCGCGCCCCACACCAGCACATTGTGGCCCGGCCGCAGGATGTGCGGACGATGGCCGAACAGCATGCGGTAGGCGGTGGCGAGCGTCAGTGTGTAGGAGCCGCTCTCCTCCCAGGTGAGATGCGGCGGCCGCTTCATGAGCTGGCGCGCCTGGACCTTGCAGAATTGCGCGAAGCTGCCGTCCGGCGTCTCGTAACCCCAGATGCGCTGGCTGGTGGAGAACATCGGATCGCCGCCGTTGCACTCCTCGTCGTCGCCGTCGTCCTGGTTACAATGGACCACGACCTCGTCGCCGACCTTCCAGCGCTTCACCTTAGCGCCGATCGCCCAGACGATGCCGGCGGCGTCGGAGCCCGCGATGTGGAATGGCTGCTTGTGGACATCGAACGGCGAGATCGGCAGACCAAGCCCGGCCCACACGCCGTTGTAATTGACGCCAGCCGCCATCACGAGGACCAACACCTCGTCTTCACCGATGGTGTGCGTCGGAACGACCTCGAGCTGCATGGACTGCTCGGGCGGGCCATGACGCTCGCGCCGGATGACCCAGGCGTACATGTTCTTGGGCACGTGGCCGAGCGGTGGAATCTCGCCGACCTCGTAGAGATCCTTCTGCGGCTGGTTGGCCGTCGGATGCGGACGGGCCGCGAAAGCGACAACGGACATGAGCAATGCCTCCTGCGATGCAGCGAAGCTATTGTTGCGACCGCGAGATTGCAACGCACAAAATACGAATCGGAACGCGTGACGCAGGGGAAAAACAACAAAATTACCCGCAACCTGCGGAAATCCCACATTGCACACAGGTCTGAGCCGGGGCACGCTCCCGAGGTAAACGATCGTTTACCTACAAAAGGTCCGGGTTTAGGGAGAACGACCATGAAGCTGATGTGGTTCCATTTGATGCCGTACACGGAGCTTCCGGAGGACTTCAACAAGAAGCATCCCAGCGTGTGGGTCGACATCCATTCGTCGCTGTTCGACCCCAAGCGCGCGCATCACATGTACAACGACTTCATGGACGAGCTCGAGTATGCCGCCGAAGTCGGCTTCGACGCGATCTGCGTCAACGAGCATCACTCCAACGGCTACGGCCTGATGCCCTCACCCAACCTGATCGCGAGTTCCCTCGCGCGCCGCACCTCCGACACCGCGCTCTGCGTCATGGGAAACTCGCTGGCGCTCTACAATCCGCCGACGCGCGTCGCTGAAGAATTCGCGATGATCGACTGCATCTCGGGCGGCCGGCTGATCGCGGGCTTCCCGGTCGGCTCACCGATGGACACCTGCTACGCCTACGGCCAGAATCCGAGCCTGCTGCGCGAGCGCTATCTCGAGGCACATGACCTGGTGAAGAAGGCGTGGACCGAGAAGGACACCTTCGCCTTCAACGGTCGCTACAACCAGCAGCGCTACGTCAACATCTGGCCGCGGCCGATCCAGAACGACCCGCACCCGCCGATCTGGATTCCCGGCGGCGGCTCGATCGAGACATGGCGGTGGTGCGCAGAGATGGACTACGTCTACTGCTATCTCTCCTACTACGGCTACAAGGCCGGCCTCGCGACGATGCAGGGCTTCTGGAACGAGATGGAGAAGCTCGGCAAGGATCGCAATCCGTACCGCGCCGGCTTCCTGCAGTTCGTCGGCGTCGCCGAGAGCCGCCAGCAGGCGCTCGACCTCTACACCGAACCCGCCGAATACTTTTACGGGCGCTGCCTGCACATCGATCCACGCTTTGCCCAGCCGCCCGGCTATACGACGGAGGCGACGCAGCGCGCCGGCATCGAAAGCATGGTGTCCAAGGCGGCCAACGTCGCCAATCCCGCGACCAAGGCGGCGCTGAAGGCCACCAACATGAAGGACATCGTCGACGGCGGCTATGTCATCGTCGGTTCGCCCGACGAAGTGGTGGAGCAGATCCGCCATGTCGCCACCAGCCTGAATGTAGGCCATCTCATGCTGCTGCTGCAGTACGGCAACATGAGCAAGGACACGACCAAGTACAACACGCGGCTGTTTGCCGAGAAGGTGATGCCGAAGGTGAAGGACCTGTTCGGCGAGTGGGAGGACAGGT
>MEMN01000036.1:1454-4516 GCA_001767945.1 Alphaproteobacteria bacterium RIFCSPHIGHO2_12_FULL_66_14 | reverse complement strand
CGGCTCGCTGCGACACGCACGGTGATCGTGCCGTCGCTGCCGGGCTATCCCGGGGCAACCGGCCATGCCGAACTCGACACGCATCTCGACTGGGTGCTGGCGGTGCGCCAGCTCGTCGACAAGGCAGGCCTCGCCGGCGCCGACCTCGTGGGCGCCTCGGTGGGCGGAGCCTTCGCGGCCGAAATGGCCGCGATCTTTCCCGGCCACGTCCGCCGGCTGGCGCTGATCGGCCCGTTCGGCCTGTTCGACGGTGACGACCCGGCAGCCGACCCCTGGGCGCAACGCAAGGATGCGGTGCCCGGCCTGATGTGCGCCGACGGCGAAAAATGGAACGCCCTGATGGCCCCACCCGAGGGCGCCAATTCGATCGAATGGCCGATCGAGGTCACGCGCGCCGCCGAGGCCGCGGCGCGTGCGTTTTGGCCACTGGGCAACACCGGCCTGGAAAAACGGCTCGGCCTGATCGCCGCCCCGACCCTGATCCTGTGGGGCGAACGCGACGCCCTGCTGCCTCCGAGCTATGCGCGGAAATTCGCCGCGGCAATCGACGGCGGGATCGGCGGCGCGAGCCAGGTCGAAATCATCGCCGGCGCCGGCCATCTGGCCTATCTCGACCAGCCCGAAACCGTGGCCCGCGCCGTTCTCGGCCATTTCAGCTAAAGTCGGCGCGGCTTGGTGGTTGCGCGCCCGGTTCGGATCGCTATTGTCCGGCGCGTCAGGGTTTTTAGAGGTAGACGCCGATGACTATCCGTTCGATGAAGTTGGCTGCGGGCTTTTCCATGTTTGCCGCCGTGCTGGCGGTAGGGATCGGCTTGCCCGAGCGGCAGGCGTCGGCCCAGCTCCAGGCCGTGCCGCGCGAGGGCGTTTCCTTCAGCGACACCGTGACGGCGCGCGTGACGGTCGAAACTGTGGACACCGACACCCGCACTGTCGCCTTCAACCTGCCCAACGGCCGGCTGGTGCTCCTGCCGGTGGCCAACAGCGTGACGAATCTCGGTACCATCGACGACGGATCACTGGCGACCGTCACCTACACCGAAGTGGTGACCATGCTGAACCTGCGCCAGAAGGGCCCGGGCTCCAAGGAAGCGCGCAAGGACCAGATGAGCCCCAGGCCGAACCGGACCGACGTCGAGGCCGGCCGATTCACCCTGACGGTGGTCGCTGTCGACCTCGCCAAGAACACCGTCTCGGTGATCAGCGGCGACGGCGGCGCCGTTCGCACCTACTCGGCCACCTCGATCGCCAAGCAGGACATGCTGAAGAAGATCAAGGTCGGCGACGTGGTCATCGGCATGACGACGCCGCTCATGATCACGTCGATCACCAAGTAGAAAAATTCCGGTGCTGGGGGCACCCTCAGCGGTTACTTGATCTCGACGTCTTCCCAGAAGCCCATCCAGTGGTCGACGGGCTTCATTCTGGGTTGCGGCGCCTCGTAGGACCACGCCGCCCGCGGACTGCGCACGCCGCCCTCGACCACGTCGTAGAACTGCACGCCATGCGGACATTCGAGATCGCTCGCCGTCTTGGGTGCCGCCTGCAGCAAGTCCATACGCACGACGTCGCGCGGGAAATACCGATAGCCGCCGACTTCGAGGGTGCCGTCGCTTTCCGCGATGGTCTTGCCGCGCCAAATCGCCTTCATGCCGAGCCTCCTTCGGTTGCCAGCATTGTTTCGAGCTTGTCGAACGATCCCGTCCAACCGCGGGTGTGATTGTCCACACCGGTGCGGTCGCGGAACGGCCCGTGAGTCAACGTCATTTCGGTGCGGTCACCGACGGACCTGAAGACGAGCCTGACCTCGGTCTCGTGCTCGCGCGGCGTGGCGAAGGTACCGTCCGCATGCCACGCCCAGGTAAAGACCAGCCGCTCCGGCGGCTTCACCTCGAGGTATTTCCCCGACACGGCGCGTGGCACGCCATTGCTGGTGCCCAGCAGGCGCCAGGTGCCGCCCACGCGGGCATCGAGTTCACAGGATTCCACCGCGACGCCGGGCGGCCCGAACCACGCCGCCATCTGCCGGGAGTCGGTCCAGGCCGCGAACAGCCGCTCGCGCGAGGCATTGAACTGGCGGACCATCCGCAGGGTCGTGGTGTGATCGTCGGCCGGGTAAGAGGCAATCATCGTCAAACGATGTGGTACCGATCGACCGATGGTCAAGTCGATTACCGCCGCAGTCATCGCGATTGACGCCCCGAGCTGGTATGGAATTGAGGGAATGGAAGCGATCTACCAAGTCGACGGTGCCACCGCCGAGACAAGCGCCTTCGCCGGCGGCCCCTGGGACCCGACGCTGCAACACGGAGCCGCTCCCTCGTCGCTGATCTGCTGGGCGGTGGAACGATTGCCGTCCCCCGTTCCGATGCGCGTGGCGCGCCTCACCGTCGACCTGATGCGGCCGGTGCCGGTGGCGCAGCTCACCGTCGAGACCGACGTTCTGCGCGAAGGCCGCAAGATCCAGCTCGTCGCCGTGCGGCTGCTGGCCGGGGCCACCGAAGTGGTGCGCGCGACGGCGCTGCGCATCCGCGTCCTCGACCAGGCGATGCCCGACACCGCGACCTCACCGCCGGCCGACCTGCCGGCGCCCGAACGCTGCGAACCACCCGACATTTTCGCCAAGGCGACGCCGTTCCTCACCGGCATCAGCATGCGCGTGGCGCGCGGCGCCTTCCGCATCCCCGGCCCGGCAGCAGTCTGGTATCGCGCCGACCGGCCGATCGTGGCGGGTGCGGCGATCTCGCCCCTCATGCGCGCCGCCATCGCCGCCGACTTCTGCAACGGCACCTCGTCGGTCCTCGACATGGAAGCCTGGACTTTCATCAACGGCGATCTCTCGCTCAGCCTGGCGCGCGAACCGGTCGGCGAGTGGATCCTGCTCGACGCCGAAACCTGGGTCGGACCCGACTCGGTCGGCATCGCCGCGGCCCGTCTGGCCGATACGAAGGGCTATTTCGGCCGGGCCGTTCAGAGCATCATCTTCGAAAAGCGCTGAGGGAGACCGTCATGCTGATCGTTCTTGCAGATGCCCGCTTCGATCCGGCGCAGGCCGAACAGGTGCG
>MEMN01000036.1:0-1438 GCA_001767945.1 Alphaproteobacteria bacterium RIFCSPHIGHO2_12_FULL_66_14 | reverse complement strand
CCGGCTACGACTATGCCTTCGACCTGCTCGAACCCGACCTGATGCGCGTGCGCGAATGGTGGAAGGACGAGCAGGCACTAAAGGACCACTTCGCCACGCCGCACATGGCGGCGTTCCTCAAAGGCCTGCGCGATCTCAGGCCCAAGTCCGTCGCGGTGAAATGCTACGAACTTGGGCCGGAACAGAAGATGCCGAACGCGGCCTAGCCGCGTTTCCAGGTCGTGCCTTTCGGCCCGTCCTCGAGGATCACGCCCTTGGCCTTGAGATCGTCGCGGATGCGGTCCGATTCCTTGAAGTCCTTGGCCTTGCGCGCGGCCTGACGGGCCGAGATCGCCACCTCGATCTCGTCATCGGCCGGGCCCGAAGACCCCGCCGGCGTCCAGCGGAACCACGCCTCGGCATCCTGCTGCAGGAGACCGAGGGCGTTCGCGCCGGCGCACAAGTCTGCGGGATCGGCGAGCTGATGAATGGCGCCGATTGCCATGGGCGTGTTGAGATCGTCGTTCAGGGCATCTTCGACCGATTTCGGCACGGCGGTTGCGGGGGCCACATCCTTGCCGCGCAGCGCGCCGTACCAGCGGTCGAGCGTCGCCTTGGCCTGCACCAGGCCTTCGTGCGTGAAATCGAGCGGCTGGCGGTAGTGTGCCGACAGCAGCAGCAGGCGGATCGCCTCACCGGGAAACTGGTCGAGCAGTTCGTGCACAGTGAAGAAGTTGCCCAGCGACTTGCTCATCTTCTCGCCGGAGATATTCAGGAAGCCGTTGTGCATCCAGTAGGTCGCCATGAAGGGATGGCCGAAGGCACTGCGGCTCTGCGCGATCTCGTTCTCGTGGTGCGGGAAGATGAGGTCGAGGCCCCCGGCATGGATGTCGAAGGTTTCGCCGAGATGCCTGGCGCTCATCGCCGAGCACTCGATGTGCCAACCCGGCCGGCCGCGGCTCCACGGACTGGCCCAGCCCGGCTGGGCGTCGGTCGAAGGCTTCCACAGCACGAAGTCGGCCGGGTCCTTCTTGTAGGGCGCCACTTCGACTCGGGCGCCGGCGATCAGCTCGTCGCGCGAGCGCCGCGACAGGCGGCCGTAGTCGGCCATGCTGGGTACGCTGAACAGCACGTGCCCATCGGCGGCGTAGGCATGGCCGTTGTCGACCAGGCGCTGGATCATGTCGATCATCTCGGCGACGTACTGGGTGGCGCGCGGCTCGACGTCGGGTGCCAGTGCGCCCAGCCGGCGCATGTCGCTTCGATAGGCGTCGGCGGTGCGGTTGGTCAGTGCCTCGATGCTCTCGCCATTGTCGGCGGCGCGCACGATGATGCGGTCGTCGATGTCGGTGATGTTGCGCACGTAGGTGACGCGTGGATAGTGGCGCTTCAGCAGCCGGTAGAGCGTGTCGAACACCACGACGGGCCGCGCATTGCCGATATGCACGTAGTCGTAGAC
>MEMN01000035.1:18041-20698 GCA_001767945.1 Alphaproteobacteria bacterium RIFCSPHIGHO2_12_FULL_66_14 | reverse complement strand
GCGTCGAGCAGGTCGTCGCGCGACGGTCCACGCTGCTGCGCATGACCTGTGCCGATCAGTGCCAGTGTTGCAACGCCGAGAAGAAGTGACTGTCGAAGCATCATAGATGCGTCCTGGTTCATGGAGAGGCTACGACCATACCAGACGAAGTGGCGGTTTCGAGGCGTCAATTCAGCCGCCGTCTCCGGCGGCTAGGCCGCTGCAGCGGCGGTCACAAAGCTGTCGTCGCGGTAGATCGTGCGGCCGCCGACGATGGTGGCCATGACACGTCCCTGGACCGGACGCTCGTCGAATGGCGTGTTCTTGGTCTTGCTCCACAGATCGTCGCGGTCGATCTTCCAGGCGAAGTCGGCATCGAACACGACAAGGTCGGCCGGCGCACCCTTGGCGAGGCGTCCGCCCGGCAGGCCGAACAGGCGGGCCGGCGTGCTCGACAGCCGCTGAAAGAGTTGCGGCAGGGTGAGATGGCCGTTGTGCACCAGCTCGAGCGAGATCGGCAGCAGCGTCTCCAGCCCGATGCCGCCCGGTTCGGCCTGGGCGAAGGGCACGCGCTTGCTGTCCTGGTCCTGCGGCCGGTGGTCCGAGACGATGGCGTCGATCACGCCGCTCTTCAGTCCCTCGACGATGGCCGTGCGGTCCTTCTCGGCGCGCAGCGGCGGCACCAGCTTGCAGAAGGTCCGATAGTCGCCGACCTCGAGATCGTTCAGTGAGAAATAGGGAGCGGCGGTGTCGCAGGTGATCCTGAGCCCACGCGCCTTGGCCGCGGCGATGGCGGCGACCGACTCGGCGGTCGAGATCTTGGCGAGGTGCATCCGCCCGCCGGTCATCTCGACCAGGCGGATGTCGCGTTCGACCATCATCACCTCGGCCAGCGGCGGATTGCCCGCGAGGCCGAGCCGCGTCGCCATCTCGCCGCTGGTCATGTGACCGCCCGACAGGGTCGGCTCCTGCGGCAGGTGGACGATCAGCGCGTCGAACGCCTTGCAATAGTAGAGGGCGCGACGCATCACCTGGGCGCTGCCGACGGCGTGGTCGGCATCGGTGAAGGCGACTGCCCCGGCCTCGGCCAGTAGGCCGATCTCCGCCAGTTCCTTGCCCTCGAGGCCCACCGTAAGCGCGCCGTAGGCGTACATGTTCACCAGCTTGATCAGTCGGGCGCGTCGGGCGACGAACTCGATCAGCGAGGCATCGTCGAACGGCGGTTCGTTGTCGGGCAGCAGCATCAGCGAGGTGATGCCGCCCACCGCGGCGGCGGCGCCGGCGCTCTCCAGCGTCTCCTTGTGCTCCTCGCCCGGCTCGCCGGTATGGACACGGGTGTCGACCACGCCGGGCGCCAGGACGAGGCCGTGGCAATAGACCGACTCGATGCCGTAGGGCGCGCCCGAGGCGAACAGGTTGGGGCCGTAGTCGGCGATCTTGCCGTCGCTGATCAGCACGGCGCCGCGGTATTCGCTGTCGCCGACAGGATCGACGATGCGGGCATTGATGTAGGCGGTCGACCCGGCGTGCGGCGGCGCCATCTTGTGGATGCTGCCGCTCATGCCGCCGCTCCCGCAGCGAGGCCGGTCGCGGTATTGCGCCGCCCGCCGATCAGCGCCTCCAGGCAGGCCATGCGCACCGCCACGCCCATTTCGACCTGCTCGTGGATGACGCTGCGGTCGAGGTCGTCGGCGACCTCGGAGTCGATCTCGACACCGCGGTTCATGGGGCCGGGGTGCATGATCAGCGCATCGGGCTTGGCGAATTTCAGCTTCTCGTGATCGAGGCCGAAGAAGCGGAAGTATTCGCTGATCGAGGGCACGAAGGTGCCCTGCATGCGTTCGGTCTGCAGGCGCAACATCATCACGATGTCGACGTCGGCGAGGCCGGATTTCATGTTGTAGTGGACTTCGACACCCATCTTGTCGATGTCGGTCGGCATCAGGGTGGGCGGGCCGACCACGCGCACGCGCGCGCCCATGATCTGCAGCAGGTGGATGTTCGAGCGCGCGACTCGGCTGTGCATGATGTCGCCGCAGATCGCCACCAGAAGTCCCTGCAGGCTGCCGCGTCGTCGCCGGATGGTGAGCGCGTCGAGCAGCGCCTGGGTCGGGTGCTCGTGCTGGCCGTCGCCGGCGTTGATGACGGCGCAATTGACCTTCTGTGACAGAAGATTGACCGCGCCCGATTCATGATGGCGCACGACGATGGCGTCGGGCCGCATGGCGTTCAAGGTCATCGCCGTGTCGAGCAGCGTCTCGCCCTTGCGCACCGAGGAGGTGGCGACATCCATGTTGATGACGTCGGAGCCCAGCCGCTTGGCCGCGACCTCGAAGCTGGTGCGCGTTCGCGTCGAATTCTCGAAGAACAGGTTGATGACGGTGCGGCCGGCGAGCATGTCGCGCCGCTTGTCGATCGATCTGTTCTGGTCGATGTAATTTTCGGAAAGATCGAGCAATCCCGAAATCGTCTCGGGAGAAAGTCCCTCGATGCCGAGGAGGTGGGGCAACCTCGGCAGGCCCATGCGTTTCTTTGTCACTAAAGCGCGACGTTAAGCACGCGGGTGCCGGTCCCGCAAGGCGGCGTTTTGGTGGATAACGTCCGCGACGGAACAGACCACTGCCGGTCCGCCGGGCGCGATGAAGTCGGCCCAGATCGCATTGTGATGCTCGATGATC